>NZ_JBJDQL010000027.1:0-22766 GCF_044903305.1 Streptomyces sp. NPDC019531 | reverse complement strand
ATCGGGTGGTTTGTGACTGGTGGTCCGGATCGGCTGGCCCGGGGTAGCCCGGGTGGGTCGGCCTGGAGGAGTGGCTCGGTCGGGTGTCGGGAGGCGGTGGTGGCTGCGGGCCTGGGGAAGACGGACTGTGATCCGCGAGCCCGGATCCGTTGCCCCGGATCGGCAACCCCTCGCTCAGCAGTCCCACTTGAACTCGGCCAGCGCCAGCGCCCGCGCCTCCGTCACCGCTATTCGGGCCGCCCGCTCAACCGTGTCCACATGCGCCGCCTGGCCGGTCACCTGGCCCTCCCACTTGCGGTAGAGGAGGCCGGGCTCGGCGGTGAACCAGCCGCGGCTCACGGCGTCCAGGGCCAGCAGCAGGCCGGTGTCCTCGGAGGCGGGCAGGGCCATCCAGCCGCCGAGGGCGAGCAGCAGCTCACGGCGGACGAAGAGGGTTCCAGGGACGACCTGCGGAAAGGCGTGGGCCTTCCAGTGCGCGAGCAGCGCGCCCGGTGCGAGGGGGCCCTCGTCGGGGCCGTCGGGGAAGCCGACCGTGGAACCGTCGGGCAGCCGGTCCAGGGCCCGGGAGGTCGCCCAGCCGAGCGCGGGATCGGCCTCCAGCGCGGCCAGGTCACGGGCGAGCGCGCCCGGGGTGAGCAGGTCGTCCGCGTCCAGGACCTTCACGTACGGCCCGATCGCGTGCGCGAGCGCGATGGTGCGGGCGACGCCCGGCCCACCGGGGCGGCCCTGACGGAAGGTCACCCGGCGATCGTCGGGGACGTACGGGCGCACCTCGTCCGTCCGGCCGTCCTCCTGTATCACCCAGTGCCACTCCCAGCCCCCGGGCAGTTCCTGTGCGCACAGCGACGCGTAGGCCTCCGGCAGGAAGCGGGCGGACGGGGCGTGGACGGCCGTGATGATCGTTATGCGCACTGCCCCAGCCTAAAACGTGACCAGACATGAAAAGACCCGACCGCTGGCGACGGGGGATGCACCAGCGGTCGGGCTGTGGCCAACACTAACAAGGCCGCAGGAACAGCGGGAGCGGAGTGCTCTGCTGCGGGGAGAAGTTGTGAGCGGGATCACGTAATGCGCTTCAGTCGCACGGAGGATCGTACGAGAGCCGCGGCAGGTACTCCTCCCAGGCCCGGCGGGTCAGAACGTTCGAGGTCGTGGCGCAGATGCGGCTGATCGCGTCGGCGACGTCCAGGTCCCACAGCCGGATGGTGTCCGCGCCGCTGGAGACCCCGAGCATGCGGCTGTCGGGGCTGAAGGAGAGGAAGCTGCCGGTCTTGGCGCTGGGGCTCATCGACCGCCCGATGGGGCCGGCCGCCGACGGGTCGGCCACGTCCCACAGCCGGACCGTGTTGTCGTTGCCGCCGCTGGCCAGCGTGGAGCCGTCACGGCTGTACGTCAGCGACACGACCGCCTCGGTGTGCCCGGTGAGCGCCGCGCCCGTCTGCTCGGCGTGCGCGGGGTCGGTCACGTCCCACAACCGGACCGAGTCGTCGTCGCTGCCGCTGGCCAGGGTGTGCCCGTCCGGGCTGAAGACGAGCACGTTGACGGGCCCGGTGTGCCCGGTGAGCGGCTTGCGGAGCAGGGTCGGACGGGCCGGGTCCGTCACCTTCCACAGCCGGATCGTGCCGTCCGCGCTGCCGCTGGCCAGGGTGTGCCCGTCCGGGCTGAAGGCGAGGCCGTCTATGTACCCCTTGTGGCCGGCGATCGGGCCGTGGGAGACCGGGTGGGCCGGGTCGGTGACGTCCCACAGCTGGAGGTTGCGGCTGTCGTAGGCGGTGGCCAGGGTGTGTCCGTCCGGGCTGAACGCCAGTGCGTCCGGTCCCATGAACCGGGAGCGCAGGACGAGCGCCGGACCGTAGGGGATGGGGTGGGCCGGGTCGGTGACGTTCCACAGGTGGACCCGGCCGGTGCTGAGCACCGCGAGGGTGCGGCCGTCGGGGGAGAACAGCACCTGGGAGTCCGGGTCGCGCGCCACGGGTGTGAACGGTTTGCCCAGGGCCACGGGCCGGACCGGGTCCGTCACGTTCCACAGCCGGATCCGCCCGTCCCGCCCGGCCGTGGCGAGCACCCTGCCGTCCCGCCGGAACGCCCCGGTGCTGCCCACCAGGTCTCCCGCCGGGATCGACCACAGCCGTACCTTGCTGTCCCCGCTGCCGGTGGCGAGGGTCCTGCCGTCGGGGCTGAAGCCCAGCGCGTACATCTCACCGCTGCTCCCCGCGAGCGGCTCGCCGATCTGCGAGGCGGACTGCGGGTCGCTCACGCTCCACAGACTCGCCGTGCTGTCCGCGCTGGCGGCGGCGAGCATGCTCCCGTCGGGGCTGAAGGCCACGGACCAGATGGGCCCGGTGTGGCCGGTGAGCGGTGAACCCACTGGCTGTGCGTCGGCCGGGTCGGCCACGTCCCACAGCCGTACGCTGTCGTCCGCGCTGCCGCTGGCGAGCACGGTCCCGTCCGGGCTGAAGGCGACCGAGTGCACCAGGCCCGTGTGACCGGTCAGGACCCGGTCGTACGGCCGTGCCCTGCGCGGATCGGTGGTGTCCCAGAGCCGGATCGTGTTGTCGTCGCCACCGGCCGCCAGTGTGTGCCCGTCGGGACTCCAGGCCACCGACCGTACGGCGGCCCCGGCCCCGGTGAGCTTGGCGGGAGGCTGTTTCCTGTCGTGCATGTTCCACAGCCGTACGGTCCTGTCCTCACTGGCGGAGGCCAGGGTGCGCCCGTCCGGACTGAAGGCGATCAGGTAGATCGTGCCGCGATGCCCGGTCAGGGGAGCGCCCAGGGACTTCGGCGAGCGCGGGTCGCTGATGTCCCACAGCCGGATCTCCCCGTCGTCCCCGGCACTGGCCAGGGTCCTGCCGTCGGGGCTGAAGACCGCGCTGCTCACCCAGCTCGTGCCGCCGACGAGGGGTCGGCCCAGCGCCTTGGGGTGGGTGCGGTCGCTGACGTCCCACAGGCGGACGGTCCGGTCGTAGCTGGCGGTGGCGAGGAGCTTGCCGTCCGGGCTGAACGAGGTGAGATAGACGGCGCCGGTGTGGCCGGTGAGCGGAGTGGCCAGCGGTGCGTTGACGATGGAGATCAGCCGGGTGTTGGTGCCCTCGTCGTCGGGCCTCAGGGCGTGCGCGACCAGGTCGATCCGGGCGGACAGCGAAGGGTCCGTGTACTGGACGCGGTCGGCCTCCGCGACGACCTGCTCGAACATGGCGTCGTTGCGCTGCTGCCAGGCGACCACCGCCGAACCGACGGCCACCATCGCGAGGACCACCAGGGCCGACACCGCGCCCCGCGCGATCAGGACGGTGCGCCGGCGCAGCCGGACCGAGGCGGCCAGGAACTCCACCGCGCTGCGGGTCAGGAAGGTGTCCCCGGCGGACTTCGCCCAGGTGCGTGCCTGTTCGAGCCGCGAGCCCCGGTACAGCAGCGAGGAGTCGCGGTTCGAGCCCTCCCAGGACCGGCCGTCCTCCTCGATGCGCTGTCGCAGCAGATGGTCGCTGCGGTCCTCGTCGATCCACTCGCGCAGCCGCGGCCACGCCGTGAGGAGCGCCTCGTGGGTGATCTCCACGGTCTCCGCGTCCAGGGTCACCAGACGGGCGCGCACCAGCGCTTCGAGGGACTCCTCCGTCTTGCGGGGGTCCGTCGACTCCGCGGCCAGCTGACGCCGGGTGCCGCGCCTGCGGGTGGCCTGGGTGTCCTCGCCCAGGCGCACCAGACGGAGCAGCAGCAGCCGGGCCGCCGTACGCGCCGCCGGGTCCAGATCCGACCAGGCCCGCTCGGCCGTCGCCGCGACCGCGCCCTGGATACCTCCGGCCGCCCGATAGCCGGCCAGCGTCAGCCGGCCCGCCTTGCGGCGCTGCCAGGTCGCGAGCAGGGCGTGCGAGAGCAGCGGCAGCACGCCCGCGCCATGCTCCCCCAGGGCCCGAAACGCATGGGAGGTACCCCCGCGCGGACCGTCGGCGCTCACTTCGCGGACGATCAGCTCCGCGAGCCCCGGCTCCAGCTCCAGACCCACGGCCCGCGCCGGACCGGTCACGGCCTCACGCAGTTCCCCGCTGGTGAGCGGCCCGAGCACCATGTGCCGGTGCTGGAGCGCGTCGGCGAGCTCGGGGTGGTCGAGGCAGCGCTCGTAGAAGTCGGCGCGGACGCCGAGAAGGACGAGGGCGGGCGCGGTCCCGCCCGGCCCGGAGGGCGTGCACGCGGCATGCAGCAGCCGCACGAAGGTACGCCGGGCCGTCTCGTCCGAGCAGAGCGTGAACGCCTCCTCGAACTGGTCCACGATCACCACCGGCCGGGCGGCGGCGGCCTCGCGCTGAGCCCACGAGGCGACCGCTTCCCGCACGGCGGGCGCGAATTCGGAAGGACGGTCGCCTTCCGTGGCGGAAGCAAGGGCGGAAACAGTGGCGGAAACAGTGGCGGAAACAACCGTCTCCAACTCGGGTATTCGACGGGTCAGCTCCGCGAGCGGATCGGCGCCCGGCACGAGCTGGACCACGGTCCTGCCGCTGATCTCCTCGTCCAGCGCGCCCTCCTCCAGGGCGGTCACCAGACCGGCGTTGAGCAGCGAGGACTTGCCCGCGCCCGAGGCGCCGACGAGCATCACCAGACCGCCCGTGCCGGTCTCTGCCGCCGAGCGGAGCAGCTTGATCAGTGCCTCCGTGCTCCGCTCCCGGCCGAAGAACCAGCGGGCGTCCTCCTGCCGGTAGGAGGCGAGGCCCCGGTACGGGCAGACCCCGGCGGGCGCCTCCGGCTGGACGGTCTCCTCCTCCGGCGCCAGCGCGCGCTCCCACAGCCGCTGCCACTGGCCGAGGTCGTACAGTCCTGCCGAGACGGGGGTGGGACTGATCCGTCGGGCCTCGGGAATGAGGATGTGCAGTACGGCCGCGAGCGCGGTGAACTGAGCGGGTACGTTCCGGGCCCGCCGCCAGTCGCTGATCCGCTGCGCGGAGACCCGGACGGGCCGCCCCCGTTCGTCGACACGCTGGAGCCGGCCGACGCTTTCGGACACGCGCTTGAGGGGCGGGTTCCCCGCCTCCTTGTACAACAGCGCGAGACGCTCCGCGAAGGCCGTGCGTGCCCCTGAGTCGGAACTCAAGGTGTCCCACCCCTAACTTCCCTCGCGGTTGAATCCGGACCGGAAAACTCACTTTATACGGCTGACCTGCGGCGACGCACCGCCTGCCGTACCGGAGCCTCCTCTGCGGGCGCCTCGGCTGGCAGGATCATGACCCCGCGGCGCAGCCGTCCTGCGACGCCCTGACAGGCCACCAGCCCGGCGCCCCGCATGCCACCCAGCGCGCCGTACGTTCGCGGTCGAATTCCGCCCACGGTCACCCGCTTCCTCCGGTACCGGTCCCCACGAGGGGAGGGACCGGTACCGGACGAAGCGGGACGGTCACTGTCCCGCCCTACACTGGGCCGGACACACGTGGCGGAGGACGGAGAGGACTGTGGCGAAGGTCGTCGGCGCTTTCCAGGATCCGTCGGCGGAGGTGCTCGCCGAGGCGGCCGCCGCGTTCGGACTGCTCGCCTCCTCCGCACGGCTGCACATCATGTGGGCGCTGTCCCAGGGCGAGAGCGATGTCACCCACCTCGCCGACCGGGTGGGCGGCGCGCTGCCCGCGGTCAGCCAGCACCTGGCGAAACTCAAGCTTGCGGGACTGGTCCGGGCCCGCCGCGAGGGTCGTAGGCAGGTCTATTACGTCGACGATCCCGACATCGTGACCGTGGTCCGCGTCATGGTCGGCCAGCTGACGGCTCGCGAGACCTCCTCCGCCGCTCCCTCCGCGACCTCCTCCACACCGACCGGCCGACTGCGCGAGGCCGGTGTCTGAGGAGTCGGAGGCGGGCACCCCTGAGACCCCGGCCACCCTTTCCGTCCCCGCTCCCTCCACTCCCACCCTTCTTGAGGTCTTCCGGCGACTCGACAGCGGCCCGCGTGGGCTGACCGAGGCGCAGGCGGCGGAGCGACTGGGGCGGTTCGGGGAGAACGTGGTTCCGGACGGCCGTGATCCCTCCTGGCCCCGGCTGTTCGCCCGCAGTCTGCGTGACCCGTTCACCGCGGTGCTGCTCTGTCTGGGCCTGGTGTCGGCCGCGGTCCTCGCCTGGGGCACCGCCTCGGTGATCCTCCTGCTGGTCGTCGTCAGCTGCCTCCTGCGCGCCTCCGGCGAACACCGCGCCGACCGCTCCACCGCGGGACTGCGCCGCCTGGTGGCCACCACGGTCACGGTCCAGCGCCGCCCTCACCAGGACGAGGCACCCGCCACCCGCGAGATCCCCGTGGAGGAACTCGTCCCCGGCGACGTCATACGCCTGGGCCCCGGCGACCTGGTCCCCGCCGACGTAAGGCTGCTGCGCTCGACCGGCCTGACGGTCCACCAGGCCGCGCTCACCGGGGAGTCGGTGCCGGTGGAGAAGTCCGCGGCCGGCGACCCCGACGGCACAGGAGTCCTTCAGCACGCCCGGCTCTGCTTCCAGGGCAGCAGCGTCGCCACCGGCAGCGCCACCGCCGTGGTCACCGAGACCGGCGGCCGCACCCGTTTCGCCGCCGCTCACCGCCGTACCGGAAAACCCCCGGCGACCACCTTCGAACGCTCCGTCCAGGGCGTCTCCTGGATCCTGATCCGCTTCGCCCTGCTGACCCCGCCCCTCGTGCTCATGGCGAACGCCGCCCTCCGCGGCCGTGGCCTGGAGACCCTCCCCTTCGCCGTCGCGGTGGCGGTCGGTCTGACCCCGGAGATGCTGCCGGTCCTCGTCACCACCTGCCTGGCCCGCGGCGCAGCCCTCCTCGCCCGCACCCACGGTGTCATCGTCAGACGGCTCCCGGCCCTGCACGACCTCGGCGCCATGGACGTCCTGTGCGTGGACAAGACCGGCACCCTCACCCAGGACCGCCCGGTCGTCCACCGCGCACTGGACGCCGAGGGCCACGACGACCCCGAGGTACTGCGCCTGGCCGCGGCGGCCGCCTGGTGGTCGCTCCAGCTCGCCGAACTCCCGGCCCCCGACGCCCTGGACGAGGCACTGCTCGCCGCCGCCGACGAGGACGCGCTCATGTCGTACGACGGCATCACGGCCCTCCCCTTCGACCCCGCCCGCCGCCTGGCCACCGTCGTGGTCCGCACCCCCGGCAGGCTCGGCACGCACACCCTGATCACCAAGGGCGCCGTCGACGCCGTACTGCGGCACTGTGCCCTGTCCGACGACGCACGCTCCCGCGCCCGCGACCTCGCCGACGCGCAGGCGGCGGACGGTCTGCGGGTACTGGCGGTCGCCACGGCCGAACGCCCCGCCGGGGCCCCTGGTGTCGAGCGCGGCCTCGCCTTCCACGGCCTGGTCACCCTCCGGGACGACCTCGCCCCGACCGCCGCCGAGGCCCTCGCCGGACTCGCCGCCCGGGGCGTCACCGTCAAGGTCCTCACCGGCGACCACCCGGGTACCGCGGTCCGCGCCTGCCGGGACCTGGGCGTGTTCCCGGAGCCCGACGGCGTGGTCACCGCCGACCGCCTCGACACCCTCACCGACCCCGAACTCACCGAACTGGCCCGCCGTACGACCGTCTTCGCCCGCTGCACCCCCGAGCACAAGACCCGCGTCACCCGGGCCCTCCAGGCCGGCGGCCACACGGTCGGCTTCCTCGGCGACGGCGTCAACGACCTGCCCGCCCTGCGCACCGCCGACATCGGCATCGCCCCGCGCGACGCGGCCGGAGTGACCAGGGAGAACGCGGACCTGGTACTGGCAGAGAAGGACCTCACCGCGATCGGCCACGCGGTCGCCGCCGGCCGTCACGCGGGCGGCAACATCGCCACGTATCTGCGCATCACGCTCTCCTCCAACCTCGGCAACGTGATCGCGATGCTCTCCGCGGGCCTCCTCCTGCCCTTCCTGCCGATGCTCCCGGCCCAGGTCCTCGTACAGAACCTGTGCTTCGACGCCGCCCAACTGGCCTTCGCCTACGACCGTCCCCACCCGTCGGCCCCGCACCGGCCGCGTGTCCTGGACCCCCGGGAGCTCCTCCGGTTCCTCGTCGGGTTCGGCGCGCTGAACGCCGTGGCCGACCTGGCGACCTTCGGCGTCCTGGCGTTCGCGCTGCGGGGGCCGGGGGACGACGAGGCGCTGTTCCACTCGGGGTGGTTCACGGAGAACCTGCTGACGCAGGCGCTGGTGATGGTGCTGCTGTCACTCGGTACGGGCAAAGACGGTTGGAGACCGGGCCCGGTGACCTGGTCGGCCATTGGCCTCGCGGCCATCGCCCTGCTCCTGCCCGCGTCCCCGCCGGGCGCGGCCCTGGGCCTGAGCGCCCTGCCCGCCGTGTACTACGCGCTGCTGGCGGCCGTCCTGGCTCTGTACGCCGTAGCCCTGTGGACGGCGAGGAAGCGCTACGAGCGCCGCAGCACAGTTGCGCAACCTGGCAACTGACTCCGTCAGGGACAGGCGATGTCGAACCCGTACCGCAGCGGTTCGTCCGTCACCCCGTGATCGAGCCGGTAGACATAGACCCCCTCCACCCGCACCCCGGGCGCCGCGCCGTCCGCCTGGCAGGGATACGTCACCTGCACCACACGTGGCCGGTCGGCGACCTTGATCCGCATCCCGGCCGCGGGCCCGCCATCGAGAACGGCGACTTCCCACCCGGTCACGTCCACTGTCTCCACTGTCTTCTCCGCTTCCACACGGACAGTTTAAAGCTTGCGCAATCTTGTGATCTGCGCCCTCTTTGCCCCCTCGGCTCCGTTGTTACGCTCCGGGCAGCGAGCCGGGGGAGGTGTGGAGCATGGCGGACGGGTTCTCAGTGGACCTTGACGCACTACGCAAGGCGGCTAACGGGATCAGCACCACGCTGGACGCGATGGCCACCAAGAAGGTGAGCGACATCGACGCTCCCAAGGATGCCTTCGGACACGACGAACTGGCCTCGGCCGTCGACGACTTCTGCGACCGGTGGAACATCGGCGTCCAGCACCTGGCCTCCGACGGCGGACAGGTCGCCGACCGGCTGATCCACTGCGTGAACAGCTACGAAGAGGCCGAGAAGCACATCCAGCTCTCCAACGAGGGGATCCTCCGGTCCTCGACCGGGAAGGACCCGGGGGTGTCCTGATGGCGGAGCTCGGAGAGACCTCGAACCCGCGCGACCTCGTCCCCGGCGACCCGGACTCCCTGACCACGACCGCACAGTCCCTGCTCGCCTACGGCGACGTCCTGATCGAGGCCGGCGAGGGACTCTCGAAGATCGACACCGAGAACGGCTGGAGCGGCGAGGCCGGTGACGCCTTCCGGGACCGCTTCAAGGGACAGCCGGGCAAGTGGATCGAGGCGGGCAACAACTTCCACACCGCCGCGAACGCCCTCTACGACCACATCGCCGCCCTGCGGGCGGGCCAGCAGCGCGCCGCCGACGCCATCACGCAGTACGCGAACGGCCAGACGGCCACCGCGAACGCCAAGGCGGCCCACGAACAGAAGGTCAACGAGGCCCGCGGCAAGGGGGACAACACCGACATCCCCTTCCAGGACCCCGGTGAGGCGGACCGATCCGCCGCGCGCGGCACCCTCGACACCGCCCGCCACAACGTGGACTCCGCCGGGCACACCGCCGCCACCGCGGTGAAGAGGGCCACCGAGGCAGCCCCGGAACGCCCCGGCTTCTGGTCCCACGTCGGTGACTTCTTCAGTGACGTCGGCGACGACCTGCTCCAGGGCGGCATGAACGCCGTCAACGGCCTCGCCTCCGTCGGCAACGCCATGCTCCAGCACCCGGGCGACGACGCCGCGATGCTCGGCGGCATGCTCCTGGCCGGGGTCAGCAGCGGCGGCGAGGCGCTCGGCATCGGCCTGGACGCCACCGGCGCCGGCGCCATCGCGGGCGTACCGCTCAACATCGTGTCCGCCGCCGGGATCGCCACGGGCGTCGGCATCGCGGGCGCCGGAGCCGGGGACCTCCTGAACCACGCCGCGAACGACTCCAAGGTCGAGCCCCTGAAGATGAACAGCGAGGGCTCCGGCGCGAGCGGCTCCTCGCAGCAGCCGGCCTCCGACCTCATCAAGAACGGCCAGCAGTACAAGGGCACCGGCGGCCGCGCGGGAAACAACCTGCCGACGGAGAACGGCCCGAAGGACGGCACCCTCTACAAAACGGACCCGCAGACCGGAAAGGTCACCAACTACACGACGTACGACTCGGAAGGCCGCGCGGTGAAACGGGTGGACCTGGAGGGCCGTCCACACGGCGGGGTGGACACCCCGCACGTCGTAGAGTACGTCCGCAACACCAACCCGAAGACCGGTCAGGTCTTCGTGCGCCCGTCGAACGAAGTGCGCGCCGCGTTCCCCTGGGAGATCCCGTGAGCAGCAGCAAACCGTCGTGGTCCGAGCGGAAGCTGCCGGAGTTCTTCACGCGCTGGCGCACCGACTGGAAGGACGAGGACCTCACCCCGTCCAACTACCTCGACTACGAGGGCGGCCTGCGCTTCGTCCTGGCGGCGGCCTGGCTGTTCTGCCCGGAGACAGTCGAATACCGAGGCTGCGTCTTCCTGAAGGACCGCTTCACCCAGTCCAACATCGACAACTGGTTCACCACCCTGGACGGCGACCGGAAACGCATCGAGGCGGTGGCCAACCACGTCGAACTATGGGCGACGTTCACCAACACCCCCCTGACGGACGACGACCACCTGGGCGAGGAACTCCCTCAACTCGCCCTGGCCCTCGGCGAGACCTGGCAGGGCGTCCTCTCCACCCGTTACCCGGACCGCGAGATCACGGTCGAGGTGAGCGACGAGGAGGACGGGGCTTATGGGCCGACGGTGACGTTCTGGACCTCACCTGGAGGGTCGGTGTTCGGCTAGCCATCGCTCAGCCGACCGCACGGAGCTGGTCCCCGGCCCGGCAGTCCCGGCAACGGCCGGGTTCCGCCGCACGAAATCCCCGGTCGCAGCCGTCGCAGTTCCGCAGGGGCACGACCTCCGGACGTACGGGGGGTTCCGCGCTCCTCGTGGATACCGGCAGGGGAGTCTCCTTGAGCCGGTAGGCGAGGATGCCGACCGGACGGGTCAGGAACTGGTCCGGAAGCCGGGCCGTGAGGTGGTCCATGATCTGCGTGGGCGGGAGACCTGCCGCGAGCCACCGGGTGACGGCCGGGGCGAGGCGGGCGGCTTCCCGCGCGGACAGGATGAGGCGGGGGTCGATCCGGCGCAGGGCGGTGAGTACGGCGATGGCTCGGGGGTCGGCGTCGGCGAGTGGGACAGGTGTCTCGGCCTCTGCCTCTTCCAGTACGGGCGTGACCACCGCTTCCTCCGCGGGCGCTGTGGGCCGCTCTCGGGACCGACGAGGCTTCGGCGGCTCGGGAGGCCCGTCCGGGTCCGGATCAGGGCCGCCGCCGGGGACGTCGTAGAAGTAGGTACGGGTACGAACCTGTCCGGTCGGCGTCCGCTCGCGGCGACGTTCCAGGTACCCGGCCTCCTCCAGGTCCCTGAGTGCTCGCGAGATGAGGATCTCGCCCTCGCTGAAGTGCTCGCACAGGGCGGTGATGGTCACGGGGGTGCCGTCGGGCAGGGAGACGATGTACGCGGCGACACCGACCGTGACCGCGCTGCCGCGCCGTTGGGCGAGGGCGTTGGAGATCACGGTGAAGTCGGCGGTGAGCCGGGTGCGGACGTGGATCACGCCGGAGGTCGGTGCTCCGGCGGCGGCGCGCAGGGGCGCGTTAGACTGCGAGTCAGCCATCGGGAAGTGTGCTCTTCCTGATCGGTCAGGCCCTCGATCGGGATTGGCGTCCCGGCCGGGGGCCGAAGTCTGTGTGAGGTTGTCGCGGCGAACGTAACCGCCTTGATCCCGCGCCTGCAAGCCGGTCACTCGTACGGGTGACGCGGGCCGTGCGGCCGGGGAGGGTGGGTGGGTGGGTAGTTCTTTCCCCCGGTTCTTTGGGGAGGTCAGCGGCGTGCCGGGCCCTCGCGGACAAGGGTCCGGTGAGCCCGGCGGACTCAGTGACGGTGGCTGTCGGCCTTCAACTCGCCTATGAAGGCTGCCCAGGTGGCGGCGTCGAAGCAAAGCGCCGGACCGTGCGGGGCCTTGCTGTCACGGACGGGGACGACGGCCTCCGGGAATCCGTGGGCCACCTCTACGCAGTTGCCGCCTTCCTGATTGCTGTAGCTGCTCTTGCGCCAGGCGACGCCGTTCAGTTCGGGACGGGACCTTCGCTCCACGGTGGTTGTCCTCCATCACGGATCGGATCATGTCCAGTGACATGAGCGGGGGCAGGGCTGCCGCCCGAAGCCGATCGTAGGTCAGCGAGAAGCTCCTGACCTCGTCCGGATCCTCGATGAGTTGGCCGTAGTGCGCGCCCTCGGTGTAGGCGATCTCCGAGCCGTCCGGCATGGTGAGAAGGGTGAGCGAGCCGCCCATCACATCGTGCTCCCCTTGGTCGAACGGCAGTACCTGCACGGTGACGTGACGCTCCGGCATCGTGTCCAGCAGCCGACCCAACTGCTCGCGCATCACTCTCCGGCCACCGACCGCACGCCTGAGGACCGCCTCGTCGAGGACCACCCACAACTCGGGCCGGTCGGGCGTACGGAGTCGTTCTTGCCGTCCCATGCGAAGGCCGACCCGCTCCTCCAACTGCTCCCTGCTGCCGAGTGTCCGACCGACGCTCAGCACCGCCCGCGCGTACGGCTCCGTCTGCAACAAGCCCGGCACCACATGCGCCGCGTACTCACGGATGGCCACGGCCTGCTCCGAGTTCTCCATGAACCGCCGCGACCAGTCCGGAAACGCCTCCCGGTACACATACGGCCACAGCTCCACCAGCAGATCATCCGCACCGAGCGCCACATCCAGCGCCCGCGCCAACTCCAGCGTCGGCTTCGCCCCGGACGCCCGCTCGATCTGCGTGATCCGAGTGCTCACCACGTGCGCCTTGACGCCCAGTTGGGCCTGGGTCAGCTCGGCCGCGAGGCGAAGCCTGCGCACCCGCGCACCGAACAGCGCGGCCATCGACGCACTGGGATCAATTCCATTGGCCAAAGCGTCACTTCCCTTCCTTACGGGCTGAAAAGTAAGGCTGCGTCACCTGTTGAGCGTAGGGCGACCGGACGAGTCTTGAGTGCGGAACGTGATGGATCGCGCACATGGCGCGACATCTCCCTGCTCGACGGACAAGGATGGAACGCACGGTGCTGACAGAACCGACCGCCCCGACGGACGAACCACCGTCTCTCATCGCACAGTTCGCCTCCTCGCCCCGGGGCGCGCGACGGGCCCGGCAGCTCGCTGTCGGGCACATGGAGGAGTGGGGATATCCGCCGGCGTCGGACACGTCGTGCGCGGTCGCGCTCGTCGTCGCCGAACTCGCCGCGAACGCCGTGCGCCACGGCCGCGTCCCCGGACATGACTTCGGCCTCCGCCTCACTTTCGACAGGGCGACGGGCCTGGTCCAGGTCGAGGTCTCGGACGCGGCTTCCGCGAAACGGCTCCCCGCGACCCCGCCTTCGTCGGCACCCGAGGGCGAGTCAGGCCGAGGACTTCTCCTGGTGGACGCCTTGGCCGTGCGCTGGGGCTCGACGCCGCGTCACCCGCTGGGCAAGACGGTGTGGGCGGCAATTGCCGCCGCTCCCTCAACTGAGGCTTGGCAGCGGTAAGTTGCGTCTCAGAGGTCGACTGGCGATGTGTCGTCGCCGAGCTGTGGGACCACGCGTGTCATCAGGCGCTCCTCCAGGACTGACGCGTAGATGGCGGCGCGGGTGGCGGCGGGATGGCTCGGCGGCCAGATCCCGCGGCGGAAGATGCAGCGGCGACCGCGGAAGACGACCACGGTCGTGACGGCCACGACCGTGTCGCCCATGGCGTCGGCTATGGCTTCGCAGGTGAGCGACTCCAGTTCGGCGCCCCGTCGTACGGAGAGATCCCGGATGGCCCGGCGGGCGGACCGCAGGAACACGTCCGTGTATTCCTGCGGTCCGCCCCAGTCGGCGCCGTCGTCAGTCACCGCAGTTGTGCATCGCGCTGTCCGTCGAGGCCAGGACGACCTCACCGCCGTCGGCGGGAAGGACGAGGTGGACGCGGTTGACCTTGAGGCCGGTATCGGCGCCGGTCGAGGGCAGTTGTTCGTTCACGATGAGCCGGCCACCTCCGACGAGCGGGATGTGCGTGTTCGGATCTCCCGACACGGTAACCGGAACTCCCGCGATCTTCAGGGTGAGAGTGGTGCTGCCCGTGGCCTTGCTGCTGTCCTCTGTCTTCCAATCGAGGCGTTTGACAACGAACTCAGTCGTTTCGGCTTTTCTGACAGTGAATCTAGTCGGAGGGGTGATCACGCTGGGGGGCGAATGTCGGTATCGACAGGGGTGGAGAGCACTGCCCCGTACGTCGAGGTGTCGTGTCGTCGACAAGCGCGGGAGTAAGCAGCGTCGTCCGTTGCTGGACTGCGCGACGGCCAGGTTCGAAGACGCGTTGCCTGTCCGGCCGTTTCGGTGGTCGTGGGGTGGACGCAATTTCCCCGGATGGTACTGGGCGGCGACTACAGGGCAGCACGTCGGTTTCGAGTCGTGGTTGGAGCGGGACCGGCTGGTGCTCATGGACTTCGATCCAGCTGTGGTGGGGATGGCGTCCCAGCCGTTCTGGCTGCACTGGCACGACGGGGAACGTGAGCGTCGGCTGCCCCGGACTTCTTCGTGCGTCGAGTCGATGGCTCGGCGGTGGTCGTCGATGTCCGTGCCGACGACTGGATCGCTCCGCGGGATGCCGAAGCGTTCGAATTGACACGCAGGGCCTGCGCGGAAGTTGGGTGGTGGTTCGAGAGGGTGGGTACGCCGGAGGCAGTGCTACTGGCGAATGTCCGGTGCTGTCGCGCTACTGCCGCCCCGGTTCGCGCCGCTGCCGGTCCGACTCCGCCCCTGCCTCGGCGAATCCACCAACTCCTACATCCGGCGCCTGGCCCGCGCCAACCATCTCCAGCCCAGCTTCCTGCACTGCTATCTCTGCGGCCCACCGCAGTGGTTCGGCCGGCCGCTCCTCGAACACCTCGCCACCACCGCCGGCCACTCGCCCGAAGCACTCGGACGGGCTCTCGCCGACGCCAACTCCCTGAGCGGCACAAACAGACGCAAAGCGCCACAACCTCCGCTGCTGGGACGTTCGCTTCGCCCTGGAGGTCCCACGCCTGACCACCGCAGAGACGAGTCCGCTGACCGACCCCATCACAGGGGAACTCGCCGACCTGGTCGAGGGCATGATCGGCAGAGAGCTCAACGGAAGACAGATCTGGACCGAACTCATGGACCACCACGACTACCTGGTCACATACGACAGCATCCGCCACTACATCCGAACACCAGATCCCGAACAGCGCCAGCACGAGCAGAATCGTTGACATCCAGATGCGGGGCGCGCCCGCCGCGGGCCGTTGGCGACATTCGTACAAGACCGGCAGCCCCCGCCCCCCGCACCATCGCCCTATGAACGACCACGACGCACAGCACGCGCAGCCGATGCATGTGGACCGCGACGGACCGCGGGACGCGCCGCCGTTGCTGCTCATCCACGGGTCTGGAGCCTCGGGCGCCTCCTGGGGGCCGGTGGTCCCGGCCCTCGCCGCCCGTCATCATGTCGTCCGGATAGACCTCGCGGGCTGCGGCCAGTCCCCGCCCGCCATGTCCTACGAGGTTCCGGCGCAGGCGGGCCGCGTGGCAGCGCTGCTCGACGAACTCGGGCTGCGCTCCGTCACCGTGGCCGGCCACTCCAGCGGCGGATACGTCGCCACCGCGCTCGCGGAGCAGCGCCCCGACTTGGTGGGTTCGCTGGCGATGATCAGCACCGGCCCGCACCTCGACGCGCTCCTTCCGCAGCCGGCCATCCTCCGCGCCTTGCTGGCACCGCCCTTCGGGCCGCTGCTGTGGTGGCGGCGTTCGGATGCGGTGATCCGCAAAGGCATCGGCGCCACGCTCGCCGGCCCTGCGCCCATCCCGCCCGGCATGGTCGCCGACCTGCGGAGCACCACGTACCGCGCGTTCCGCAAAGTGCTGCGCGAGAACACCGCGTACCTCGCTGAGCAGTCCGTGCCGGAGCGGCTCGCCGCCCTCGGGCTCCCTGTATTGGTGGTCTTCGGCGCTGCCGATCCCCGGTGGGATCCGGCGTCGGCGCGCCAGTACGACGTCGTGCCGGACGTGCGGGTCGAGATGATGCCGGGCGTCGGGCACATGCCCATGCTGGAAGCGCCCGAGCCGGTGGGCCGGCTGCTACTGGACTTCGCGGCCCTTTGCGCCGGAACCCCGCCGACAGGCCCCGCCTAGAGTGGTGTCGTGTCGTCGCAGGGCGTGCCACCCGTGTGGTCGGGCGTTGAAATCGCGGTACCGGTGCCTTCGGACCGGCTGCCGGGCATCAGCATGGCCGGATTCCGCCAGCGCGTCCCCGCACCCGTCGACATCGCCATGGTCGCGCATCCGTCCGTCACCTTGCTCATCGATCTGAGCGACGATGACGGCCTGGTCTACGACACGCGGGGCCGGCGCGGACACGGCAGTGTCGTGATCGGCCTGGCCCCCGGGGAGCTGCGGGCGTCCGGCCTGGTGGGGGAGTGCCTGCAGATCCGGCTTCAGCCGGGTGTGGCGGCCGCGGTGCTCGGCTCGTCGGCCGGGGTCAGCGGGAGCGTGGAGTCCTTGGCGGACGTCTGGGGCCGCGACGCCGGGCGTATCGAGGAGCGGCTGCGCACAGTCGGGTCGTGGGACGAGCGTTTCGCGATGGCGGCGGACATCGTCCGCCGGCGGATCGGGGACAGCCTGCGGGTCGATCCGGAGGTCGCCCACATCTGGAGGCGGACAGTCACCGGCGGTGGCCGGGTGCGTATCGACAGCCTGGCGGACGAGGTCGGCTGGAGCCGCAAGCGCCTGTGGGCGCGTTTCCGGGCGCAGCTCGGCGTCACCCCCAAGCGGGCCGCCCAGCTGGTGCGGTTCGACCATGCGGCCCATCTACTCGCGGCGGGTCTCCCTCCCGTCGGTGTCGCGGCCGAGAGCGGTTACTTCGACCAGTCCCATCTGCACCGCGACGTGAAGGCGTTCACGGGACTTACGCCGACTGCCGTCGCCGCCGCGCCGTGGCTGGCGATCGACGACGTCGCGTGGCCGGACTTTTGGGGGCCAGGGAGGCCCGTGACAGGTGGCGCACGCCGTTCCGTCCGGCGCTGAACCGCCCAGCCGCGGCCCTCGCTTTGCTCCCGACCGACAACTGTCCTTTGACATCCAACCTAGTCGCCCCAGGTCGGGGCATCGCACCGGACTAACTTGGCTGTCAAATGGCCTGGGGAGTGGGTCGGCTCCCAGACGGCTCCCAACATCGCTGCCAGTTGCCGACGTTCAGCCGCGCGGTGCGGCGACCGCGGCTGTGAGCCCTTGCGTCGGATGGTGATGACGGAGGCCACCGTTCTGACGGCCAGGCCGAGGTTTCCAGGTTCTCGGTGATCCGTCACCGGTCAGGCGGCGAACCCGTCGTCCGCAAGGATTGATGGCCTCGTGACATGGCGACCGCCGTGGCCTGCCAGACGGGCCACGCCGATGACGTCCTGCGTGTGCCCGTAATGACCAGGCAAGCCGGGCGAGAGGTCTTCCGGACTCCGTCCGCGTCGTGACTACTGGATTGCGCCCCCGCTGACCAGCAGGCTCTGTCCGCTGACCCATGCCGCCAGGTCGGAGGCGACATACTCGGCGGCGTCCGCGACGTCGTCCACGGTGCCCATCCGACGGCCGATGCGCCCGGGGCCGGTGACAAGCCGCCGGACCGGGTGCTCCGGGTCGGCCTCCGTGAAGACGCCCGCGCCGTCAATGGCTGTCGGGAGGATCGTGTTGACGGTCACGCCCCGGTCCGCCAACTCCTGCGCCAGGACCTGTACGGCGTAGCGCGGGGCGGTCTTGCTGGAGCCGTACAGACCCTCGCCGGGCACTGGAACCGCCGTCGTGCTCGATCCGACGTAGATGATCCTCCCGCCTGCCGCGACATGCCGGGCAGCCGCCTGCAGCGTGAAGAACGCGCCCTTGGTGTTGATCGCGAACAGTCGGTCGAACTGGGCCTCCGTGATGTCGGCGAAGTCGATACCGATCAGCTCGACACCCGCGTTGGCGACGGCGATGTCGATCCGGCCGAACCGTGCGGCGGCCTCGGTGAAGAGCCGCTCGATCTCGGTGACGACGGACACGTCCGCCCGGACCGTGATCGCCTGCGCCCCGAGACGCTCGACCTCGGCAGCGGTGGCCGCCGCCCCGTCCTCGTCGGAGGAGTAGTTGACCACGATGTTCGCGCCGAGGCTTGCGTAGCGCAGTGCGATCGCGCGCCCGATACCTCGCGCGGAGCCGGTGACCACGGCAGTCTTTCCAGTCAGGTCGGTCATGGGAATCGTTCCTCTCCCCGGATACCGGATACCGATGCCGGCCTCAGAGGCTCTGTCCGCCGGAGATCTCGACGCGCTGCGCCGTGACCCACCGGTTCGCGTCCGAGAGCAGCGCTGCGAGGGCGGCGCCGATGTCGTCGGGCTCGCCCACGCGGCCCAGCGCGACCTGCGAGGTGAGGTACGCGCGCACCTGCTCGTTGTGCATCATGCCGCCGCCGAAGTCGGTCGCGGTCGCTCCGGGGGCGATGGTGTTGACGCGGATGCCGCGTCCGCCGAGCTCCTTGGCCTGGTAGCGGGTGAGGACCTCGATCGCGCCCTTGACCGCGCCGTAGGCGGCGTGGCCCGGGACGGTGATGCGCGTCAGCCCGCTGGAGACGTTCACGACGGCGCCGCCGTCGGCAAGCCGCGGCAGCAGGGTCTGCGTGAGGAAGAAGACGCCCTTGAGGTGAACGTTCACCAGGTCGTCGAAGTCCTTCTCGGTGGTCTCCGCGAACGGGGCCTCCAGGTCGTGGCCGGCGTTGTTGACCAGGAAGTCGAAGGTCGTCCTGGACCAGCGGGCTTCGAGTTCGGCGCCCAGCCGCTCGGCGAAGTCGGCGAAGGAACTCACGACGCCGGTGTCCAGGCGCAGGGCGACCGCGGACCGGCCCCGTGCCGCGACGGCCGCCACGACATCCTCCGCTGCCGTCTGGTCGCTCCGGTACGTGACGACGACGTCGACGCCGGTCGCGGCGAGGTGCAGAGTGTGCGCGCGTCCCAGACCACGGTTGGCCCCGGTGATGACGGCGATCTTCTGGTCGGTGCTCATGGTGACTCCTTGATGGGCCGGGTGGCCGGTGAATTCCGGCTCCCACGACCAGTTGAGGCGCCGACGGCAGGGGCAACCAGTGCCCGTTTGTCCACTGTCCGGCGATCCCAGGCTGCGGTGGACGCGCTCAGCCTGGGATCGCCGGACAGTGGATACGGCTCTTCGGGCACGGCACAGTGGCGGTATGGATCAGACGGGACTGGCGGCGTTCCTCCGCAAGCGTCGAGAGGCGCTGCAACCTGCCGACGTCGGCCTTCCCGCCGGGCATCGCCGGCGCACGCCAGGACTGCGGCGCGAGGAAGTGGCCGTGCTGTGCCAGATGTCGACCGACTACTACAGCCGCCTCGAACGAGGGCGCGGGCCCCAGCCGTCCGAACAGATGATCGCCGCGATCGCCCGTGGTCTCCGGTTCACCCTCGACGAGCGCGACCACCTGTTCGTGCTGGCCGGGCACCACGCGCCGGCCCGCGCGACACGCAGCGATCACGTCAACGCGGGCATGATGCGCATTCTCGACCGACTTGAGGACACACCGGCGCAGGTCGTCACCGGCATCGGCGAGACGCTGGTCCAGACCCGGCTCGCCGTGGCCCTGCTCGGCGACCAGACACACTTCACCGGGCCTGAGCGAAGCATCATCCACCGCTGGTTCACCGACCCGGGCGAGCGCGGACGCTATGTCCCGGAGGACCACGCCACGCACAGCCGCGTGTACGTGGCGCAGCTCAGAGCCGTCGCCGCACGCGAGGGAAGGGCATCGCGGGCGGACCTGCTCGCGCGGGAACTCCGTACCGAAAGCCCCGAGTTCGCCGCCTTGTGGGCCCGTCACGAGGTGGGGGTCACCTACACCAACCGCAAGGGCATCCTCCACCCCGAGCTCGGGACGATCTCCCTGTACTGCCAGACGCTGGTCGACCCGGACCAGTCGCAGTCGCTCCTGGTGTTCACCGCGACGCCCGGCACGGAAGACCACGACAAGCTCCAGTTGCTGTCGGTGATCGGAAGCCAGCGCCTGGCCACGTGACCGGGCCGCGGCTGCACGGCCAGTGTCCCGGCAGGGCTACGAACGTACGGCGGCGAACGCGTCGTCGACGAGGTTCGTCAACGGTCGCCCGCCATCGACCTCGGTCCACACCGTCGCCGCGACGTCCAGGCAGCCCAGAGCCGCGGAGACCAGAGCACGCGCCTGCAGTGCCTGCTGCAGTGCGTCCCGGAGTGCCCGCGGCTGTCCGGAGGCTCGTAGCCGCTGCTCGACATGCGGAACCAGCATCCGCTGCCAGCGCAGCTGTTTGTCGAGCATGGCGGTGCGCAGCGAGGGGGTGTCGGCGAGCATCTTCGCCCGGCGCAGACCGACTTCGTCGTCCTCCAGCGATGTGACGCACACCTCCAGCGCCTGCCGCAGCGCGGTCCACGGCTCCTCGTCGGCCGGCCGGTCTTCCAGTGCCGTGGCGACGTCGTGTCCGAGTTCGACGAGGTCGCCGATCACCATGTCTTCCTTGGTGTCGAAATAGCGGAACAGGCTCCGGCCGGACATGCCGACCGCGGCCGCGATCTGGTTGACCGTCGTCTCCTCGAACCCCTGGACCAGGAACAACTCCATCGCCTTGGCCGCGATCTCGGCGCGCACCGCCCGCCGGGCTACATCGCGCATCCCACGGCTCTCCTTCTTCGCCGCCACATTCCCCATCGGTAGAGCATAGCGTGCCATCTTTGTCAGTTGCTGTCATGGTTTCACTGACCGTCAGGTTAGCCACTCACTGCCTAACTTGTCACTTGCTGACATGCACGTCTATGGTGGACAGATGCGAGAGGAGAAGACAGTGGATATGGACTTCTACGAGGACGGGGCTCCGGCGTGGGTGGAACTGAGCACGCCTGACGCCGAGGTGAGCAGGCGTTTCTACGGGCCGTTGTTCGGTTGGACCTTCGCCGACGAGTTCGGCGGGCAACCGCAGTCGCAAGTGGCCGAGCTGGGCGGGCGCCCGGCCGCTGCCGTCACCGCGACACCCGGTGCCCAGCGCGGCTCCTGGACCACGTTCGTCAACGTGACCGATGCCGCGAAGGCCGTCGAGAAGATCGCCTCGGCCGGCGGAAGCGTGCCGACCGGGCCCCGGTCACTGGGCACGGCGGGGCGCTCGGCCGAGGTGGCCGACCACGCCGGTACCCGGTTCGGGCTGTGGGAGGCCGATGAGCACCACGGCTTCGGTGTCACGGGTGAGCCCGGGGCCTTCCACGGCGGCGAGCTGATCACCGACGACGTCGAAGCGTCCACGGCGTTCTACGGTCAGGTCTTCGGCTGGACCCTCGGCGAGGCCTACGGCCCCCTCAACCGCCGGGACTGGCAGCTGGGCGGCCGGAGCGTCTCGGTGCTGCTGCCGCGGCCACCGGCCATGCCGGCCGAGATACCTCCGTACTGGGACGCGTACTTCACCGTGGCCGACGCCGCGCAGACAGCCGATGCCGCCGTCCGGCTCGGCGCCACGGTGCTGATGCCGGCCACCGCGACCGAGCATGGCGTCATCGCCGTCCTCGGCGACCCCACGGGAGCGGTGTTCACCGTCCTGGCCCCCACCCATTGACTCACCGACCCACCACCAAGGAGGACACCATGACCGTCAACGGCAAGGTCGGCATCGTCACCGGTGCCGGATCCGGACTGGGCGAGGGGGGAGCCAAGCGGCTCGCCCGCGAGGGCGCGAGGATCATCGTCGCGGACCGCGACACCGTCGGCGCCGAACGAGTCGCCAAGGAGATCACCGCAGAGCAAGGTCACGCCACCGCGTTCACGGCGGACATCTCCACCTTCGAGGCAGCCCAGGAACTCGTCGCGTTCGCGGTGCGCGCCTACGGCCGCCTGGACTTCGCCTTCAACAACGCGGGCGTCACCCCCGCGCCGACCGACACGCACGAGGTCGACCCGCAGGACTGGCTCGACGTCATCGGGACCAACCTGACCGGCACCTTCTTCTGCATGAAGGCCGAGCTGGCCCACTTCGTCGAGCACGGCGGCGGTGCCATCCTCAACATGGCCTCCACCGCCGGCGTGATGGCCCACGCGGGACGACCCGCCTACGCGGCCTCCAAGCACGGGATCGTCGGCCTGACGCGCAGTGCCGCCGTCGAGTACGCCCAGCGTGGCATCCGGATCAACGCGATCGCGCCCGGCCCGATCGACGCCCCGTCGGCACAGGCTCTGCCTCCGCAGATCCGCAAGGCCATCGCCGACAAGACCGCGATGAAGCGCCCCGGCACCGTGGACGAGGTCGCCTCCGTAGCGGCCTTCCTGCTGTCGGACGAGGCATCCTTCGTCACCGGCTCCGTCTACGAAGTGAGCGGCGGCCAGACCCAGTTGTAACCACCACACGCCCCCGCACGACGTCGACCCACCGCCCCCCGCGGTAGAAGCCCCGCCACCCACCGACCCACCACGAACGGCAGCCCACCGCCAGTCAACCGGGCCACCGGCCCGAACCAGGGCCACAACAACGCAGACCAGGCCCGGCGCTGAGAAGCTGTATCTCTATCGATCATGAGGACGGTTCTGATCGAACAGCATCCCTGGTCGGGTGATCTCTGCCGGGTGGACGCATGAGAACAGGG
>NZ_JBJDQL010000026.1:134585-136418 GCF_044903305.1 Streptomyces sp. NPDC019531 | reverse complement strand
CGGATAGGCACTTCTGCTTGGCTCCGGGTCCCCGCACGGATAGGCACTTCTGCTTGGCTCCGGGTCCCCGCACGGATAGGCACTTCTGCTTGGCTACGGGTCCCCGCACGGATAGGCACTTCTGCTTGGCTACGGGTCCCCGCAGAGATGCCCGCCTCCGGCCGGCTGCGGACCCGTGCGTGGCGGCAGGCCCCCGCAGGGGTGCGCACCCCTGCTTGGATGGGGGACATGACGCCTGCTGACGAGATCCTCGACATCGTCGACGAGAACGACAACGTCGTCGCACAGTCCCCGCGCGGCGAGGCCTACGCCAAGGGCCTGCGGCACCGCTGTGTCTTCATCCAGGCCAGGGACGCCGAGGGCCGCCTCTTCGTCCACCGCCGCACACCCACCAAGCTGGTCTTCCCGTCCCTCTACGACATGTTCGTCGGCGGAGTGGTCGGCACGGGCGAGTCCTACGACGACGCGGCCCTTCGTGAGGCCGAGGAGGAACTGGGCGTGAGCGGCCTGCCCCGCCCCGAGTACCTCTTCAAGTTCCTCTACGACAACGGGGCCGGCCAGACCTGGTGGTCGGCGGTCTACGAGGTCCACTGCGAGCTCCCGGTCAGCCCCCAGGTCGAGGAGGTCGCCTGGCACGACTTCCTGCCGGAGGACGAGGTGGAGCTGCGGCTCCGGCAGTGGGAGTGGGTCCCGGACGGGCTGGCGGCGTACGAGCGGCTCAAGGCGTACCGGGCGATGGGCTGAGCGGGAGGGTTCCGCCACCGCAGCCGAGTCGACCGCTGCCCGGCATGTTCCGGTACGGGCTTTCCCAGCACTGACAACGCCTTGGTCACCGGCCCCCGATAGGCTCGTGCGCGTGATCGATTTCGCACGGAACGTCCGCGTCTGGTTCGCGCCCGAGGAGGTCCGGCAGGAGGGCAGCACCCCCGACTACCGGTTCTCCCTGGCCAATGAACGCACCTTCCTGGCCTGGCTGCGCACCGCGCTCGCACTGATCGGCGGAGGTTTCGCCGTGGACCAGTTCCTGCCGGATCTGCGCTGGGGCTGGCGGGTCGGGCTGGCGCTCGCGCTGCTCGCCGCGGGGGTGCTGTGCTCACTGCGGGCGGTAAACCACTGGGTGCGGTGCGAGCGGGCCATGCGGCGCGGCGAGGACCTGCCGGCGTCACGGTTCCCGGCGCTGCTGAGTCTGGTGGTCGCGGTGGTGGCCCTGGCCATGGTCGTCGTGGTGCTCGTCAGGTGGGAGGGATGAGCGAGGGCGCGGCCGTGGAGCGCGACCCGGGTCTCCAGCCCGAGCGCACCCGGCTCGCCTGGCGCCGTACGACCCTCTCGGGCACCGCCTGCGCCGTACTCGCCGTGAAGACCGCCCTGCACGGCGGCCCGACTCCCGCGGGCCTCGTCGCCTGCGCCCTGTGCTGCACCCTCTGGCTGGGCTTCCTACTCCTCGCCCATCGCCGGATCCGCGCCCTGACCGCGACCGACACCCCGACCGCCCTCACCTCCGGACACGCCACGGCGGCGGCGCTGTGCACCGTGGCGATGGCGGCGTGCGGGGCGGCGCTGGTGTTCTGAGGGGCGGCGGAGCAGGGCAGCGGTGCCGCTCGGGGCACAGCGGGGCGGCCGCCTGCGGCGACGTATCGGGTCGCACTGGGTGTCCGGGTCGCCTGGGCCGGCTGGGTGTCCGGGCCGCCTGGGCCGCCTGGGTCGGCTGGGTCAGCTGGGTCGGCTGACCCTGGCGCCGAACCTGCTGGCCTGGAGCACTCCGCGATCGAGGAGGCGGCGCTGTCCTAGGAGACCGACCCCGGCCAGCAAGACCCGCCTGGAGCTGGGTCGGCC
>NZ_JBJDQL010000026.1:0-134487 GCF_044903305.1 Streptomyces sp. NPDC019531 | reverse complement strand
CCGGGTCGGCCGGGTCGGCCGGGTCGGCCGGGTCGGCCGGGTCGGCCGGGTCGGCCGGGTCGGCCGGGTCGGCCGGGTCGGCCGGGTCGGCCGGGTCGGCCGGGCCACTCTCGGGCACAAGGGCTGCCCAGGCAAGCGCTCACGGGGACACCTGACAGGGCCCGGCCGACGCTCGGGAGCAGGGCCGTCTGACGCTCAGGGCGCCGGGGCCTCCGGGCCAGCATTCAAGGGGCGCGGCAGGGCCAGGCAGGCGCCCAGACAAAAGAGCCGCCAGGCAAGCGCTCAGAGGGAAGCGCGGCACGGCCCGGTGGACGCTCGGGGGCAGAGGCCGTCCGGTCAAACGCTCAGCGCGCCGGGGCCGCCAGGCAAGCGCCCACGGGGCACGGCAGGGCATGGCAGCGTCGGCCCTCGGGAGGTGGCGGCTCGGGGCAGCCCCGATGTTCGGGGCGTCGCGGCGAGCGCGGTGCCGGCGGTCCCGGCGAGCCGTTCCGAGGAGGGGCGGCACCGACCAGCGGCGTGCACCGCGCCGACGGCTCCGGTGGGCGCACGCGCCACCCTCATCGCCGTACCGTCGTCAACAGACACCGCCCGGAGCCCGCTCCCGCACTGGGCGCCCCTGCGCCACGCACACCGAATCGCCCGATATGCACCCCACCCGTGGCAGCCTGTCCGACGTCATCGCCCGTCGCTTCGAAGGTGAGCACCATGACCACCCTCCACCACGAACACGCCTCCCACGCGCACACCCACGGCCCGGACTGCGGTCACACCGAGGTGCCGCACGGGGATCACGTCGACTACGCGCACGACGGGCATCTGCACCGTGCGCACGAGGGCCACTGGGACGAGTGCGAGCCCGGCGGACATGTGTCGCACGAGGGGCACGAGCACCGGCACGGCCAGGACTGCGGGCACGAGAGCGTCCTGCACGGTGATCACGTCGACTACCTCCACGACGGCCACCGGCACGCGGTCCACGAGGGCCACTGGGACGACCACTGATCTGACCGAAAAGCGCCGAGAAGCACCCCCGACAGCTCCCCGTCGCACCGCGCGGGGAGCTGTCGGCCTATCGTGGGCCGGATCACGTTCACCCTCACCCCTGGACGACATACCGACCAGTCGGCATGATGGTCGAGTTACGTCCACGCGCGCGCAAGGAGCCCCGATGAGCCCCGACCATCCACCCGGACTCGATCTCGACCGGCTGCGCGGCCTGCTCGACCGCGAGCGGGCCGACCTGGTGCATGGCCCCCTGACCGGCCGCCTGATCGAGGGCGGACGGTCGAACCTCACGTACGCGGTCTCGGACGGCACGTCGAAGTGGGTCGTACGACGGCCCCCGCTCGGCCACGTCCTCGCCACCGCGCACGACATGAAGCGCGAGCACCGGGTCATCAGCGCCCTGCACCCCACCAGCGTGCCGGTGCCGAACCCGGTCCTGCTGTGCGAGGACGAGGAGGTGCTCGGGTCGCCGTTCTACGTCATGGAGTTCGTCGAGGGCACGCCGTACCGCACCGCCGAACAGCTCGCCCCCCTCGGCGCACAGCGCACCCGCGACGCCGTGCTGTCCCTCGTGGACACCCTCGTCGAACTGCACGCGGTGGACCCGGCGGAGGTAGGGCTCGCGGACTTCGGCCGCCCCGAGGGCTTCCTGGACCGGCAGCTGCGCCGCTGGGGCAAGCAGCTGGACGCCTCCCGCAACCGCGACCTGGCCGGCATCGACGAGCTGCACGCGACGCTCGGCCGCCGTCTGCCCCAGTCCCCCACGGCCACGGTCGTGCACGGCGACTACCGGCTCGACAACGTCCTGATGGGCGACGACGACCGCATCAAGGCGATCCTCGACTGGGAGATGTCGACCCTCGGCGACCCGCTCACCGACCTCGGACTGCTGGTGATGTACAGCATGCCGCTGGGCACGCCCGAGTCCCCGGTCTCCACGACCGCCGAGGCGGCGGGGCACCCGGATCCGGCCGAACTCATCGCGCGCTACGCCGAGCGCTCCGGGCGGGACGTCTCCGCGGTGTCCTGGTACACGGCGTTCGCCTGGTTCAAGCTCGCCGTGATCCTGGAGGGCATCCACTACCGCTACACCCTGGGCCAGACGGTCGGCCGCGGCTTCGACCGCATCGGCGACCTGGTCCCGGTCTTCATCCAGCACGGTCTGACCACTCTTCACGACGGCATTCAGGAAGGCTGAACCGCATGGACTTCGCGTTCGACGCGCGCACCGAGGAGCTGCGCGCCAAGCTGCTCGCCTTCATGGACGAGTACGTCTACCCCGCCGAGGCGGTCGCGGAGGAGCAGCGCGCGCGGCTGGCCTCGCCGTGGGACACCCCGGCGGTGGTGGAGGAGTTGAAGGCCGAGGCGCGCCGCCAGGGCCTGTGGAACCTGTTCCTGCCCGACTCCGAGTACGGCGCCGGGCTGACCAACCTCCAGTACGCCCCGCTCGCCGAGATCACCGGCCGCTCCCCGCAGCTCGCCCCCACCGCGCTGAACTGCGCCGCACCGGACACCGGAAACATGGAAGTCCTGAGCCAGTTCGGTGACGAGCAGAAGAAGAAGCAGTGGCTGGAGCCGCTCCTCGCCGGCGAGATCCGCTCGGCGTTCGCGATGACCGAGCCGGAGGTGGCCTCCTCCGACGCCACCAACATCACGACGTACATCGAACGCGACGGCGATGAATACGTCATCACGGGCCGCAAGTGGTACATCTCCGGTGCGATGAACCCGGACTGCAAGATCTTCATCGTGATGGGCAAGACCGACCCGGACGGCGAGGACATCCGCCGCCAGCAGTCCATGGTGCTGGTCCCCCGCGACACCCCTGGTGTGACCGTCAAGCGGGCCATGAAGGTCTTCGGGTACGAGGACCACTACCACGGCGGCCACGCCGAGGTGATCTTCGACCACGCGCGCGTACCGGCCGCCAACCTGATCGGCGAGGAGGGCAGCGGCTTCGCCATCGCCCAGGCCCGCCTCGGCCCGGGGCGTATCCACCACTGCATGCGGCTGATCGGCATGGCCGAGCGGGCGATCGAGTTGATGTGCCGCCGCGCGGTCTCCCGGAACGCGTTCGGCAAGGCGCTGGCCCAGCAGGGCGTGGTCCACAACTGGATCGCCGACGCGCGCGTGACCGTGGAGCAGCTGCGGCTGCTGGTGCTGAAGACGGCCTGGCTGATGGACACGGTCGGCAACCGGGGCGCTCACACCGAGATCCAGTCCATCAAGATCGCCACGCCCCGCGCGGTCGTCGACATCATCGACCGGGCCATCCAGCTGCACGGCGCGGGCGGTGTCAGCCAGGACTTCCCGCTGGCCGAGCTCTACGCCGGCGCCCGCACCCTGATGATCGCGGACGGCCCGGACGAGGTGCACCAGCGGTCGCTGGCCCGGCGCGAGCTGAAGAAGTACGTCTGAGCAATACCTCAGCCCCCGCCGCATCCGTAGAAACATCGGAAATTCTGCACCATCGACCACGATTATCCGATAACATCTTGGATTTTGCGCATCTCCCATTCAAGGTGTCTTCGACCCGGGGGGATGCGCATGGCCGAATCCGTACAGGAAGCATTGTCGCGCCTGGTGGTCGGGCAGGATCGAGCAATCAATGCGCTGAGTCGACGCATAGACATGCATTTCGCCTGGACCAGTGCACCGGATCCTCTGCACCGGCCGCCCAGGGCCGTCTCCCACCTGTCGTAGGAGACGCTCACGCGCGGCGCCAACTGGTCCAGCCGAGTCTTCACCGCCTCGGAGTAGGCGTTCTCGGCGTTGGTGCAGTCCGTGCGCATCTGTGCTATATGCTCCTGGCCGGCCTTGAAGACGGCCCAGGTGAAGACCACGAAGGCCACGTTGGCGCCGGCCACCACGGTGTTCACCAGGTCTGCGGCCAGATCGCCCTCGCGCAGGGTCAACACGGCGACCCCCAGCAGCACCAGGGACAGGACCGCCAACGCGAAGGCCCAGCGGGTGACCGTGCGCTGCCACACCTCGGGATCGGTCGAACCTCCCCCAGGGCCCGCCGGGCCCGACCCAGACACCATCGAACCATCGTGACCGGTTTGTCCGAGCCCCCGCAAGGGCGCCTACGGCCGCAGAGCCCTCAACAACAGGTCCGCCAGGTGGTCGGCCACCTCCTGCGGGCTCATCGGGCCGTCCGGGCGGTACCAGGTCGACAGGTGGTGGACGGAGCCGAAGTGGTAGTCCACCACCAGGTCGGCCGGGGTCGCCGTCGAGAAGACGCCCGCCTCCTGGCCCTCCTCGATGAGCGCGCGGAAGCGCTCGTGGTACTTCCGCCGCTCGGCACGCACCTGCTTGTTCTTCTCGGGGCTCAGGTGGTGCATCGAGCGGAAGAAGATCGCCGCGTCGTCGAGGTTGTCGATCGTGGTGACCACGACGTCGGCGGCCACGGCCCGAAGGCGCTTCTCGATCGGCTCGTCGGTGTTCGCCAGCGCGTCGAGGCGCTCCTGCTGAACGCGCAGCACGCGCGCGTACACCTCGTGCAGGAGGTCGTCCTTGGAGCCGAAGTAGTGGTACAGCGCCCCCTTGGTGACGCCGGCCGCCTCGACGATCTCCTGCACGGAGGTGCGGTCGTAGCCCTGCTCGGCGAAGAGTCGGGTGGCGGCGGCCAGCAGCCGCTGCGGGACGGGCGTACCGTCACCGTCCGTCGTCCTGGGCACTGTGCCGCCACCTGCCTTCCGAGAGGTCATTCGCTGTTGTGCGGTTGGGAACGCAGTTCCCGACGGAGGATCTTCCCACTGGCCGTCTTCGGCAAGTCGGGCAGGATCTCCACCTGCCGCGGGTATTTGTAAGCGGCCAGTCTCTCCTTGCAGTACGCGGCGAGCGCATCGGGGTCGGTTTCGGCACCCGGACGGAGGCTGATGTACGCCTTGACGGTCTCCCCGCGGTACCCGTCGGGCACCCCCACGACGGCCGCCTCGCGCACCGCCGGATGCGTGTACAGCACGTCCTCGACCTCACGCGGCCACACCTTGAAGCCGGAAGCGTTGATCATGTCCTTCTTGCGGTCCACGACGTACAGCCAGCCCTGCGGGTCCATGAACCCGATGTCACCCGTACGCAGCTCACCGCCCGGGAAGGTCTCGGCGGTCGCGTCGGGGCGGCCCCAGTAGCCGGGCACGACCTGGGGGCCGCGGACGACGATCTCGCCCTGTTCGCCGAAGGGGACCTCGGCGCCCTGTTCGTCGACGATCCGTACGACCGTGTCCGGCCCCGGCACGCCCACGGCGAGCGTCCCGGACACGGGGTCGACGGGCGCCTCCCGCCCGGGTGGCACAGAGGCACAGGGCGCGGTGCACTCGGTCAGCCCGTAGCCGTTGCGGATGTACGGCCCGAACCCGGCCCGGAACTTCTCCACCAGGGCGGGCGGCAGCGGTGCCCCGCCGGAGGAGATGTTGGCGAAGGAGGAGAAGTGCTCGCGGGTCACGTCCGGGTGGGCGGCCAGCGCCATGAAAGCGGTCGAGGGGCCGACCGTGTAGTGCGGCCGGTGCTCCGCGAACGCCTCCAGGACCACGCCCGCCTCGAACCGGTACGTCAGCACCAGCGTGCCCACACTGTTCAGACACGCCCCGAGCTGACAGACCATCCCGGTGATGTGGAACAGCGGAGCCAGCGCGTAGTACACGGGTGCCTCGGGCAGCGCGAGCCCGGTCCGCTGCCGCTCGGCGTTGTACATGATGTTGCCGTGCGTGTTGGTGGCGCCCTTGGGCGTGCCGCTGGTGCCGGAGGTGTAGCTGATCAGCGCGATGTCGTCCGGCCGGAGCTCCCGCCCTTCGGGCGCCTTGTGCCCCGCTCGCGCGACGGCGACCAGGTCGTCGGCGTCGGGGGCCTGCGGTGCCCGCTCGAAGGTGAGCACGCGCGCGTCGCCGCGAGTCTGGTAGTCCAGCTCACACCCGGTCAGGACGATCCTCACCGGCGACTCGGCCGTCGCCTCGCGCAGATACGTCTCCCAGGCCCGGTCGGAACAGATCAGCGCGGCCACCTCGCCGTCCCGCAGCACATGCCCGACCTCCCCGGACTTGTACATGGGGTTTGACGGGCACGACGGTCGCGCCGGCCTTCCAGGCGCCCAGCAGCGCGAGCACGAAGAGCGGCGAGTTCTGGAGCAGGATCGCCACCCGGTCCCCGCGCTCGACGCCGCGATCGGCGAGATGCCCGGCGACGGAATCGCTCAGCTCGTCGACCTCGCGGTAGCCGAGCCGTCCGTCGAAGTAGGCGAGGAAGGGCCGCTCCGGCGCCTCGGCGACGGCCCGCCGCAGGGCATGCACGAGCGAGTCGACGGGCTCGATCGGACCCCGTTGGACCTCGTTGAGCAACGCCACCCAGGGCTTCGCCGCGTAACCGGATTCCGTCACCGCATGTCCTCCCACTTCTGCTGGATGTGGTTCATCCCGGCCAGCCACCGGTCGGGCCGGGCGGCCCGCGCCTCGTAGTACTCGGCGACCTCCGGGTGCGGCAGGATCAGGAACCGATCCTCCTCGATCCCCCGGAACAACGCCTCGGCCACATCCTCCGGTTCCAGGGCGGTTGGCCTGAGCACCAGGTCCCCCGCGCTCCCGGTGGCGTCGAGCATGTCGGTCCGGACCCCCTGCGGACAGATCGCGTGCGCCTTGATCCCCCGGTGCCGGTACGTCAGCGACAAATACTCGGCGAAGGCGAGCGCCCCGTGCTTGGTGACGGCGTAAGGGGCGGCCCCGATCATGGTGAGCAGCCCGGCGGCGGAAACGGTCGACACGAAGCGCCCGCTCCCCCGCTCCAGCCACGCCGGAAGCAGCGCGTGCGCGGCCCGGACATGCGCCATGACGTTGACGTCCCAGGAGGTCGCCCAGGCGTTCTCGTCGAGCGACTCGCCACCGAAGGCAACCCCGGCATTGGCGCAGTAGACGTCGACGGTCCCGCCCAGAGCGTCAACCGCATCAGGGACGACCGAGGAGGCGTCCCCCGCAACGGCGATCCCCCCGATCTCCTCGGCCACAGCCTTCGCCCGCCCGGCATCAAGATCATTGACAACGACCCGAGCCCCCTCGGCAGCAAACCGCCGGGCCAACGCAGCCCCGATGCCACCTCCCGCTCCGGTAACGACCACTCCGGCATCCTGTAGGGCTCCCACCATCGGTCTCCTTCGACTCCGGCTCGACTGCAGGCCCAGACTAACCGGTCGGTATGTTGAAAGGAAGGTCGAAGGAAGCCCACCCAGGGGCGCGGGGACCTGCGCGACAAGCCACAGACGACCCGCACCTTCAACACAACCCGCGGGAGCCATACGGTGCCCCCATGCGCCTATCCAGACGAACCCTGCTGACAGCAGCAACGGCAACGGCGTCACTCACCTCCGCACCTCCGGCCTCCGCCACAGCGCGCCGCAGGCGAACCGGTTTCGAGAACCTCGCCGCATCCCGCTACGAACAACTCCGCGGCCAGCGCGTCGGCATCGTCACCAACCCCACCGGCATCACCCGCAACGTCCACCACATCGTTGACGTGATGCACACCGACCCCCGCGTGAACCTCACCGCCGTCTTCGGCCCGGAACACGGCTTCCGAGGCACCGCCCAGGCAGGAGGCTCGGAGGGCCGCTACGACGACCCCGCGACGGGCCTCCCCGTCTACGACACCTACCTGAAGAGCGGCCAAGCCCTCGCCGACATCTTCACCACCTCCGCCGTGGACACGATCGTCTTCGACATCCAGGACGTCGGCGCACGCTTCTACACCTACATCTGGACCCTGTACGACTGCATGGAGGCGGCCCAGCTCGCCGGCAAACGCTTCGTCGTCCTGGACCGCCCGAACCCCGTCACCGGCCGCGCCGCCCAAGGGCCCGTCCTGCACAAGGAGTTCGCGACCTTCGTGGGCAGGCAGCCCATCTCCCAGGCACACGGAATGACCGTCGCCGAACTCGCCCGTCTCTTCAACGGCGAGTTCCTCACCGCCCCGGTCCCCCTCGACACGGTCCTGATGACCGGCTGGAAGCGCGACGAGTTCTACGACGTCTGGGACCTCCCCTGGGTGCCGCCGAGCCCGAACATGCCGACCCCCGACACGGCACTCGTGTACTCCGGCACCTGTCTCTTCGAGGGCACCAACCTCTCCGAGGGTCGCGGCACCACCCGCCCCTTCGAACTGCTCGGCGCCGAGGGCATCGACGGCCGCTGGGCAGCCGCCGCGAACGAACTGCACCTCCCCGGCGTGCACTTCAGGGAGGCCTACTTCGCCCCCACGTTCTCCAAGTTCCAGGGCAGGACGATCGGCGGGGTGCAGCTCCACGTCCACGACAAGGCCGCGTACGACCCCGTCCGCACCGGCATCGCCCTGCTCGTGACCGCCAGGCAGACCTGGTCCGGCTTTGCCTGGCGCTCCGACAACTGGATCGACAAGCTCACCGGCTCCACTCGGGTGCGCACGATGATCGACGCCGGTGCGAGCACCGGCGAGGTCGTGGCCGGCTGGCAGGAGGAGCTGACGGCGTTCCGGCGGATTCGAAAGAATTACCTCCTCTACAGATGAGCCATGACGTATGGCCAACTTCGCCCGGCAGTAGGACGATGCGCACCACTACGGGGGACTAGGGGGCCCGTCATGGCGGATCCGGCGATGAGTGTGACGCCGTACTGGGAGCTGACGTTCGACGCGGACGGGGACCCGGACACCGGCCGGCGCGACCGGCTGCTGGCGGAGGTGGTGAGCCGCGGGGTCAAGGACCTGGTCGTCTTCTCGCACGGCTGGAACAGCGACCGCTCGGGGGCGACCCGGCTCTACAGCCGCTTCTTCGAGCCGTTCCCGGAGCTCGCCCCGGCGGCGAAGCTCGGGTACGTGGGGGTCGTATGGCCGTCGATGCGGTTCTCGGACGAGCCGATCCCGGACTTCCCGCGCTCGGTGGCCGCCGAGATGCCGCCGCGTCCGGTGCTGGACAAGGACACCCGGCACGCGCTCCTGGAGACCTTCCCCGGACGGGCCACGGTGATCGACCAGTTGGCCCGGCTGCTGGACCAGCAGCCGCGGGAAGAGGCCGAGTTGGAGGAGTTCGGGCGGCTGGTGCGGATGCTGGTGGACGTCGTGCCACCGGGGCCGCAGGCGTTGTTCGCGGCGGACATCCTCGCCGAGGGTGTGCCGCAGGACGAGCCGGAGATCTTCGCCGGGTCCGCGACGACGGTGTGCGAGGAGTTCGCGCGGGCCCTGGCGCATCTCGAATCCCCGGGCCGGGCTGAGGGGTTCGCGATCCCCAACCCCTGGGACGGGGCGCACGAACTGCTGCGGCAGGGGACGTACTACGCGATGAAGCGGCGCGCGGGAACCGTCGGCGAGCGAGGGCTCGGCCGGGTGATCGGGCAGCTGGCGAAGGCGGCGCCCGGGGTGCGGGTGCACCTCGTGGGGCACAGCTTCGGCGGGCGACTGGTGTCGTTCGCGCTGCGTGGGCTGCCGGAGGGCGTGCGGACCGTCAAGTCCGTCACCCTGCTCCAAGGGGCCTTCTCCCACTACGCGTTCACGACGCGGCTGCCGCACGACACGCGCGCAGGCGGTGTGCTCCAGGGACAGCAGAACCGGGTCGACGGTCCGCTCGTCTGCTGCTACTCCAGCCATGACTCGGCGCTCGGCACGCTGTATCCGCTGGCGTCACGCATGGCGGGTGACGCGCAAGGGGTCGCGGCCTTCGACATCGGCCGGACGCTGGGCCCCAAGTGGGGCGCGATGGGGCACGACGGGGTGCAGGCCGTCCCGGGCACGCCGTCCCTGAAGCTCGGCGAAGCCCTCAGGAAGCTGCCGGTGAAGGGCTGCGTGAACGTCGACGCGGCGGCCGTCGTCAAGCGCGGCGGACCGCCCTCCGGCGCCCACAGCGACATCGTCCACCGCGAACTGGCCCAACTGGTGCTGGCGGCGGGCCGTATCCACTGACCCGCCGCCAACCGCCGTACGCCTACCGGTACTTCTATCGGTGCGAGGTGAACTCCACCACCTGCTGGAAGGTCGGTCGGTTCTGCCAGCTGATGTTGGAGTGCTTGATGCCGCCCAGGGTGCGCTGGACGATCGAGTCGGCGCACCACTGGTCGCCCGCCGAGCACAGGTCGTCGCCGGGGTAGACCTGGGCCGCGGTCTTGCCGGCCGCGGTCTTCAGGGTGCTGATCAGGATGTCCCGGCAGGCGCTGAGGGTGCCGCCGCCGCAGTACTTGTTCGCCAGCGGTCCCTGTACGGTCTCACCGAGCACCGCGCGGATGTCCTTGTCGACATAGCTCCACCAGCCGAACTGGAAGGAGCTGCCCGCGTGGGCGCCGGTCGGGCCGTGTGCGGCGGACGGGGACTCGTCGACCGACAGGTTGCTGGTGAAGGCGGTGTACAGGTCGCTGCCGAGGCCCGGCGAGAACTCCGCCTGCACCAGCAGCGGCCACCACGCGTCCAGGATGCGGATCGCGTCGGCGTTGGCGTACGTCTTCGAGCCCGCCGACGTCTCGGTGCGCTTGCCGCCCGCGGTGAGCCACGTCTGGAGCTTGCTGACGGCGGCCGCGGCCGTGGAGTCGGTGACCGTGGAGCTGTTGACCACCTTCAGCAAGTCCGGGAGCACGTCCTCGGCACGCAGGTCGGTCAGGGAGGCGTCGGCCATGGCCTTGACCAGCGAGGCCCGGGTGACCCCGCCCGCGGCGACCAGTTTCTTCACCCGGTCCTCCAGGAGGTTGCCGCGGTGCACGGAACCGTCGCCCCAGGAGGCCGTCGAGTAGTCGAGCGCCTGCTTGTTGTTCCAGGAGATGTAGTAGTCCTGGTCGATGGAGTTGGGGTGCGCGGAGGCCGCGGTGTAGTCGGCGGCGTTGGTGGTCGGGTCCCAGTTCTTCCAGTCGTACGCCGCCTGCGCCCACACCGGGAACTCGGCGTCGACGCCGCTCGCCCGCACCGGGTTGTCGCCGCTGTTGTAGTACGCGGTGTGCGTGGAGTCGGCGTAGAACCAGTTGAAGGTGTAGTTGATGTGCTGCACCGCGCTCTGGAAGGTCTGCGGGCTCTTGACGTAGTCCGGGTCGTTCAGCATCTGGAAGCCGATGATCGAGTCGGCCTCGCGCATGTAGGAGGAGCGCAGGGTGGTGTAGGCGACCTTCTTGCCGCCGACGGTCGCGCGGTACTCGACGGGGCCGTACTTCGTCTTCCAGACTCTCATCGTGTACGACCCAGCGGCGGTGCCGTCGGCCGTGGTCGGGGTCCAGGAGTTCTTCTGCTCGATCTTCTCCATGGCCGTACAGGTGCCGTGGTACAGGTAGTGGTAGTCGTCCTGGCACAGCTCGACGGCGTAGGTGTCGATGATGTCCTGGCCGGAGGTCGTGGCGGACCACGCGTAGTCCTGGCCGCGGCCGAGCTCGACGTACATGCTCAGGCCCGCGAAGGAGGCGCCGCGGGCGCTGATGCCCGGGCCCTGGATCTCCTGGAGCATGAGCAGCTGGGGTGCGAAGTAGCCGGTCTGCGGGCCGAAGACGGCGACCGGGTGGCCGCTGGCGGTGTACTTGCCGCTCACCACAAGGGCGTTGGACATACCGCGCCTGGCCGAGGTCAGGGCGTTCGCGGTCGCCGTGGCGGAGGCTTCCGAGGCGCTCTGGTCGGCGCCGGTGCCCGTGGCGTCGTAGACCAGCGGCTCGGTGCTCACCGTACCGGCGTCCGGCAGCGCCTCGCCCTGGGCGTCGGCGGGCTTGGTGGCGTACGGGAAGCTCTCGCCGTTGTGGACGGTGAGGGCGGCCTCGGGGTCGTTGCGCTCACGGAAGGACTCCCAGACCTCCGTGCCCTTCGTCACGCCGTACTGCTCCTGCGCGGCGAGCAGCGAGATCGCGTTGTTGACCTCGCCGCCGCCCCCGGAGCCGAAGAGGGCGCCGATGACGGAGGCCAGCGCGACCAGGTCGGTGAGCTTGAAGTGGTCGATGGTGCCGGCGTTGGTGACGGAGTCCTTGTGGCCGGTCAGGACGTACTCGCCGGGGAAGTAACGGCCGCTGTCGGAGGCGTCGATGTAGGCGTTGATGCCCGCTATGTAGGCGTTTGCGTCGGCGAGGGCCGTCTGGCCGCGGGTACCGGCGTTCGCGACGGCGTTGTCGATCTGGGCCTGCAGGTCGGCCTCGGAGTAGGGCGCGTTGCGCCAGAACTCCTGCTCCAGGCCCTGGTTGGAGGAGGCGCCGCCCGCGAAGGCGGTCAGTTGGCCGCGGCCGACGTGGCGGAAGACGTCCATGAGCCACAGCCGGTCCTGGGCGGCCGCATAGCCCGCCCCGAACTCCGTGCCGTATCTGGTGGTACCGGTGATGTGCGGTACGCCCGTCTTCTTGTCACGGACGATCGTCACGTCGCTGCGGCCGGCCGGGCTCAGGGTGGAGGCGACTTGATCGGATGCGACCCCGAAAGACGCGTCGTTGAAGAACGTGTTGATCGTGGAATTGGTGAGCGTGGAGTAGCCCTTGGCCAGGTTGGCGTAGGGGCCGAGCTGGTCCTCAGCGTGGTCGGGCTGGGTACCGAAGGCCTGGTTGAGGAGGATCTGCGCGAGGGTCGCGTTGCCGTTCTCGCCGGGCGGCAGGATGTCGGAGCACTGGCCGCCGCAGTAGTCGTTGGAGGCCGCAGCCGTGGCGGTGGACTGAGCAAGCGGGGACAAAAGACCCGCAACCAGGACGCATATGGATGCCGACTTCAGGAACCCGGAGAGTCTTCCGGGAGTTCTCAGTCTGTCAAGGAGGTTACGCGAGGTGCGCCGTGCCATGGCTGCTCCAACCGACGGGGGTGTGCCGGGACGTTACCGCCGGTATCCCCGGGATTGAAGATGAACATGCGTCAAGTTTTGGCAGGGGTGCAGGGACTTATGGAGGGCATCGGAAATCGGATGGAGCCAAATCGCTTGTCGATACGTCTATTCGGCAACGTCGTGCGAAAAGTCCGTACGACGACGCCGAAGTGACCGAAGTACAGGTGCAGGTGTGACGGAGGTGCAGGGCGATGGCCGGTTTCCGGAGTCTGGCGAGACAGGTGCGAGACCCACGGTGCGATCTGGCGCTTCGGCGCTACTCGCTGCGCAAGTGCCTTGAGCGGTTCGCTCCTTACGGACACAGGGCGACCTGGGACCACTTGTGCTCCCGGGCGGGATTCGGTCCGGAGGACCGCTCCCCCGACCCAGCGCGGCTCGTGGCCGCACTGGAGGAGTTGGAGGAGGCGCGTTCGGTCTGGCTGGCCTACGAGGTCGAGTTCGCCGAGCGACGCAAGAAGGAGAAGCACGACGGGTTGCGCAGGCCGGGCAGTGTGGACGACTGGCACCGGCTGACCTGGGGCGGTTTCGGAGTCGCATGGTGCGACGACCCCCGGGTGCACCCCGATGAATCGCTGGCCGAGGTGCTGCGTCGGCTGATCTCCGCGCTGGAGCGCGAGCCGGGTGCGGTGTGCCCGGCGTGCGACGGGGAGCGGCTCGTCTGGAAGTACGAACTCGACCACGAACCCTCGACGGGTCCGGTCTGCACGGAGTGCGGAATCCTGGTACCGCGGCCCGTGCTCACGCCCGAGGCCCTGGCGGACGCCAGGCGCGGACGGTTGCTCGTGTCGGCCTAGAGCGAATGAGCGCGCCGGGGGTGCGCCGGGGATGCCGTACCCCCTGTTTGTCGGTGCCGCCTGGCACCATCGAGGAATGGTGCAGGTGTGTCTGAACGGCCCGCGCGGGGCCGCGGACGGGGCGGCGGTGCCGCTGACTCCGTCGGCGATGGCCGAGTCGGCGGCCGAGGCCGTGGCGGCGGGCGCCACGGACATCCACGTCCATCCCAAGACGCCCTGCGGGCAGGACAGTCTGTCGCCGCGGGTGGTCGCGGCGACACTGGAGGCGATCCGCGCCCGGGTGTCCGTTCCGGTCGGCGTGACCACGGGCGCCTGGGCGGAACCGCATCCCGCGGCTCGGTCGGCTCGTATCCGGGGCTGGACCGTGCTGCCCGACCACGCCTCGGTCAACTGGCATGAGCCGGGTGCCGAGGAGGTGGCCGCCGCGTTGCTCGACCTGGGGGTCGGTGTGGAGGCCGGCATCTGGTCGGGGACGGACGCGGCGGCGCGGTTCGCGGTGTCGCCGCTCGGCCCGAAGGTGCTGCGTGTCCTCGCGGAGGTGACGGACACGGACGCACCCGAGGCGTCCGCGCACTCGCTCCTCGCCGAGCTGGGCCCGGCCCACGGTCGCCCCGTGCTGCTGCATGGCGAGGACGGCGGTGCCTGGCCGGTGCTGCGGCTGGCCGGACGCCTGGGGCTCGCGACCCGGGTGGGCCTGGAGGACACGCTGTTCCTGCCGGACGGCCGACGCGCCGTGTCCAATGCTCAGTTGGTGGCCGGGGCGTCGGCCCAGTACGGATGCGACCAGCGCTCGTCGTAGGTCAGGCCCAGGAGTTCCGCGCGGATCGCCAGGTGGGGCTGGTCCTGGCCACGGAGACGGTCGGGGGCGTGGCGGGAGAGCCAGGACCGCAGTTCGGGCACGGCCGCCGCCTCGCCGTGGAGGAACCAGCCGAACGGCGAGTCGTCGACGAGCAGTTTCTCCAGCCACCAGTCGACGCACTGGGCGAGCTGCGCGTCGGCGCCCGGGTTCGGGTGCCAGCGGTCGAGCAGCGGGATGACCGAGCGCAGGACGGAGGCGCACAGCTCGAAGATCTCCACGATCCGGTACGGCGGTTGCGGCATCGTGAGGACGTCCCGCCACCAGGCGAGCAGGAACGCCTCCACGGGGGTGGACTGCTCGGCGGGCCAGGAGCGCCAGTCGACGACGGCGAGTCCGTGGAAGCCGAGGCCGAGCGGTTCCATCTCCCCGGCGACCAACGCCCGCGCACCCTGCGGCAGCAGGCGGCGCATCGCGGCGGCCTGGTCGTCGAAGTGGTCGGACACCTCGAAGGTGTACCTCCGCAGCACGTCCGTCGGGACCCGGGTGTACGGCGTGCGCAGGTACGCGGCCTCCTCGGGGAGATGACAGACCCCGCAGGCCCGCTCGCCCGGGCTTGTGCAACCGTTGAAGACCGTGTCGATGTCGGCGAGGGCGGCGTCAAGTGCCGGTACCACCATGGGAGTTGATCCCGTCAGGACTCCGGTCGCGTTGTCGCCACCGGCCGAAGATCGCGACGACACCAGGCGCCGGCCGGCGGACACCAGCGGTTTCCGTCGCCCTCTCTCCTTTCACCCCGGCCCGCAACCGCCGTTGCGCCGGCCTCCTCCCCGTTCCACCATCAGGCGCGAACCCGTCATGCGGTCGCCGAAGACGTCGTCCGGGTTGGAGAGGACACAGGTGTCGAGGGAGAGGCAGCCGCAGCCGATGCAGTCGGTGAGGTGGTCACGGAGACGGTTCAACTGCTTGATGCGTTCGTCGAGTTCGGAGCGCCAGGCCTCGGAGAGGCGGGCCCAGTCGTCGCGGGTGGGAGTGCGTTCCTCAGGGAGTTCGGAGAGGGCCTCGCGGATCGTGGCCAGCGGGATGCCGACGCGCTGGGCGGCCCGGACGAACGCGACCCGGCGCAGGGCGTCACGGGAGTAGCGGCGCTGGTTGCCCGCGGTGCGGCGGCTGCTGATCAGACCCTTGGACTCGTAGAAGTGCAGGGCGGAGACGGCGGCGCCGCTGCGGGCGGCGAGCTGGCCGACCGTGAGCTCATGGATCTTCTCGGGAATCTGGGGCACCCCTCGAACCCTACCGATGCCCTCGCCCGGGGCCGATCGGCCCCGGCAGCCCCCGTCGCCGTGGGCCCGCCACCACCCGCCGTCCGTTGACATGGACTTCCCGGCCGACCATGCTAAGCAGTCGCTTAGACATTACATGGCGAGGAGGCCGGGACATGGCAGAGCCGAGGATCTTCACGGGCGCCGACGATCTGAAGGCGGCGGTGGGCGAGCAGTTGGGGTACACCGACTGGCTGGAGGTCGACCAGAAGCGCATCGACCTGTTCGCAGAGGCCACGGGTGACCACCAGTGGATCCACGTCGACCCGGAGAAGGCCGCGGCGGGCCCCTTCGGCACCACCATCGCGCACGGCTATCTCACCCTCTCCCTGCTGCCGCTCTTCGGCCCGCAGCTGCTCAAGGTCGAGGGCGTGAAGATGGGCGTCAACTACGGGACGAACAAGGTGCGTTTCCCCGCGCCCGTACCCGTCGGCTCCCGTCTGCGCGCCACCGCCACGATCAAGGCCGTCGACGACGTGGCGGGCGGCGTCCAGGTCACCGTCGCCTTCAGCGTGGAGCGCGAGGGCGGGGACAAGCCGGTGTGCGTGGCCGAGTCGGTCTCCCGCTACTACCTCTGAGCGGCTACTTCGCCGCCCCCACCATCCGCAGCACGAGGTCGGCGTCGAGTGCGCCGACCTCGTCGGGTGTCCAGGGGCCGTCGACGTTGAACCAGCGGGCCACGTCGATGCAGAGGGACATGACGGCGAGGGTGGTGCCCTTGACGTCCAGCACGTCGAACTCGCCGGAGGCCACACCGTCCTCGATGATCCCGCGCACCTCGGCGTCGCACTGGCGGCGCAGCGCGAGGATCTCGGCGCGGGCGTCGGGGCCGAGGGAGTCGAGTTCGTACTGGACGACCCGGGCGGTGGTACGGCCGCCCGCGTGCCACCGGACGAAGGAGCTCACGGCGTCCGCGAGCCGCTCGGTCGCGGTGCCCTCACGGCGGGCCGCGACCTGGAGGATCTCCAGGGCCTTCGCGTGCCCGATCCGGCTGATGCGGTGGAGCAGCTCCTCCTTGGTCTTGTAGTGGATGTAGAGCGCGGCCGGGCTCATGCCGGCCCGGCCCGCGATGTCGCGGGTCGTGGTGGCGTGGTAGCCGCGCTCGGCGAACGCCTCCACCGCGGCGACGAGCAGCCGCCGCGCCGCGTCGGGCGTGACCTCGCCCCACGCCGACGTCTCGCCGCCGGCCGTCTCCTCCGCCGTACTCATCGCACGCCCCTCTCCACTGTCAGAAGCACCACCATACCGCCGAACCTGAGCGAGCGCTTAGACTCCCCGCTCAGCCGGGACCGGGCCGGGGGCAGAGCCGCGCGGTGGGCCGATGGGGAGCGGCGGGGCCGACCGCCGGAGACGGGCGCGGGCGGCGCCGGAAAAAGAGACGCCCAGGGCCCCAAACAGCGCCGACGGCACCCGACAGGGACGACGGAACGGAGGCGCAGTCAGCCGCTCGCAGCGCAGGCGTGGCCGGAGTCCCTCGGAGCGAGGTACGGCCCGTCCCCTTCGTACGGCAGGTGCAGTCGGTGCCGCCCGACGCGGAGACGCGCCCCCGTCTCCGAGGCGGAGACCCAGCCCCGAGGGTGATGATCTCCAGCGTGTTGAAGGTGACCTGCTGGTCCTTGCCGCCGATACCGACGACCGTCGTACGGCCGCCGCGCCGGGTGGAGTCCCAGGTGGCTTCGCGGGCCGTGGTCTCGGAGGCCCCCTCGTAGCGGTGGCTCCGGCGGTACGCGCCCATTCCTCCTTCGCCACGAACTGGCGCCGCTCGGGACGCACGTGGTCGCAGCCGCCCGGAGGCGAACGTCACCCGCCACTCCACCTCTCGAACCGGAGCCTGCCGGCGTCGGGCCAGGTCAGAGCTTCTCGAAGGGGTCGTGTTCGGCGAGCAGCTTCTCCAGGCGGGCCTGGTCGACGCGGCTGACGATCTGGCCGGCCTCCTGGCGGTCACGGATGACCTTGGCCAGCGTGAAGGCGGAGGTGACGAGGTACAGGACGGCGATCGCGAGGAAGCCTCGCACCCAGGCGTCGGCGTTCAGCCGGAAGATCCCGATCGCCGTGGCGGCCATGGCCACGGCGAAGGACGCGACGGCCTGTCCGTGGAAGGCGGCCGTGCTCTGCTGCTTGACGGGTGTGTCACTCATGGCCCGAGTCTCGGCCACCGTGTCCCCTGCCACATCCGCGAACATACTCAGAGCACTACTCAGAACGCCGAGACCCCCGTCAGCGCCCGCCCGATGACCAGCCTCTGGATCTGGCTGGTGCCCTCGTAGAGGGTCATCACGCGGGCGTCGCGCAGCAGTTTGCCCGCCGGGTACTCGTCGATGTAGCCGTAGCCGCCGAAGACCTGCAGGGCGTTGTTCGCGGCGCGTACGGCCGCCTCCGAGGCGAAGAGCTTGGCCTTGGAGGACTCGACGGCGAACGGCTGCCCCCGGTCGATCAGATCGGCGACCCGCCAGGTGAGCAGCCGGGCCGCGTCCACGTCGACGGCGATGTCACTGATGAGCTCCTGGACGAGCTGGTGCCCCGCGATCGGCTTGCCGAACTGCTCGCGCTCACCGGCGTACCGGACGGCCGCGTCCAGCGCGGCCTGCGCGATGCCCACGCACCCCGCCGCCACCGACATCCGCCCCTTGGCCAGCGCGGACATGGCGACGGAGAAGCCCTTGCCCTCGGGAGCCAGCATCGCGGACGCCGGCACACGCACGCCCTCCAGGACCAGTTCGGCGGTGGCCTGTCCGCGCAGGCCGAGCTTGCCGTGGATGGTCCGGCGGGTCAGACCGGGAGTGTCGGTGGGCACCAGGAACGCGGAGACACCCTTGTGTCCGGGAGCGTCCGTCGAGCGGGCGAACAGCAGCACCACATCGGCCCAAGTGCCGTTCGTGATGAACATCTTGGTGCCGTCGATGACGTAGTCGTCGCCGTCGCGTACGGCCCGGGTGGCCAGGTTGCCCGCGTCGGAGCCGGTGCCGGGCTCGGTGAGGCCGAAGCAGCCGACGTACTCGCCGGAGGTGAGCCCCGGCAGCCACCGCCGCTTCTGCTCCTCGCTTCCCCACCCGGCGATCGTCTTGGCGACCAGGCCGAGCGAGACGGACACGATCCCGCGCACGGAGGAGTCGCCCCGTCCGAGCTCCTCGGTGACCAGGCAGTACGCGAGATGGTCACCGCCCGAGCCGCCGTACTCCTCGTCGATCGTCAGCCCCAGGAAACCGACCTCGCCGAGCTTCTTGACGATCGACCGGTCGACGTCCTCGGCGCGGTCCCAGGCGATGACATGGGGGGCGATCTCACGGTCCACGAAGTCCCGCGCCAGCCGGCGGACGGCGGCCTGCTCCTCGCTGAGCCCCAGGTCGACCACGAGATCACCTCACTAGAGAGCGGCACCTTTAAATTAGCACTGCTAGTTTCTGTTTCGCAGCCCTACTATGTGCGCCATGGCCCGACCGCGCAAGCCCCTCCTCAGCACCGACCGGATCGTCGAGGCGGCACGCGCGCTCGTGGACACGGAAGGCCTCTCGGCACTGTCCACGCGCCGGCTCGCGGCGGAACTCGGGGTCAGCGGGCCGTCCCTCTACAACCACTTCCGCACCAAGGACGAGATCCTGGAGGCGGTCGCCGACTCGGTGAGCGCGCAGGTCGACCTGTCGATGTTCGAGGACGGCCGCGCATGGCGGACCGCGCTGCACGACTGGGCCGTCTCCTACCGCGGCGCCCTGCGCGACCACCCCAACATCGTCCCGGTCCTGGCCCAGGGCCCCGGCCGCCGCCCGGCAGGGCTGCGCCTGGCCGACGCGGTCTACGGCGCGATGGTCGAGGCGGGCTGGCCACCGGCCCAGGCCACGTCCATCGGCGCGCTGATGCGGTACTTCATCATGGGCTCGGCGCTCGGCTCCTTCGCGGGCGGCTTCGTCGACGACGCGAGCGCGTACGACCCCGCGGACTACCCCCACCTCGGCCAGGCCCACCTTCTCGCCGAGCAGCAGGAGAAGATCGACGAGCGGGCGTTCGAAGCGGGACTCAGGGCCCTGCTGGACGGGCTGGCGCAGCAGTACGAGCAGGTAGGGCGGACTTTGTGAGGACACTTCGGCGGTGACCGAAGCATCCGGGGCGCATGCTGGGATCCATGACCAAGGACCCGCAGGCCCCTCAGCTGGCGAGGCTCGCCGCCCTGATCGCCGACGAGACCCGGGCCACCTGTCTCCTGGCGCTGCTCGACGGGCGGGCCTGGACGGCGGGTGAGCTGGCCCGTCACGCGGGCGTGGCGCCCTCGACCCTCAGCGAACACCTCGGCCGACTGGTCACCGGCGGTCTCCTCACCGAGGAACGGCAAGGGCGCCACCGTTACGTACACCTGGCCGACGCGCGGGCGGCACAGCTGATCGAGGACATGGCCGCCCAGGTCGAGCCAGGGACCGCCCGGCCCCCACGCACCCTGAGGGAGTCGAGCGCGGGCTCCGCGATGGCCCGCGGCCGCACCTGCTACGACCACTTGGCGGGCCGCCTGGGCATCGCCCTGACGGACGCCCTGACGTCTCGTCAACTCCTGCGTCAGGACACGGGGTTCGCTCTCACAGACGCGGGCCTGGCCTGGTTCGGGGCCACGGGCATCCCTCTCGACCGCAAGGGCCGCCGCCCCCTGGCCCGAGCCTGCCTCGACTGGACGGAACGCCGCCCGCACCTCGCGGGGGTGGCGGGAGCGGCCCTGTGCCGACATGCCCTCGCAGAAGGCTGGTGCGTGCGCATCGGCTCGGAGCGGGCGGTGAAGGTGACGGCAACAGGAGAACAGGCGCTGGAGGAGCTCTTGGGAATCTCTGGGCCCACGCTGCGATGAGCGCCCCTTCAGGGGCGCGGGGAACTGCGCGACCAGCCCTCACAGACCCGCGGACGACAACGCACCCCGTCCGAAATCCGCGAGCTTCCGCACCGTCCCTTTCCTAACCTCAGGAGCATGATGAACCCCCGCCGCACCGACCTCCTCGCCACCGCCGCGGCCACCGTCACCGTCATTCTCTGGGCCTCCGCCTTCGTCTCCATCCGCAGCGCGGGCGCCTCCTACTCCCCCGGCGCCCTGGCCCTGGGGCGGCTGCTGTCCGGCGCACTGGCGCTGGGCGCCATCTGTCTCATACGACGAGAAGGACGCCCCCCACGCGAGGCCTGGCGAGGCATCGCCGTCTCCAGCGTCCTCTGGTTCGGCTTCTACATGGTCGTCCTGAACTGGGGCGAACAGCAGGTCGACGCCGGCACCGCTGCCCTGGTCGTCAACATCGGCCCCATCCTGATCGCCCTGCTGGGCGCCCGCCTCCTGGGCGACGCCATGCCACCCCGCCTCCTCGCAGGAATGGCGGTCTCCTTCGCGGGCGCGATCACCGTGGGCCTGTCGATGTCGGACGAGGGCGGCTCATCCGTGCTCGGCGTGGTCCTGTGCCTCCTCGCCGCGATCGCCTACGCCGGCGGAGTCGTCGCCCAGAAGCCGGCCCTCGGCTCGGCAAGCCCGCTCCAGGTGACGACGTTCGGCTGCCTGGTGGGCGCGGTCGTCTGCCTCCCCTTCGCCGGCCAGTTGGGCTCGGAGGCAGCGGACGCCCCGCTCTCCGCGACCCTCAACATGGTCTACCTGGGCGTGTTCCCCACCGCCCTGGCCTTCACCACCTGGGCCTACGCCCTCGCCCGTACGACCGCCAGCCGCATGGGCGCGACCACATACGCGGTGCCCGCCCTGGTCGTCCTGATGTCCTGGCTGTTCCTCGGCGAGGTCCCGGGCCTGCTCACCCTCGCGGGCGGGGCGCTGTGCCTGGCAGGTGTGGCGGTGTCCCGCTCCCACACCCGGCGGAGGGCCACGGCGCCGGTGCCAAGCCCGGAGCCGCAGCCCGAGAAGGCCTCAGACTCCGCGTGAACGAGCCCTGCCCGCAAGCACCTTGATGCACAGCAGCGCGATCACCGACAGCCCGATGATGTACCCGGACACCGCCATCGACGTCCCGGTGGCCTCCAGCAGGAGCACCATCAGGAAGGGCGCGAGCCCACCGCCGAGCACGGCGGCGATCTGATAGCCGAGCGAGGCTCCGGTGTACCGCATCTCCGGCGTGAACAGCTCGGCGAACAGGGCGGCTTGGGGGCCGTACATGATGCTGAGGAAGCACCCGGCGACGAAGGTGCTGACCGCCAGCCACAGCAGCGACCCGGTGTCGATGAGCAGGAACATCGGTACCGCCCACAGAGCGATCCCGACCGCCCCGAGGGCGTAGATCCGGATGCGGCCGAAGCGGTCGGAGAGGGCCGCGGCTGCCGGGATCAGGACGAGCTGGGTGAGGCTGACGCAGAGCGAGACGGTGAGGACGGCGCTCTTCCGCATGTCGAGTTCGCGGGTCGTGTAGTCGAGGACGCCCGTGATCAGGATGTAGAAGGTCGCGGTGTTGACGGCGAAGGAGCCGCCCGCGAGCAGGACCGTGCCGAGGTGGTGACGGAGGATCGTGCGCAGCGGGGAGTTCTGCCCGCCCTTCTCCTGCTCGGCCAACTCCCGCTCGGCCTGGCGGAATTCGGGGGTCTCCTCGACCTTGGCGTGGATGTACCAGGCGAGCGCGAGGACGAACAGGCCGATGAGGAACGGGATGCGCCAGCCCCAGGCCGCGAAGCCGGTGTCCGTGGTGAACGCGCCGGCCAGCAGGAAGACCGTGTTGGCCGTCACCACGCCGATGGGGACGCCGAGTTGGACGACACTGCCGTAGAGGCCGCGCTTGCCCTCGGGGGCGTACTCGGTGGCCAGCAGCATCGCGCCGCCCCACTGGGCGCCGACGGCGACGCCCTGTACGACGCGCAGGAGGACGAGCAGGATCGGGGCGGCGACGCCGATCGTGTCGTACGTCGGCAGCAGGCCTATGCCGGTGGTGGCGAGGCCCATGAGGGTGAGCGCGAGGACCAGCATGGGCTTGCGGCCGCGTTTGTCGCCGAGCTGGCCGGCGACGATGCCGCCGATCGGACGGGCGAGGAAGCCGACGGCGAAGGTGGCGAAGGCGGCGAGGACTCCGGCGCTGGAACTGCCCGCCGGGAAGTACAGATCGCCGAGGACGAGAGCGGCGGCTATGCCGAAGACGAAGTAGTCGTACCACTCGACGGCGGAAGCGAGTGCGGCGGCCGTGGCGACGCGGCGGCGGTTGACCGTGGGGAGGGCGGTCGCGGGGAGGGGGTGAGCGGAGGGGGCCATGTCCATGCGTGCACACTCCGATGGGTGCTGTGGGGACGTTGGCGCGAGCATACTGACCGGACGGTATGCCGTAAACGGTCCTGCGCGAAGGTTGCCCGGAGCACCTGAAGGCCCCGGGCAACCGGCCGACAGGGCTCAGAACACCACGAGCGCCCTGCCGCCCTTGCCCGCCAGCATGTTGTCGAACGCCGCCGGGATCCCGTCCAGCGCGATCCGCTCGGTCACCAGCATCCCGAGGTCCAGGCGGCCCGCCCGGACGTGTTCGGCAAGCACCGGGAGGTCCTCGGCCGGGTTGGAGTTGCCGTAGACACAGCCCGCGAGGGTGCGGCCCCAGTGGAAGATCTCCAGGGCGTTGAAGCTGACCTGCTGGTCCTTGCCGCCGATGCCGACGACCGTCGTACGGCCGCCACGGCGGGTGGAGTCCCAGGCCGTACGGATGGTCGACGCGCGGCCGACGCACTCGACGGCGACATCGACGCCCTGCTTGCCGGTGAGGCCCCTGATCTCGCGGGCGGTGTTCTCGGAGGCGATCACATAGTCGGTGGCTCCGGCGGCGCGCGCCAACTCCTCCTTCTCCGGAGACACATCGACCGCGACGATCCGTGAGGCGCCCGCGATCCGGGCCGCCTGGAGTGCGGCCAGGCCCACTCCCCCGACGCCGTACACGGCCACCGTCTCGCCCTCCCGGACGCGCGCCGAGTGGTGGACGGCGCCGTAGCCGGTGAGGACCGCGCAGCCGAGCAGGGCCGCGTCCGTTAGGGGGATGCCCTCGGGGAGGGGCAGGAGGCACGACTGCGACACCACCGTCTCCTCGGCGAACGCGGCGACGTTCAGGCCGGGATGGAGGTCGGTGCCGTCGGCGGTGCGGGCGTACACATCGGCGGCGCCGTTGAGAGCGTTGGCGCACAGCCAGACCTCGCCGAGCGAGCAGGCGTGACAACTCCCGCAGGAGGGAGCCCAGTTGAGGACGACCCCGACGCCGGGCGCCACTCCGGTGACGCCCTCGCCGACCGCGACGACCGTGCCCGCGCCCTCGTGGCCGAGGACGGCCGGGACGGGGACGCGCATGGTGCCGTTGGACAGGGACAGGTCGGAGTGGCAGACGCCGGCGGCGGCGAGGCGGACGCGGACCTGGCCGGGGCCGGGGTCCGGGAGGTCGATGTCGGTGACTTCCAGGGGAGCGCCCACGGCGGGAAGGACGGCGGCACGAACCACGGGACGACTCCTCAGAACTGGAGGGACTTGGTCTGGAGGTACTCGGCGAGGCCGTGCGAGCCGAGCTCGCGGCCCACACCGGACTGCTTGTAACCCCCGAAGGGGGCAAGGGGGTTGAAGCGGCCGCCGTTGATGTCGACCTGGCCGGTGTCCATGCGGTGGGCGAACGCCACGGCCTCCGTCTCGTCACCGGCCCAGACGGCGCCCGCGAGGCCGTAGGCCGTGCCGTTGGCGATGCGCAGGGCGTCTTCCTCGTCCGCGTAGCGGAGGATGGACAGGACCGGGCCGAAGATCTCCTCCTGCGCGATCGTCATCTCGGGCGTCACATCGGCGAAGACGGTCGGGGCGACGAAGTAGCCCTGTTCACGCGGGGATTCGGGACCACCGGCCACCAGCCGCGCGCCCTCGGCCGTGCCCTTCTCGATGTAACTGCGCACCCGCGCCCGCTGCTTGGCGTTGACGACCGGGCCGATGCGCTCGCCGTACTTCGCGGCGGCCGCGGTGGCCAGCTCGACGGCCTCGTCGTACTGCGCGGAGTGCACCAGCATCCGGGTCCAGGCGCTGCACGTCTGGCCGGAGTTGGACATCACGTTGGCGACGCCGACGTTGACCGCCTTGGCGAGGTCGGCGCTCGGCAGGATGACGTTGGCGGACTTGCCGCCGAGCTCCAGGGCAACCTTCTTCAGCGCGGCGCCGGCGGTCGCGCCGATCTGGCGTCCGACCGCGGTGGAGCCGGTGAAGGAGACCAGGTCGACGTCCGGGTGTTCGGCGAGGGCCTGCCCCGCGACCGGGCCGAGGCCGGTGACCAGGTTGAAGACTCCGGCGGGGACACCGGCCTCGTGGACCGCCTCGGCGAAGAGCTGGGCGACCAGCGGGGTGTCCTCGGCGGGCTTGAGAACGACAGTGCAGCCCGCCGCGAGGGCCGGGGCGACCTTGGCGACGATCTGGTGGAGCGGGTAGTTCCAGGGCGTGATCGCGCCGACGACGCCGATCGGCTCCTGGTGGACGGTGGAGTTGCCGACCCTCTCCTCGAAGGGGTGGGTCGCGGCGAGCTCGGCATAGGAGGCGGCGACGGCGATGGGGACGGCCGCGTGGACGTTCTGCGAGAACTTCAGCGGTGATCCCAGCTCGGCGGTGACCGTCTCGGCGATCTCGTCCTTGCGGGCGGTGAGGACGTCCCGGAGGGCCGCGAGTCGCGCGGCCCGCTCGGCGGGGGCGGTCCGGGCCCAGGCCGGGAGGGCGGCACGGGCGGCCCGTACGGCGAGGTCGACGTCCTCGGCGGTGCCGGCGGGCACCCGGCCGATGACCTGCTCGTCGGCCGGGTTCACGACCTCGATCACGTCCGGGCCGGTGGCCGGGCGCCACTCGCCGTCGATGTACATGCCGTCGTGCGCCTTCATGGTGCGTCCTCCCGGGCTGGGCCGTGTCGTCGTCCGGCTCACAAACTAGCGGCGTTAGTTTTTCTGCGCCAGGTCGGGTCCTGACGACCCCAGGAGATCAGAAGTCGACGCGGGCCCGGTCGTCCACCCTGCCCACGGCCTCCTGTCCGAACGCCTTCTCGTACACCCGCCGGATCTCCTCGATCCTCCGGTCGCTCGCGGCGGCCCGCCCCACCGGATACAGCAGGATCAGCTCGTACGACCGCTCCGACTCGATCTTCCCACCGGCGTCCCGCCACTGTCCGCGCCCGGTCTGCACGGTCAGCCCGTCGGGGAACTCCGGGGTGACCTCCGTGTCGACGAAAGCCATGAACTGCTTGTCGGTGACAGCCGGTCCGCCGTCCGGGCGCTGGGTACCGAAGAAGAGCTGGGTCTCGACGTACGGCGCCCCGCGCTCCGGCGCCCTCGCCGAGGAGTCGGCCTCCGCGAGGGTGGCGTAGGCGGTGGGTGCGGCGGCGAGCAGGAGCGCGGCGCCGGTGAGAAGGGCCCTGGTCCGAGTGAGATGCACGTTCATGCACCCTTGCCTGGCAGCCCGCACTCCCCCGTGTCCGCCGGCCGCGCCCGGATTCACTCGTCCAGGGCGCCAAGCCGCGCGGGGGCCGTCCCGGCGGGTCGGTCGAGCGACACCGACCGGTGCCTGCACCGACCGCACCCCCGACCGGCCAGGGTCACCCACCGGCCCCCGTGGGCCAGGCGGCCACCCGCGCCACGTCCGGCACCCTCACCCCCTCCTCCAGGGCAGCAAGCCCCGCGACAGCCGGGCTCGGCGGGTTCGGTAAGAGCAAACGCCGACCAGCGCCAGCACGGCATCACACCCCCGACCCGCCCGGGTCACCCACCGGCCCCGTGGGCCAGGCAGCCGCCCGCGCCCGTCCGGCACCCTCACCCCCTCCTCCAGGGCAGCAAGCCCCGCGACAGCCGGGCCCGGCGGGTTCGTGCGAGCAACGCCGACCGGGGCAGGCACAGCCGACACCGACCACTCCCCGACCCACCCGTCAGACGCGCCCGTGACACTTCGCGGGCCCACCGTCCGACGCCCTCGCCCCTTTCACTCCTCCAGGTCCGGAAGCTGTGCCGGGGACGGGCAGATTCGTTCGCCGTGCTGGTCGAAGACGAAGAGGTGGGAGACGTCGACGAGGAGGGGGACCTGCAGGCCGCGGCGGAGGTCGATGTCCGGGGTGGTGCGGACGACGAGGTCACCGGGGAGGCGGGGGTCGACCACAGGGGACTCGGGGTCCGGCGGGTCCTCCAGGACCACCACGGGGCCCGCCCGAAGGGAACCCGCGCGTTCCCTCAGGCGGTCCAGGACCGTGCCCTCGCGGCGACGGCGCCGGGCCGGACGAGGGGCGGGGCGCGGGGCCTCCAGGTCGGGGACGAGGGCGGGGCGGGAGCCGGTGTTGAAGTGGACGAGGACCTCGTGGCCCTGGAACTCCACGTGCTCGACCAGCCCGGTGATCGGCATCTCGCCGGGGCGGGCGGAGGCCGGCTTGGCGATACGGATCGCCTCCGAGCGCAGACCGACGATCACCTCGCGGCCCTGCTGGACACGGAGCAACTGGTGATCAAGGGACAGGGGTTCGGGCAGGCGCAGATACTGCTTGCCGAGGCTGATGGTCATGGCGCCGTCCAGCGGGGCCCGGACCAGGCCGCGCAGAAGGTTGATGCGTGGGGTGCCGATGAAGGCGGCGACGAAGACGTTGCGGGGCAGCGCGTACACCGAGCGCGGGGTGCCGACCTGCTGGAGTACGCCCCCGCGCATGACGGCGACCCGGTCGCCGAGCGACATGGCCTCGGCCTGGTCATGAGTGACGTAGACCGTGGTGACGCCCAACTCACGGGTGAGGCCCGCTATTTCGGCGCGCAGATGGTTGCGGAGCTTGGCGTCGAGGTTGGACAGCGGCTCGTCCATGAGGAAGGCGGACGGATGGCGGGAGATGGCCCGCCCCATCGCCACGCGCTGGCGTTCGCCGCCGGAGAGCTGGCCCGGGTAACGGTCGAGAAGGTCCTCGATGCCCAGCATGCGGGCGGTGGCGTCCACACGTGCGCGGGGGTCCTCGCCAGGGGCCTCGATCCGCAACGGGAAGCCGATGTTCCCGCGGCTCGTCATGTTCGGGTACAGGGCGAAGTTCTGGAACACCATCGCCATCCGCCGCTCGGCGGGGAGCAGGTCGTTGGCGTACTCGCCGTCGAGTCTGAGCTCGCCCTCGGTGATCTCCTCCAGTCCGGCGATCATCCTGAGCAGGGTGGATTTGCCGCAGCCGGAGGGGCCGAGCAGGACGAGGAACTCGCCGGGCGCGATGTCCAGCGAGAGCCGGTCCACCACCCGGTTTCCTCGCGTGTAGGTCTTGCTCACGTGGTGCAGGGAGATGGCGCGTGTCATGGCAGTGCCCCCGAGGGCTCACTGAGCGAACGCTGGCGCTCCGCGGTCGGACGCCACGTGCGGGTCGTACGGGGCGTGTGAGTCACGGAAGCTAACGGAAAGTGCGCGCCTTGGGGAAGACACGTGCGTGATTCGGACGCCTCGGTCCACCTGGTGAGAAAGCGGATGGCCTGCTTCAGCGGCCGACGGGGTACGGATCTGGGTGAGATGGGCGAGATGGGCGAATACGACGAGGTTGCCCGAATAGCTGGTTCTGCGGTCGTAAATCATCGCCCCACGCACCGTCAGATATCGCTCTTACGGCTCAACGGCCGACGCACCCGGGGCGCCCCGGCAGGTTCCTCCGCGGGCCTAGCCGACGACCGCACCGCGACGCCCGACGACACCAGCAGCAGCGCGCCCAGCATCACGAACGGCGCCGCCACGCCCGCGGCTCCCGCGACCAGGCCCGCGGCGGCGGGGGCAGCCACCTGACCGAGACGGTTGCCGGTCAGCCGCAGGGCGAGCGCGGTGGAACGGGCGCCGTCGGGCGCGGCCTGGACGACCGTCGTCATGGACAGCGGCTGTCCGACGCCGAGGCAGAAGCCGAGCAGCGCAAGGATCACGGCCAGCGCCCACACCGGGACCGGCAGGGCGATGCCCGCGCACAGCAGGGCGGCCAGGAGGCACGTCACGGTGAGGAACAACGCGCGCCCCAGCAGCCGTAGCAGAGGAGTCAGCACCAGACGGCAGGCGATCGTCGCGGCCGCGCGCAGGCTCAGCAGCAGGCCGATCACCGAGGGGGCGATGCCCCGGTGCTCGCCGACCACCGGAAGGTAGGCGGTGAGGATGTCCGTGGCGGACAGCACGGAGAGGCTGACGAAGATGCCCCCGGGCACGCCCCTGGTGCGCAGTATGCGTCCGACGGGGACCCGATCCCCTTGCCCGTCACGGTAGTTGGCGGCCGTGTCCCGATGCTCGATGCGCCACAAGGAGGTGAACGCGACCGCCGCCCCCGCACCGGCGACGAGCAGAGCCAGCGCGCTGGTGCCGGCCATGTCGGAGCCGCCGATCAGCGCGCCCGCCGCGATCGGGCCGACCAGCTGGCCGAGGGAGGCGCCGATGGTGAAGTGGCCGAAGTTGCGGTCCTGTTCGTGCGGTGCGGACTGGCGTGCGACGAGCGACTGGGCGCCGATGACGAAGCAGAGGTGGCCGAGGCCCATCACCCCGCTCCAGACCGCCATCGCCCAGAGGGAGTTGACGACGCCGCTGAGCGCGCAGCCACCGGATATGAGGACGACTCCGACCGGCAGCAGGGGCGCACAACGCCCGTGATCCGTACGGCGGCCCAGCGGTACGGCGGCGAAGAGCGGCAGCAGCGCGTACACCCCGGCGATGACACCGATCGCCCGCTCGTCCGCGCCCAGCGCGAGGGCCCGGTAGGAGACGGCGGGCCGGGCCATCGACACCGCCCCCTGCGCGAAGCTGAAGGCGATGACGAGGCGGAGCAGCCAGCCGCGGTTCCCACCGGGCCTCACAATGACGTCCTCCATGAACTGATCAGATGATTCCGAAGAGGATCCCTGCCCCGAGGATGACCAGGCATGTGAGGGCCGCCCACTTGACCACGAACTTCGTGTGGTCGCCGAACTCCACCTTGGCCATGCCGACCAGGACGTAGACGGCCGGGACGAGCGGGCTCGACATGTGCAGCGGCTGGCCGACGAGGGAGGCGCGGGCCATCTCCAGCGGGGTGACACCGTGCGCCGCGCCGGCCTCGGCGAGGACCGGGAGGACGCCGAAGTAGAAGCCGTCGTTCGACATGAAGTAGGTCAGCGGGAGGCTCAGGATGCCGGTGACCAGGGCCATGTGCGGGCCCATGCCCTCGGGGATGACGTCCACCATCCAGCGGGCCATGTGATCGACCATGCCGGTGCCCTGAAGGACGCCGGTGAAGACGGCGGCGGCGAAGACCATGCCGGAGACGTTGAGGACGTTGTCGGCGTGGGCGGCCAGCCGGGCCTTCTGGTCGGGGATGTGCGGGAAGTTGACGGTGAGCACGAGCGCGGCGCCGAGCAGGAACAGCACCGGGATCGGCAGCCACTCCATGATCATGGAGGTGAGCAGGGTGGCGGTGAGCAGCGCGTTGAACCAGTAGAGCTTGGGGCGCAGGGTGGGGCGGTTGGGGTCGAGGACCTGGAAGCGCTTCTCGTCGCCGTCCTCGGCGTCGGCGTCGGTGCCGGAGCCTCCGGCGCCCACCGCGGCCTTGCCCGTGCCGGATCCACCGGAACCGGCGCCGACCAGGACCGCCTCGGTCTCCCTCTCCTCGACGAGCTCCTCCACGGGCTCCTTGACCAGCACGTCGCCCAGCGTCAGCGTGCCGAGCCGCTTGCGCTCGCGCATGCCGAGGACGTACGAGAGGACGATGACGCCGAGGAGACCGACGGCCAGGGCCGGGATCATCGGGACGAAGATGTCGCTGGCGTCGACCTTCAGCGCGGTCGCGGCACGGGCCGTCGGGCCGCCCCAGGGCAGGGTGTTCATCACACCGTTGGCCATGGCGGCGACACCGGTCATCACGACCAGGCTCATCTTGAGGCGCTTGTACAGCGGGTACATCGCCGAGACGGTGATCATGAAGGTGGTCGAGCCGTCGCCGTCCAGGGAGACGATCGCGGCGAGGATCGCCGTACCGACCACGATCCGCATCGGGTCGGCCTTCGCGAACTTCAGGATCCCGCGCACGATCGGGTCGAAGAGACCGACGTCGATCATCACACCGAAGTAGACGATCGCGAACATGAGCATCGCCGCGGTGGGGGCGAGGCTGGTGACGCCTTCGATGACGTAGTCACCGAGCTTGGCGCCCTTCCCGACGAAGACGCAGAACAGTGCCGGGATCAGCACGAGCGCCGCGATCGGCGACATTTTCTTCATCATGATCAGGACCAGGAAGGTCGCGATCATGGCGAAGCCGAGGATGGTCAGCATGAGTGGATACCTAACGTTCGCCCTTGAACTCCCACCGGAGTCGGCAGTGCGATGACGTTAGGACCCGTCAAGCGGCGTTAACAAGACGTTGACATGCGAGCAATAAGCGCAAAACTGCTGGTCACAGCTTTGCACTGCTCACAGCGTCGCCAAGGCGGCCAGTTTTACCGGTACGCCGTTGAGGACCGCGTTGCCCGAGAGCGGGTCGAGCAGGCTGCCGTCGAGGAGCTGGTTGACGTTGACGCCGGGGTCCTTGAGGGCGTGGCTGAGCCGGGTCCCGGGCCGGTCGTGGCCCCAGCCGTGCGGCAGGCTGACCACGCCGGGGCGCACGGCGTCGGTGAGCTCGGCCTCGGTGACCACCTCTCCCCCTGCGCCCCTGACCCGCACCGCGACGCCGTCCTTCAGACCGAGGCGTTCGGCGTCCTCGGGGTGGATGTGCAGGGTGCAGCGGTTGGTGCCGCCGGTGAGGGCGGGGACGTTGTGCATCCAGCTGTTGTTGGAGCGCAGGTGCCGGCGTCCGATGAGGACGAGCCCGTCGGCCTTGTGCCGCAGGGCTTCCCGCAGCCTGGGCAGGTCGTCAGCGATCGGCTGCGGCAGCAGCTCGACCTTGCCGCTCCTGGTCTTCAGCGGCTGCGGCAGCCGGGATCGCAGCGGACCGAGGTCGATGCCGTGCGGATGCGCGAGCAGCTTCGTGAGGCTCAGCCCGTCCGGTCGTACGCCGAAACCGTCGCCGTAGGGACCCAGGCGCAGCATCATGTCGAGCCGCCGCTCCGGGCCGGTCTCGCCCTCCAGGAGCGCGGCCAGTTCCTGCGGATCACGGCCGTGGACCGGGGAGTACGGCTCCTTCACCGCCTTGCCCAGGGTCTGGCCGACGACCAGGTCGTCCACGGCGGACGGGTCGGCGCCGTGCATGCCGGTCGCGGCGAGGATCAGCCGGGCGAAGATCTCCGTCTCGGCCATCCGGCCGGGCTCCAGCGGGACGGCGGGGCGGGTGTAGCGGACCTGGTTGCGGACGGCGAGGGTGTTGAAGGCGAAGTCGTGGTGCGGGCTCTGGGAGGGCGGGGGCGGCGGCAGCACGACATGGGCGTGGTGCGAGGTCTCGTTGAGATACGGGTCCACGCTGACCATGAAGTCGAGCGAGCCGAGGGCCTTGTCGAGCCGGTCGCCGTCGGGGGCGGAGAGCACGGGGTTGGTGGCGACGGCGACGATCGCCCGGATCGGCTCGCCCTCCGCGGTCGCGGTGTCGATCTCCTCGGCGAGCGCGGAGAGCGGCAACTCGCCCTTCGCCTCCGGGTGTTGGCTCACCCGGGAGTGCCAGCGCCCGAGACCGAAGCCGTGACTGGGGCCCGCGGGCCGTGGTGTGCGGTCGGTGGCCGCCTGCGGGAAGAGTGCGCCGCCGGGCCGGTCGAGGTTGCCGGTGAGGATGTTGAGCACATCGACGAGCCAGCTCGCGAGGGTGCCGTGCGGGACGGTGCAGCTGCCGATACGGCCGTATACGGCGGCTGTCGGGGCGGCGGCGAGTTCGCGGGCGAGGGTGCGCGTCACCGAGGCGTCCACGTCACAGGCGGCGGAGACCGCTTCGGGGGTGAAGTCCCGTACGGCTTCCCGGAGTTCGTCGAGCCCTTGGAGATGGGGGGTCAACTCCCCGGTCTCGACGAGGTCTTCCTCGAAGAGCACGTGCGCCATGGCGGCGAGCAGCAGCGCGTCCGCGCCGGGCCGGACGGCGATGTGACGGTCGGCGAGCTTGGCGGTGCGGGTGCGGCGGGGGTCGATGACGGTGAGTGTGCCGCCGCGGGCCTTGAGCGCCTTGAGTTTGCCGGGGAAGTCGGGGGCGGTGCACAGACTCCCGTTGGATTCCAGGGGGTTGGCGCCGATGAGGAGGATGTGGTCGGTGTGGTCGAGGTCGGGCACGGGGATGGCGTTGGCGTCGCCGTAGAGCAGCCCGCTGGAGACGTGTTTGGGCATCTGGTCGACCGTGGAGGCGGTGAAGACGCTCCGGGTGCCGAGTCCGGCGAGCAGCACCTGCGGGTAGAGGGCACCGGCCATGGTGTGCACGTTGGGGTTGCCGAGGACCACCCCGACGGAGTTCGCCCCGTACCGCTCGACCACGCCCCGGATCCCGGCGGCGACCGCGTCGAAGGCCTCCTCCCAGGTGGCCTCGCGCAGCTCCCCGTCCCGCCGGACGAGGGGTGTGCGCAGCCGGTCCGGGTCCCCGTCGACGGCCCCGAAGGAGGCTCCCTTCGGGCAGATGAACCCCTTGCTGAACACGTCGTCGCGGTCTCCGCGGGCCCCGGTGACCCGGGTCCCCTCAACGGTGAGCGTCAGCCCGCAGGTGGCCTCGCACAGGGGGCAGATTCGTAGGGCGGTGCGGGACACGGGTCCTCCCGGGGCAGCGGTGCCTGTCCGGGCGAGCATACCGACCGGTATGGATGGTGGCGAGGGGTTGTCGACGGTCAGTCCAGGACCCGCGCCAGATAGGCCCGCAACATCTCCCGGGCCTCCTGGATGATCCGCTCGTCCCCCTCCGGCGCCATCCGGAAGGCCAGGTGGACCAGGGTGTCGGCGGTTTCCACGGCGATCAGGAAGGAGCGGCGGAGGTCGTCGTCGGGTTCGCGGGAGAGGTAGCCGGAGAGAAGCTCGGTGAGGCGGTCGGCGACGCGGTGGTTCGGTTCGGCGTGGCGGGCACCCACGGGGATCTGATTGCCGAAGTCGACGAGGGAGAAGCCGGGTGCGGTGCGCTTCATGGCGATGTACTCGTCGAGGACGACGTCCATCGCCGTGCGCCAGCCGCCTTCCTCGCCCGACTCCTTGAGGCGGTCGGTGACCCGGTCCGTGAAGCGTTCGAGGTTGCGCTGGGCCAGGGCGTCGGCCATCTGCCGCTTGTTGCCGAAGAAGCGGTAGACCGAGCCGATGGGCACGCCGGCGCGCAGGGCGACGGCGCGGGTGCTCAGGTCGTCGTAGCCGACCTCGTCGAGGAGGTCGGCGCAGGCGTCGAGGATTCTGGTCAGCCGTTCGGCACTGCGCCGCTGCACGGGGGCGCGGCGAAGCGAGGTCGCTTGGGGCACGGGCTTCATGATGCCTTTCCGCCGAGGTCCGGTGAACCCCGCCACCTGGTACGGGGCCGGGGGACTGGAGCACTCACCGACCACCGCCGGTGCTCGCCGCGGATGGCGGTGCCGAGGCGCCGCCGTCGGTGCTCGCCGCGGACGGCGATTCGGAGGAACCGCCCGTGCTCGCCGTGGACTGCGGCTCGGAGGCCGTGACGTCCGCCGTGCTCTCCACCGGCTCACCCTCCACGGCCCACACGGTGCCGTCGTCGGCGTACAGCCGGGCGGTGACCTTGTGGGTGCCCTGCGGGACGTACGCGGCCGGGAGGCGGTAGGCGGGGTCGCGCAGGGTGGTGACCGGGCGATCGTCCACGAAGAGGACCGCGGCACCGCGGCCGGGGACGGCCTTCGCCTTGGCTCCGGCGGCCGAGAAGGTGAAGTTCTCGACGGTCAACCGCACGGACCAGCTGTCGTCGGTGTTCGGCTGCACCTCTATGCCGACCACGGGGGCGTTGCCCTTGTCCACCTCGCGGTAGTGCCGCCCCTCGTGGTCGGTGTCGTCGAGGACCTTGCCCACCGGCGAGACCGACTGGCCGTCCTTGTGCTCCTGTGTCCCACTGGTGCCACAGCTCACGGATCCGGTGACCAGCAGGACACAGACCGCGAGCAGGGCGAGGAGTCCCCGCGTCCACGACATGTCGGGGAGCCTAGAACACGGGTCCGACACCGCGAATCCCCCTGGGGTCTGGTTCTCATCCTCCTCCCTGAGGAGGTCACGGCCGCGCAATCGGTTCCACGCGACGACCCTCTTGCGTCGACGAAACCGCAATCCTACGGTGTTGCATAGGAATCAGACCGCAAGGGAGCGATCATGAGCGGGGACGCAGCGATCACGGGCGCGGACGCGCGGAAGACCGCCGAGGGCTTGGTCTACCTGTCCGGTTTCGGCAACGAGCACGCATCGGAGGCCGTGCCGGGCGCCCTGCCCGAGGGCCGCAACGCCCCGCAGCGCGCCCCCCTCGGCCTCTACGCGGAACAGCTCAGCGGTACGGCGTTCACCGAGCCCCGCGCCCACAACCGCCGTTCCTGGCTGTACCGGATCCGCCCGTCCGCCGCGCACCCGGCGTTCGTCCACACCCACAACGGCTGGATCCGTACGGCCCCGTTCACCGAGTCGGTCCCGGACCCGAACCGGCTGCGCTGGGACCCGCTGCCGGAGCCCGTCGAGGGCACCGACTTCCTCGCCGGTCTGTGGACCCTCGGCGGCAACGGCGACGTGACCCAGCGCACCGGCATGGCCGTGCACCTCTACCACGCCACCGATTCCATGGACCGCGTCTTCAGCGACGCCGACGGCGAGCTGCTGATCGTGCCCGAGCTCGGCGGACTGCTGCTGCGCACGGAGTTCGGACGACTGCATGTGGAGCCGGGACATGTGGCGCTGATCCCTCGCGGGGTCCGCTTCCGTGTGGAGCTCCTGGACACTTCAGCCCGCGGCTATGTGTGCGAGAACTACGGTGCCCCCTTCCAGCTCCCCGACCTCGGCCCGATCGGCGCCAACGGCCTCGCCGCCGCCCGCGACTTCCGGGCCCCCGTCGCCGCCTACGAGGACGTCGAGGGGCCGGTGGAGGTGGTCAACAAGTTCTGCGGCAACCTCTGGACGGCGACCTACGACCACTCGCCGCTCGACGTCGTCGCGTGGCACGGCAACCATGTGCCGTACGTCTACGACCTGCGCCGCTTCAATGTCATCGGCAGCATCTCCTACGACCACCCCGACCCGTCGATCTTCACGGTGCTGACGTCCCCGTCGGACACCCCGGGCCTGGCCGGAGTCGACTTCGTGGTCTTCGCGCCGCGCTGGCTGGTCGGGGAGGACACCTTCCGCCCGCCGTACTTCCACCGGAACGTGATGAGCGAGTACATGGGCCTGATCGAGGGCGCCTACGACGCGAAAGCCCAGGGTTTCGTCCCTGGCGGCGGCTCACTGCACAACATGATGTCGGCGCACGGGCCGGACCGGGAGACCTTCGACAAGGCCAGCGCGGCCGAGCTGAAGCCGCAGAAGGTCGACGACGGTCTCGCGTTCATGTTCGAGACCCGCTGGCCGGTGACGCTCACCGCGCACGCGGCCCGGGCGGATCACCTCCAGCCGCACTACGACGACGTGTGGCGGGGCCTCGAGCGTCACTTCCGCCCGTTGCGTTGACCGATCCGCGAAAGGTACGGATAGCCCGTGACCTCCTTCGCCCCGGACTCGATCGTCCTGAACCGCAAGCTGCCGCTCTGGTACCAGGTGTCGCAGTCCCTGCGCGCCTCGATACTCGGCCGCTCGCCCCAGGACCCGCTCCGCCTGCCCACCGAGGAACAACTGGCCGGGCACTACGGCGTGAGCGTGCTGACCATGCGGCAGGCACTGAAGGAGCTGGAGGACGAGGGGCTCATCACCCGCCACCGCCGCCGGGGCACCTTCATCGAGCCGGACGCCCGCCGGGGCTCCCCGGTCCGGCTGCTCGGCTCGGTGGACGCGATCGTGGCCCAGCAGTCCGGCATGACGACCGAACTGCTGGAGCACGGCAAGGCATCCGTGCCGTCCGAACTCGCCGAGCACTTCCCCGAATTGGACGAGGTGGCGTCGTACCACCGGCTGCGCAGCGACGAGCAGACCGGCGAGCCGACCAACCACGCCCGCAACTACGTCCGTCCCGAACTGGCCGCGCGCATCGACCCGTCCGACCTGGTGCGCTGGCCGATGACAAAGGTGCTGCGGGACATCGTCGGGGCGGACATCAGCCGCATCACGGACACGGTGGAGGCGCGGCTCGCGGACCCGGAGACGGCCCGACTGCTCCAAGTCCCGCTGCTCAGCCCGATCCTGCACTACACGGGTCTGGCGTACGACACGGAGGGCCGGGTACTGGACGCGGCGGTGATCCACTACCGGGGTGACCGGTTCTCCTTCTCGGTGACTCTGGAAGCCACATGACCTCACTGGAACCGGCTGCCTGTCGGCGAATGGTCGTACGATGCCCAGCGTGACGCACGACGACGCTCCGCCGCTGGCGGACCTCATGCCGTGGTCCGTCGCACCGCCGCGGCTCGGCCGGGGGTGGCCGACGGGCCCCGACGCGGCGTCCCTGAAAGCCCGCTGGGACGCCCTGCTGAAGGCCGAGGGACCCGACCGGGAGGCCCTGTTCGAGCCGACCCGCTCGCGTACCCTGCGCTCGGCGGTCGGACAGCTGCCGGGACGCACGGGCGGCACGGAGCGCCTCGCGCGCGCGTCCGGTCCCTGCCCGGAGCCGGTACGGGTCCTGCACGCGCCCTTCGACGAGCAGTGGCTGATCCCGGACCACCGGCTGATCGACGCGGCCCGGCCCGAGTTGTGGCGGGTGGCGGACGACGACCAGGTGTTCGTGGTGGAGACGCCGTCGGACACCCAGGGCCCCCGGCTCCTCGCGACCTCCCTCCTCCCGCTGCTCCGGCCCGGCCGCATCCGCCCGCTGCACCGCCGGCCAGGCGGCACGGAACCGAACCTGGCCCCGGGCCTCCTGGAGCACCTGCGGACCCGGCTCGGCGTCCCGGTGGAGCCCGTGGACACCCTCGCCTGGATCCTGACGGCCGTCCGCCCTGACCTCACCGTCCCGCTGACCGACGACCCCGAACTCTGGTCCCGGGGAGTGGAGTCGGGCCACCGTGCGCTCTGGCTGATGCGCCGCGACGGGGACCGTCCGAAGCTCCCCGGCGGCCGCCGCCCGTACGTTCGCGCACCCCTGCCGGCCCGCCCTCTGACCCTGGACTACGACCGCGACGAGGAGGCCCTCCTGCTGGACGAGGGCCGCGTCTCCCCCGTACCGCCGGAGGCCTGGGACTTCGCGACGGGCGGAGTGCGGGTACTGGAACAGTGGTTCACGACCCGGATCGCGGAGGCGGAACCGGGCACACTGTCCGCGATCCGCCCGGCGACCTGGCCGCAGACGTGGACGTCGGAACTCCTTGAGCTGATCACGGTGTTGACCCTGCTGGCGGATCTCCAGCCGCTGGAGGACGAGTTGACGTCACGGATCACGGCGACCGACCTGCGCGAGGCGGGGGTGCTGCCGGTCCCGGACTCGGCACGAAGGCCGGCCTCGGTCCTGGACGGCCACGAAGAGGGGCCGGAGGGCCAACTAACGCTGCTGTAGCCACCCAGGGGCGCGGGAACTGCGCACCCAGCCACGACTGGCGCCGCACCCCGCACGCAAACAGTCACCCCCGCGGCGCAAACCCATCCAACACCCGCCCCAACATCCGCTCGAACACGGCCTCAAGATCAATCGGCCCCGCGTCCTCCATGAACGACGCCGCCAGCCGCGGATACGCCCCCGACGCCACCTGGCTCCCCAGGTACGCGATCCGCACCGCGTTCTCCTGCTCCTCCGACCACGGCAACGACCGCGCCCGCTCAGCCGTGGACAGCTCGTTCGAGACATACGTCGTCACGCACCCGTTGAGCATCGCGACGAGCTCGATCTTCGTGCCGTAGGGGGCGTCCAGCGGGTCGAGGCAGGCGAGGCAGTGCTCCAGATAGCGCAGGGCGTTGGGGCTGAAGCCGTACACCCCTGACATCAGCCGCACCATCCAAGGATGCCGGTGCATCAGCGCCTTGGTCTGGCGCGCGTTGCGGAGCATGTCCGCCCGCCAGTCCCCCGTCGGCTCGAACAGCTCGTGCTCGCCGCTGACCGCGTCCACCATCAGCTCGTACAGGTCCTCCTTACGGGGGACGTAGTTGTACAGCGACATCGTCCCGCAGCCCAGTTCGGCCGCGACATGCCGCATGGACACCGCGTCCAGACCGCCGGCGTCCGCGAGCCGCACCGCCGCCGCCGCGATGTCCGCCCTGGTGAACGCGGGCTTCGGCCCACGCCCCGTCCGCTCGGGACGAGCCCAGATCACTTCGGGTACGGCCGCTCGGCCCGCCATCGATCATCACCTCGGCCACCATCCTAGTTACGTACAGCGTACGTAGTGCGCTATGGTCGAGCCATGACTTCTACGTACGGCGTACTTAGTGAAGGTCTGGAGAAGCGATTCGGGGAGGTCCATGCCCTGCGCGGCCTCGATCTCGCGGTCGCCCCGGGTACGGTCTGCGGCATCCTCGGCCCCAACGGCGCGGGCAAGACGACGGCCGTACGGCTGCTGACGACGCTGCTGCGGCCGGACGCGGGGTCCGCGCGGGTCGCCGGTCACGACCTCGTCCGGGAGCCGGAGGCGGTGCGCCGCGCGATCGCCGTCACCGGGCAGTACGCGTCGGTCGACGGGGACCTCACCGGTCGGCAGAACCTCCGGCTGTTCGCCCGGCTGCACCGGGTGCGGGGGCCGGCCGAGCGGACCGCCGAGCTGCTCGACCGCTTCGGGCTGTCCGAGGCCGCCGACCGGCCCGCGGCCACCTACTCGGGCGGTATGCGTCGCCGCCTCGACCTGGCGGCCAGCCTGATCCGCCGCCCCGAGATCCTGTTCCTCGACGAACCGACGACCGGGCTCGACCCGGCCAGCCGCAACCTCATCTGGGACGCCGTGCGCGAGCTCACGGCGGACGGCACGACCGTGCTGCTGACCACGCAGTACCTGGAGGAGGCCGACCAGCTCGCCCATGACATCGCCCTGGTGGACGAAGGGCGGGTCGCGCACACGGGTTCGCCGTCCCAGCTCAAGGCGCTGATAGGGGCGCATGTCGAGATCGTCGTCGCGGACGCGGACGTCCTGGTGAAGGCGGCGGGTGTCCTCGACCAACTCACCGGCGGGGAGCCGTCGTTCGACCATGAGCGCAAAGCGGTCGGCGCGGTCACCCGGGACACCACCCTCACCCTGCCCCGGCTGGTGCGCGAACTGGACGCGGCGGGCGTGCCGTTGCTCGACGCGAGCATCCAACCACCCACCCTCGACGACGTGTTCCTGCGTCTCACCAAGGAGCGTGCGGCATGAGCATGTTGGCCTACGACGGCACCGCGATGCTGGGCCGTCAGCTGCGGCGGGTCCGGAACAACCCCGGACTGCTGATCCTGACCCAGACGATGCCGATCACCATGCTGCTGTTCTTCGGCTACGTCTTCGGCAGCGCGCTGGCGATGCCGGGTGAGGAGTACCGGTCCTTCCTGGTACCGGGCCTGCTGGTGGCGACGGCGGCGAACGGGATCATGACCGGGATGTTCCAGGCGGCCCAGGACGTCCACCGGGGCGTGACGGACCGGCTGCGGACACTGCCGATCAGCCGGGCGGCCGTACCGCTGGGCCAGTCGGTCGCGGACGTGCTGGTCACGGCCGCCGGCACGGTGCCGTTCCTGCTGGTGGGACTCGCGGTGGGCTGGCGCGTCGAGGGGTCCGCAGTCCAGGCGGTGGGCGCGGTCGGGCTGTTGCTGCTGTTCCGGTTCGCGACGACCTGGATCGGTATCTTCCTCGGCCTGCTCACCCGTAGCGAGGAGGCCTCCGGACAGCTGGGCGGCGCGACCTTCGTCCTGCCGCTGCTGTCGAACGCGTACATCCCGACCGAGGGCCTGCCCGGCTGGCTGCGCACGCTCGCCGAGTGGAATCCGATCAGCGCGGTGACCACGGCCCTGCGGGATCTGTTCGGGAACGCGCCCGTACCGGAGGGGGCGTCCTGGCCGGTGGCCCATCCGATCGCCGGTTCGCTGGCCTGGTGTGCGGTGCTGCTCGCGGTCTTCGTGCCGCTCGCCGTCCGCCGGTATACGCGCGGCGAGGGCTGAACACCTCTTGCCGGGAAGGGGGTTCGGGCCCTGCCGGGGCCCGGGCCGACCTCGGAGTGCATGACAAAACTGTGACGCAGGGGACTGAGGCGGGGACGTACCCCGCGCTCGGTGGACTCACCTGGATCGTGCCGCATGCCGTGGGGATGACGGACGGGATCGCAGCACAACGCCGGGGTGGCGGTACCGCCGAGCGCGGGTCGGGACGTCTGAACCGTCGGCCCCGGGGGCCGGTACGGCTCAGCGCACCGGCACGGCTCAGCGACCGCCGAAGAGCGAACGGCGCAGTCGGCGCAGCGGCGCGAACAGCGAGACACGGCGGACCCGCGCACCCCTGTCACTGCGCTCCTGCTTGGTCCTGTCGCGCGCGGTCAGCTCACGCATCAGCAACGTCGCCTCGGCCGCCTCGCGCTGCGGGACGGCAGGCCCCGACAGCACCGAGAGATGGCGGTCGAGGCGCGAACTGGTCGCGCTGCTCCCGCAGGTGATCGCAGGGACCCTCGCCCTACGCACTGCTATCTGTTCCATGTCACTCCCCACCCGTACGAGTCCACCCGGCCCGGGCAGGGTAACCCTATCGCCCCGTCGGGGCACACGTGTATCGGCGTCACAGGATTCACCTTCCCCGTAAGGGTGTTGACGACCCCTCCATGATTACTCTCCGAATCCGACCGATTTCAGGGCGAGTTGGACAACCGGCTGGGTAGTGGGCTGCGGTGAGCCCCCGTCGGGCTCGACAGTCACAGCGAGTGATGTCGCGGACTTGTCGAGTCCGGTCGCGACCAAGGGCGTGTCGGCGTCGAAGAGCCCGAGGGAGCGTGGTTGCTCGTTGGGGCGCATGAGCCACAACTGGCGCACACGGCCGCTCGGGGGCGCGCTGTACCCGCTCAGGGTGACGACCGCACGCCCCTCCGATGCGGAAGCGATCACTCCGATCGTCCGGCCCTGTGGGTCCTGGCCCCGGGTCGCGAGCGCGTCCGAGGCCTGGAGAACGTGGGCGATCTCACTGGCCTGGGCCTTCTGCGCGTCCAGTTCGTCCTGCGTCCGGTTGGCCTGGACGGCGAACAAGGAGGCGACGACGAGGGCCGCGGCGGCGGTGGCCGTGGCGAAGGGCACGAACAGCGGCCGCCGCCGACGCTGCCTGGGCGGCGGCTGGGCACCCCAGACATGGGGCGGCAGCTGGGACTTGCGCGCGCGTGCCGGCTCCTGCCGTACGGCGGGCGCCTGCGGAATGGTGCGTACGGCGGCCAGCACCCGGTCGCGCATCGCGGCCGGCGGCGGAGCGGCGGCCGACCACGCGAGTCGTACGGCGTCCTCGGACAGCGCACGGACCTCCGCCGCACAACTGTCGCAGTCCCTCAGGTGCTTCTCGAAGCGGGCCCGTTCGGCGGGCTCCAGCGCGTCGAGGGCGTACGGGGCCGCGAGGGAGTGGAGGTCTTCTCGGCGGAAGAGGCTCATGCCACACCTCCCAGGCACTCCCGCAAGCGGGTCAGTCCGTCACGCATCCGCGTCTTCACCGTTCCCAGCGGCAGGGACAGTCGCTCGGCCACTTCACGATAGGTGTAGCCGTCGTAGTAGGCGAGGGTGACGGACTGGCGCTGCAGGACGGTCAAGCGGTCGAGACACCGCCGTACCCACTCCCTCTCCAGACCCGCCTCGACCTCTTCGGTGACATGGTCGAAGGCCGGGCTGTTCGCGCGGAGCGCCTCGCGCTGCTCGCGCTCACCTGCCGCGCGGGCGCTGCGCACCCGGTCGACGGCACGGCGGTGCGCGAGGGTGAGGATCCAGGACAGCGCGCTGCCCTTGCTGGGGTCGAACCGCGCGGCCGAACGCCAGAGTTCGAGCAGCACCTCCTGCGACACCTCCTCCGACTGCGCCGCATCGCGCACCACCCGCCGTACGAGCCCGAACACCGGTCCGGCCACAAGCCCGTAGAGCTCCTCGAATGCCTTCTGGTCACCGCCCGCCACGAGCACCAGAAGCTCGTCCGCTTCCAACTCGTCGCCCCCTCCCGCAAAGCCGCACCTGGGCCGTCCCGTCCCACGAGGTATTCGCAACGAACTCACCTTCGGATGGGTATGAGCATGCGCCACCTCAGGCTCATACGGATCAGCGGGCCGAAAACGCGGGTCGAGCAGCAGAAAAGAAGTTTTGAGATTCGACCAATCCGGCCCGGCCACCACTCCGAATCACCGAGCGTCAGGCAAGTTGGACTGAGGACGGACGGCATGACACCTATCTCCAGGAGCGGCTCGGGACGCAGGAGTCTCGCGACCCTCATCTGTGGTGCGCTGGCCGCCGGGGGGCTCGCAGCCGCCGGCGTTGCCACGCTGGAACCGGGGGCGGCCCTCGCCTCCAGTCACCGGGAGGCCCCGCTGATCTCGGGTGACCCCCAGTACGACAACACGGACCTGTACGCGTTCGTCAGCCCCGACAAGCCGGACTCGACGACGATCGTCGCCAACTGGATCCCCTTCGAGGAGCCCGGCGGTGGGCCGAACTTCTACCAGTTCGCCGAGGATGCGCAGTACGACATCCACATCGACAACAACGGTGACGGACAGGGCGAGTTGCTGTACCGCTTCACCTTCAAGACGCACATCAAGAACAAGAAGTCGTTCCTGTACAACACGGGCGCGGTCGAGAGCCTCGACGACCCCGACCTGAACGTCACGCAGACGTACGACATCGAGCTCTTCCAGCTCAAGAACCAGAAGGTGAAGTACAAGACGAAGATCGCCGACGACGTCCCGGTGGCGCCGTCGAACGTCGGCAAGGCCTCCATGCCGAACTACGAGAAGCTGCGCGACCAGGCGGTCTACAAGCTCCCCAACGACCAGACGTCCTTCGCCGGCCAGGCCGACGACCCGTTCTTCGCCGACCTGCGCGTCTTCGACCTGCTGTACGGCGGGAACCTCAGCGAGGTCGGCAACGACACGCTCAAGGGCTACAACGTCAACTCGATCGCCCTGCAGGTCCCGACGGACATGATCACCGAGTCCTCGCACCAGCCGATCGTGGGCATCTGGTCGACGACCCAGCGCAAGAACGCGCAGGGGTACTACTCCCAGGTCTCGCGCCTGGGCAACCCGCTCGTCAACGAGGTCGTCAACCCGCTCAAGGACAAGGACAAGTTCAACGCGTCCGCGCCGTGGGACGACGCGCAGTTCCTGAAGAACGTGACCAACCCCGAGCTGCCGAAGCTCATCGAGGCGATCTACAAGATCCCCGCCCCGAAGGAGCCGCGCAACGACCTCGTGGACGTGTTCCTCAAGGGTGTGAAGGACCTGAACCAGCCGCCCTATGTGCGTGCAGCGGAGGAGCTGCGCCTCAACACGTCCATCAAGCCCACCGATTCTCCGAAGCGGCTCGGTGTGCTTGATGGCGACAACGCCGGGTTCCCGAACGGGCGTCGGCTCACCGACGACGTGATCGACGCGTCGCTGCAGGTCGTCGAGGGTGAGCTGGTCGGGTCCAAGAACGACCTCGGTGACGCGGTCGACAAGAACGACAAGGACTTCGAGAAGTCGTTCCCGTACGTGGCGCTGCCGACGGAGGGTTCTCGCGGGCCGCTCGCGAAGGGCACCTCCGGTGGGAACGACGTGCGGAACCAGCTCGGGGACGCGCTGTCCCCCGCCGGGTCCTCCGGGTCGGACAACGTGACCCTGATCGCCGCGTCGGCCGGTGCGGGGGCCGCGGGGATCGCGCTCATCGGGGCGGCGCTCATGTGGTGGCGTCGGATGCGGGGGCGTGCCTACTAGGGTGCCTCGGCCCGTTGTGCGGCGGGTGCGGGTGCGTGGGGGCTGGTCGCGCCCACGCGGCGCAGCCGCATATCGATACAGCCCCGCGCCCCTGAAAGCCGTCGTCTCACCCCCCTTTACTGGCGCGGCCTGCGCGTACCCATCCCCCACGGTGCAGGCCGCGCCGCAGTACACGATCGATCACGAACGAATCAGGAGAGGGCAATGTCCGGGTCTACGACCGACAGCGCAGCCGAGAACGAGCACGACGGATCGTCGGAGACCGTGGAGCCCTCTGCTCAGGCCGATGACGAGAAGGTCGCCGCTGTACGGCGGGTGTCCGAGGCCGGGCGGCGGTGGCGGGCCGCTCAACTCGCCGGGTGTGCGGCCCTGTTGGCCGTCGCGCTGACCGGGGGGTCGATCGCCTTCGGGGCACTGCGGGACGGTGGTACCGCCACCGTCGCCAGTTCGTCCGCGGCCGTCTCCCCGGGGCTCATGGCCAGTGGGGACCTCGACACGAGCATCAAGGCGCTGCAGGCCCATCTCCGCGGTCAGCCCAAGGACTTCGGCGGCTGGGCCACCCTTGGACTCGCCTACGTCGAGCAGGCGCGGACGAAGGGTGACCCCTCGCGGTATCCGCAGGCCGAGCAAGCCCTCAAGAAGTCACTGAAGTTGGCCGCGGACAACGAGCAGGGCCTCGCCGGGCTCGCCGCGCTCGCCGCCGCCCGCCACGACTTCAAGGGCGCCCTCGGTTACGCCGACAGGACCCTGAAGCAGAACCCCTACAACGAACGCGCCCTGTCCTCCCGTATCGACGCACTCGTCGAACTCGGCCGCTACGACGAGGCGTCGAAGGCCGCCGGCCTCGCGGACGAACGACGGCCCGGCATCCCGGTGTTCACCCGCTACGCCTACGTCCACGAGCTCCGCGGCGACGTCCGCACCGCCCGCGGCGTCCTGGAGCAGGCCCTGGCCACCGCGACCACCCCGGGAGACATCGCCTACGTGGCCACCGCACTGGGCCAACTCGCCTGGAACCAGGGCGACTACGACACGGCCCTGACCGACTACGCCCGCGCCCTCGCCGCCGACGACGCCTACCTCCCCGCTCTGGAGGGCCGGGCCCGGGCCCAGGCCGCGAGCGGGGACCGCGCCGCCGCGATCAAGGGCTTGGAGGCCGTCGTAGCCCGGTATCCGCTGCCCCAACCGCTCGTCGAACTCGGTGAGTTGTACGAGGACAGGGGTGCCGACGGCGACGAGGTGAAGGCCAAGGACCAGTACGCACTCGTCGACGCCTGGATCGCGCTCGCCCGGGCCAACGGCGTCAACGCCGACCTCGACACCGCGCTCGCCGCCGCCGACCACGGCGACAAGGCCTCGGCCCTGAAGGCCGCCCGCGCCGAGTGGGCCCGTCGGCACACCGTGCACACCGCGGACGCCCTCGCCTGGGCCCTGCACGTCAACGGCCGCGACAAGGAGGCGCTGCCGTACGCCCGGCAGGCCACCGCCACCGGCTACCGCAACGCCTCCTTCCGCTACCACCGAGGCGTCATCGAGCTCGCCGCGGGCGACGCGAAGGAGGGCCGGAGCCAACTCGCCTCCGCCCTGAAGCTCAACCCCGGTTTCTCCCCCCTCGGCGCCCGTGAGGCCCGCAAGGCACTCAAGGAGGCGTCCAAGTGAAGCCCCGCCGTCTGTTCGCGTCCGTCACGGCCGTCCTGACGGCGGCTTGTGCGCTCGCGCTGCTCCCTTCCAGCAGCGCGAGCGCCCACCCTCTCGGCAACTTCACCGTCAATCGCTACGACGGTCTCGTCACCGCCCCGGGCCGACTCCGCGTCGACCATGTCGAGGACCTCGCCGAGATCCCGGCCACCCAGGCCAAGCCGGACATCGAGAAGCTCGGCATGACCGGGTGGGCGGCTCAGCGCTGTCAGAAGGCAGCCGAGGGCGCCAAGGTCACCGTCGACGGTCGTACGGCCGCTCTGGCGGTCGCGAGCAGCCACGCGCGCGTGCGTCCCGGTCAGGCCGGGCTCGACACCCTGCGTGTGGAGTGCCGGCTGACCGCCCCGCTCCCCGAGGACACCACCGTCGCCCTCGGCTTCCACAGCGCGGGCACCGACTCCGGCCCCGGCTGGCGCGAGATCACCGCGCGCGGTGACCGGACGACGCTCACGAAGTCGGACGTACCCACGAAGTCGATCTCGAACGAGCTGACCAAGTACCCGCAGGAGCTGCTCTCCTCGCCCGCCGACACCGTGACCGCCTCCGTGCGGGTACGGCCCGGTGGTCCCGCTCTCGCCGAGGAGCAGTCGGACGCCCCGGCCGCCTCCGTGCTGCCCCGCGGCGCCGACCGTTGGACCCGCGCCCTGGACTCCCTGGTCGCCCGGCACGACCTCACCGTCGGTTTCGCCGCGCTCGCCCTGCTCATCGCGGTCTTCCTCGGCGCGATGCACGCGCTCGCGCCGGGCCACGGCAAGACCCTGATGGCCGCGGTGGCCGCGGCGCGCGGCGGCAGGGCCCGGATGAAGGACGTTCTGCCGCTGGCCGCCTCGGTGACGGTCACCCACACCCTCGGCGTGGTCGCCCTGGGCCTCCTGGTCACGGCCGGTTCGGCGGCAGCCCCCTCGGTGATCGCCTGGCTGGGCATCACGAGCGGGGTGATGGTGACCGCGGCGGGAATCACCCTGCTGCGCCGGGCCCAGCGCGACCGCGCCCACCAGCACGGGGGCGGTCCCGGGCACGGGCACACCCATGACCATGACCACCCGCACGGGCCGGACGGCCACACCCACACGCCCGCCGTGGAGGAGCCCGAGGAGCGCTCCCTGGTCCTGGTGTCCGCCCACACGGAAACCGCCTCCGCGACGGCGGAGGCCCACACACACTCACACGCACCCGGCCACAGCCATGATCATGGCCACAGCCACGATCATCCTCACGACCACGGACACACGCACGCCCCCTCCCACTCCCACACCCTCGAACACACCCACGGCGGCTTCACCCACACCCACGCCGTCGCCCCCACCATCCGCGGCACGATCCTCCTCGGCTTCGCCGGCGGCCTCGTGCCCAGCCCCTCCGCGGTCGTCGTGCTCGTCGGCGCCGCCGCGCTCGGCCAGGCCTGGTTCGGTCTGCTGCTCGTCGTGGCGTACGGCGTCGGGCTCGCCCTGACCCTGACCGCGGCCGGATTCGCCGTCGTCAGGCTGGGCAGTGGAGTCACACGGGTGCTGGACCGGCGCCCCCGTCTGGCGGCGAGCCCGCTGACCGCACTGGTGCGCAGGAGCGCACCGCTGATGTCGGCGTTCGTCGTCGTGGCCCTTGGGGCTGGATTGGTGCTCAAGGGGGCGGCATCCGCACTCGGCTGAGCTACTTTTGTGAAGAAATCATGCGAAGTCGAGTGGAGTGCGAATTGGGGGACGTCCGTGTCCGAAGAACCGGGCAGTGAGCGAGTGATCGCGGGCCGCTACCGGCTCCTTTCCCCGCTCGGCGAGGGCGGCATGGGAACCGTGTGGCGCGCCCGTGACGAAGTGCTGCACCGCGAGGTCGCCGTCAAGGAGGTGCGCGCGCCCCACGGACTGCCGACGCACGAGGTCGAGCGGATGTACGCCCGCCTCGAACGCGAGGCGTGGGCGGCGGCGCGGGTGGCGAACCGCAATGTGGTGACGGTGTACGACGTGGCCACCGAGGACGGCCGCCCGTGGATCGTCATGGAACTGGTGCGCGGTATCTCGCTCGCCGAACTGCTGGACGCCGAGGGCCCCTTGAGCCCGCAGCGGACCGCGCACATCGGTGCCGAGGTGCTCTCCGCGCTGCGGGCCGCGCACGAGGCCGGGGTGCTGCACCGGGATGTGAAGCCCGCCAACGTGCTGCTGTCGAACGACGGCCGTGTGGTGCTCACCGACTTCGGTATCGCCCAGGTCGAGGGAAGCTCGGCACTGACGATGACCGGCGAGGTCATCGGCTCGCCCGAGTTCCTGGCCCCGGAGCGGGCGCTTGGCCGCACCCCGGGCCCCGAGTCCGACCTGTGGTCGCTGGGCGTGCTGCTGTACGCGGCCGTCGAGGGCAACTCCCCGTTCCGGCAGAACACCCCGCTCAGCACCCTGCGCGCGATCGTGGACGAGGAGCTGCCGCCGCCGTACCGGGCGGGTCCGCTCACCCCGGTGATCGAGGGGCTGCTGCGCAAGGACCCGGCCGAGCGGCTGTCGGCCGACCTGGCCGAGCAGGAGCTGCGGATCATCGGGGCGGGGGGCACGCCCCGGGCGGACACCGTACAGGCGGCGCCGTACCCGCCGACTGTTGCGGCGCCGTTGCCGCAGGAGCCGCCGTACCGGCCCGCGCCCACGCCGACCTCCACCCCGGTCGCGGCCACCACGGCCTCCCACGCGCCCGACCGCAACCGCCGAGCGGCCTTCGTGCTGATCGCGGGTGTGGTCGCCCTCGCGCTGGCGATCGCGGGGCTGACGTACGCGTTGCTGAACCGGGACGACAACGACAGGAACGGGGAGACCGCCAAGGACACCGGTCCCGCGGTGAGTTCACCCGCGCGGACCGAGACGGAAGGGTCCGGCGAGGAGAACCCGCCGCCCAGCGAGAACGAGAGCACCACGAGCGCACCCCCGCAGCAGTCGGTGGACGTCTCGCTGGCGGGCGCGAACACCGACTACTCCGGCACCTGTCCGCCGGACAAGTCGGCGGCGCCCACCTTCACGGCCACGCTGACGGTCGGCAGGCTTCCGGCGACGGTGACCTATCGCTGGGTGTCGAAGAACGGCTCGGTGAACGGCAGTTGGAAGACGCTCACGTTCCCGGCCAGTGGCGGAAAGACGCAGGAGGACCGGCGGTTCGTCACCACGCAGGACAACAGCGGGACGTTCCAGGACGTCATCAGCGTGGAGGTCCGTGATCCGGTCGAGGAGACGTCCAACTCGGTCCCCTTCTCCCTGACCTGCGTGGCGGAGACCCCGACCGACACCGGCGAGGCCTCCCCCACTGCGTCCCCGTGAGAGGGATCAGCCGACGCTCTTCAGCACGGGCAGATAGCCGCCGGACTGGCCGGCCGCCATCGGGTGGTAGGACTCGGTGATGTTGAACAGGTTGAGGCTGTGCAACCAGGCGCTCCCCGAGCAGAGTTCGTGGCCGGTGAAGGTGCCACGGACGTCACCCCAGGTGAAGCCGTGGTCCGCGGCGCGCTTGGCGACCGCGGTGTCGAGGTAGTCCGCGGCGTCGTTGATCGCCTTCCGCTTGGTCTCGGAGAGGCCGAGGCAGGTGGTGCCGAGCTTGTAGAAGCGGGGGTAGCCGAGGACGACCACATGGGCGTTGGGGGCCCGGCCGCTGATCGCCGAGTAGACGTTGTCGAGTTGCCCCGGCAGCGTCGAGTCGACGTACGCCTTCGCGGTGTTGATCCGGGACAGGCACGAGCTGTCGGACTGGAGCACACAGGTCGTCATGACGTCGGCGAACCCGGCGTCGTTGCCGCCGATGCTGATCGAGACAAGGGCGGTGGCGGAGCTGAGCGGGGTCAGTTGACTCGCCAGAACATCACCCGTTCGGGCGCCCGAGCACGCCGTGAAAGCGAACGACGAGGGTGAGTTGGCGGCCGCCCAGAGGTAGGGATAGGACTTCGTGCTGCGCTTGCAGTCGCCGCTTGAGGCGATGTAGCCGCCCGCGCCGACTCCCGAGGAATAGGAGTCCCCGAGGGCCACATAGGGGCCTTCGGCGGCGTGTGCGGTGCCTGTCCCGGTGAGGACGGCGGCGAGGGCGAGGAGGAGCGAGCCGACGTACGCGGCAAATCGGGAACGTCTCATGGAACCTCCCTTTAGCAGGATCTCTGCCACCACCGTCGTACCAACTACGCGCATCGACGGGAAGTGTCCATGCCAAAAGCCACCTTGATTTCGTGGGCATGACAGATTTGTTGACTACTGCTCAACTCCCTTGTTCTGCACGGGTAGTTGGTCCACTCTTTACTCCAGCCCGGAGTGGAACGCGACGCTCCAGGCCGTGCGCACGATCACGCGCACCCCCCACGGACGCGCGCCCGACCCAGGCGCGCGTCGCCTATGAGGAGGACTCCCTCGTAATGGCACAACTGCGTAGCAAGAAGTTCCGGTTCGCCGCGATCACCGGCCTGGCAACCGCCGCCCTGGTGGGCGGGTTCACCGCCCTTCCCGCCCAGGCCGCCCCGGCCGAGGGCAAGGTCCTTGCCGCCGGCTCCCCCACGGCCGTCAAGGACAGCTACCTCGTCACGCTCAAGAAGGACGCGGGCTTCAAGTCCTCGTCGAGCGAGGGCAAGGGACTCATCAAGGAGTACGGCGGCTCGGTGAACAAGACGTTCGGCGCCGCGCTGAACGGCTACACCGCGACCCTCTCCGCGGCCGAGGCCCGCAGACTCGCCGCCGACCCGGCGGTCGCCACGGTCGAGCAGAACCAGACGGTGCACCTCACCGACACCACCCAGTCCAGCGCGCCCTGGGGTCTGGACCGCTCCGACCAGACCTCGCTCCCGCTCTCCGGCACGTACACCTACCCGGACACCGCGGGCGGCGGTGTGACGGCGTACGTCATCGACACCGGCGTACGCATCACGCACTCCCAGATCAGCGGCCGGGCGAGCTACGGCTACGACGCCGTGGACGGCGACACCACGGCCTCGGACGGCAACGGCCATGGCACACACGTGGCCACGACCATCGCCGGCACCACCTACGGCATCGCCAAGAAGGCGAACATCGTGGCGGTTCGGGTGCTCGACAACGCCGGCTCCGGCACCACCGCGGGCGTCGTCGCGGGCATCAACTGGGTGACCGCGAACCACAGCGGTCCCTCGGTCGCCAACATGTCGCTCGGCGGCAGCGCCTCCACCACGCTGGACAACGCCGTGGCCAACTCCATAGCCAGCGGCGTCACTTACGCGGTAGCGGCGGGCAACAGCAGCGCCAACGCCTCCTCGTACTCCCCGGCCCGCGTCGCCACCGCGATCACGGTCGGCGCCACCACCAGCACGGACGCCAGGGCCAGCTACTCCAACTACGGCTCGATCCTGGACGTCTTCGCCCCCGGCTCCTCCATCACCGCGGGCTGGAACACCAGCGACACCGCGACCAACACCATCTCCGGTACGTCGATGGCGACCCCGCACGTCGCGGGCGCGGCCGCGGTCTACCTGGCGAACCACACCTCGGCCACCCCGGCCCAGGTCGCCACGGCCCTGGTGAACGGCGCCACCACCGGCGTGGTCACCAGCGCGGGTACCGGTTCGCCGAACCGGCTCCTGAAGATCGTGCCGTGATCACGGCACACATCTTCTGAACCACCGTTCCCCGGAGGTGCTTTACGCCTCCGGGGAACACCCGTGTCCGAGTCCGTACCAGGGCGTCTTGACGGCCCCCGTGGCACTGAGCGACATTGAAGCCCGGCATCCGGCGCTTTCTGGGGGGAAACGTCGCCCATGCAGATCACACGTAACCGGACATCCACGAGAGCGTCGGACAGAGACCTGACGCCACTGCTCGCGGGTGCCGCCACCGCCGTAGGAGCATTCGGCGCGCTGCTCGCGCTCACCGGCTCCGACTCACCGCTGCGCGCACCGCTCGTGCTCTTCTTCCTGCTCGGGGCACCCGCCGTCGGCCTCGCCGCCCTGCTGCGCGGCCTCGATCCGTTCGCCCGGGTGCTGGCCGCGCTGGCCGGCTCGGTCGTCCTCAACATGCTGGTGGCCCAGGGCATGCTGGCCACGCACCGCTGGTCGGCGCGCGGCGGCGTCGTGGCGATGGCCGTGATCAGCGCTCTGATCCTCCTGCCCGTGCTGGTACGGCGGCGCCGTACGGCGCCGGGTCAGGACGTCTGACGTGGACATCAGCGTGTTACGACCCGGCGAGCTGAGCGCGGCCGACCGGGCGGCGTGGACGGCCCTGCAGTCCAAGGCCCATCTGCAGGGCGCGCCCGGCCTTGCGAACCCGTTCCTGTCCCCCGAGTTCACGCTCGCGGTGGGCCGGTGCCGGCCGGGCGTACGGATCGCCGTCGTACGGGAGCGGGGCGAGCCCGCCGCGTTCTTCCCGTTCCAGAGAACCGCCGCCGGCGTCGGCCGGGCGGTCGGACTCGGCGTCTCGGACGCCCAGGGACTGGTGCACCGGCCCGGATTCACCTGGGACACCCAGGAGTTGCTGCGGGCCTGCGGACTGGCCGTCTGGGAGTTCGATCATCTGGTGGAGGGCCAGGGGCCGTTCGAGAGGGGAGCCGTAGGCGGCTTCCCCTCCCCGGTGATGGACGTCGACCAGGGGTACGAGACCTATCTGGCCAAACTACGTTCCCGCTCACCGAAGTTCACCCGGACCACCCTCGCCAAGGAACGCAGGCTGGCCCGCACCGCGAGCGAGGTGCGCTATGTCCACGACGAGCGCGACCCGGCCGCCCTGGACACACTGATGGGCTGGAAGTCCGCCCAGTACCGCAGGACCGGCCGCAGCGACCGCTTCGCGCACGAGTGGATCGCCCGGCTCGTACGACAGCTGTTCCACACCCGCTCCGAGCCGTTCGCCGGGATCCTGTCGGTGCTGTACGCCGACGGGCAGCCGGTCGCCGCGCACTTCGGGCTGCGCACGGAACGGGTTCTCGCGTGCTGGTTCCCGGCGTACGACCCGGCCTGCGCGAAGTTCTCCCCCGGACTGATCCTGCATCTGCGCATGGCCGAGGCGGCCGCCGCCGACGGCATCGCGTACCTCGATCTGGGCCGGGGCCGGAAGGAGTACAAGGACTCCCTGAAGACACGGGAACTGACCGTGTCGGAAGGGTGGGTGGCCCGCAGGCATCCGGTCGCGGCAGTACACCGCGTCCGCCGTGCTCCGGTGCGGGCCCTGCGCAACGCCGTGGTGACGCGGCCGGAGCTGTTCGGACCCGCCGACCGGCTGTTGAAGAAGGTGGGAAAGATCCGCTCTGACGCGACTGTAACGGTCAAACCAACAAAAACGTGAGGCCTCGTTCCAGGTCTTGCCATACGGGTTCAATCGTCAATACCGTCACACATCACACCCGCATCGTCCCGTCATCTAGCGGCTCTAGGGGAGGGCTCAAGGACCGCGACGGGGGACGCGGGGCGCGGTAGGGGGGTGCCGTGCTCGGTGACCGCACAGGTGACCGAGTCGTGCCGCGCGACCGGCCGTCGTTTCTTTGAAACAGGCACAGCACGACGGCGGTCGGCCAGCTTTGCCAGCTCACCCGGCAGGTACGGAGATTCCTTCCGGCATGCCGTGCGTGAGAACCCCCCTTTCGAACCGGAGCAAAAAGCCGGACCGCCCAGGGGCGGGCGGTCCACCGGACGAGAGGGAACCAGACTCATGAGTTCAGTTCTGCGCCCGGCGACTACGGGCCAGGATGTGCCGACGGCCGGTCAGTACCGGCCGATCTCGACCCATCTGGCCATAGCGCCACCGGTGAGCGTGGTCATACCCGCCATGAACGAGGCGGAGAACCTTCCGTACGTCTTCAAGACCCTGCCGGACTGGATCCACGAAGTGGTCCTGGTGGACGGCAACTCCTCGGACGACACCGTCGCGGTGGCCCGCGAGCTGTGGCCCGAGGTGAAGGTCGTCAAGCAGCACGGCAAGGGCAAGGGGGACGCCCTGATCACCGGGTTCGAGGCCTGCACCGGTGACATCGTCGTCATGATCGACGCGGACGGCTCGGCCGACGGCAACGAGATCGTCTCCTATGTCTCCGCCCTCGTCTCGGGCGCGGACTTCGCCAAGGGGTCCCGCTTCGCCAACGGCGGCGGCACCGACGACATGACCTTCATCCGCAAGCTCGGCAACTGGGCGCTGTGCACCATCGTCAACCGCAAGTTCGGCGCCCGATACACGGATCTCTGCTACGGATACAACGCGTTCTGGCGGCACTGCCTCGACAAGATCGACCTCGACTGCACGGGCTTCGAGGTGGAGACCCTGATGAACATCCGGGTGGTCAAGGCCGGGCTGAAGGTGCAGGAGATACCCAGCTACGAGTACCTCCGCATCCACGGCGCCAGCAACCTGCGGGCGGTCCGGGACGGGTTCCGGGTGCTCAGGGTGATCCTCGGGGAGCGGTCCAACCGGCGTGCGCTGCGCCGCCGGGCCCATCACTCGCCGATGCTCGACTCGCGCCGGGGAGAGGTGTCTTGAGCGGTCCCGACGTCTCCGTCGTGATCTGCGTGTACACCGAGGACCGCTGGGAGGACATCCTCGCGGCGGTCGCCTCGGTGCGCACCCAGTCGTACCCGGCCTCGGAGACGCTGCTGGTCGTCGACCACAATCCGGCGCTTCTGGACCGACTGACCAAGGAGTACAAGGAGGTTCAGGAGGTCCGCGTGTTCTCCAACGCGGGCCCCCGGGGCCTGTCCGCCGGCCGCAACACGGGCATCGCCGCCGCGCGCGGCGAGGTGATCGCCTTCCTCGACGACGACGCCGTCGCCGAGCGCGACTGGCTGCGGTACTTCGCCTCGGGGTACGCCGACCCGCGCGTGCTGGCGGTCGGCGGCCGTACGGTGCCGATCTGGGCGTCGGGACGCCGACCTGCCTGGTTCCCGGAGGAGTTCGACTGGGTGGTCGGCTGCACCTACAAGGGCATTCCGTCCGGCCTGGTCCGGGTGCGCAACGTCCTGGGCGGCAACGCCTCCTTCCGCCGCAGCGCCTTCGACGCGGCGGGAGGCTTCGCCACCGGTATCGGGCGGGACGGGGACAAGCGTCCGCTGGGCTGCGAGGAGACGGAGCTGTGCATCCGGCTGAGCCGGGCCAGACCGGACGCGGTCCTGCTGATCGACGACCGGGCGGTGATCCATCACCGGGTGCCCGAGGCGCGCGAGCACTTCGGGTACTTTCGCACGCGCGCGTACGCGGAGGGCCTGTCGAAGGCCCTGGTGGCCCGAAGTGTCGGCGCGGACAAGGGACTTGAGTCCGAGCGACGGTACGCCACCCGGGTACTGCCGTCCGGAGTGGCGCGTGGGCTGCGGGACGCCGCGCTGGCCCGGCCGGGGGGCGCCGGCCGGGCGGGCGCGATCGTCGCCGGGGTGCTGACGGCGGCCGGTGGGTATGTGGTCGGCACTGTGCGGGCGCGGCGCGGAGGGGCCACGTTCTCGGTGGCCGAGATCGAGGGGGAGAGAGATGGCTGAACCGCCCGTACCGATCCTCATGTACCACGCGGTCGCGACCGACCCGAACGACGCGACCCGCGTGCTGTCGGTGTCCCCGGAGTCCTTCGCCCGGCAGATGGAACTGATCGGCGAGCTCGGACTCACGCCGGTCAGGACCGCCGATCTGGCCGCCCGTTGGCGCGACGGCCGCCCGCTGCCCGAGCGGCCCGTCCTGATCACCTTCGACGACGGCTACGAGGGCGTCCACCGCCATGCCCTGCCCGTGCTCGCCAAGCACGGCTTCACGGCCACGGTGTTCGTCTCCACCGGCTGGATCCGGGGGCCGTACGACATGGGCGGTGGCCTGGACACCATGCTGGACTGGGACCAGGTCCGCGAACTCGCCGCGGCCGACGTCGAGATCGGCGGCCACACCCACACACACCCGCAGCTCGACCAGCTCGACGACGCCACGCTGCGCCACGAGCTGATCCACTCCAGGGAGATCGTCACCGACGAACTCGGCACCGCACCGGCCTCGCTCGCCTACCCGTACGGCTACTCCAGCCGCCGGGTGCGCGAGGCGGTGCGCGAGACCGGGTACGGCCAGGCGCTCGCCGTGAACAACGGCCTGGCGCGGCGCCGTCAGGGGCCGTATGCGCTGACGCGTCTGACCGTGCGCCGCTCCACCACGGCCGAGGAGTTCGAGCGGCTCGTCCAGGGCCGGGCGATCGCCCGGGACTTCGCCAGGGACCGTGCCCTCACCAAGGGGTACGCGTTGGTCCGAAGAGCACGACAGGTCCGCCGGAAGGTCTCCCGTTCCCGTGTCTGACACGACGACCACGACCGAGCCCGAGTCGACCGCGGCCAAGGCGCCCGAGCAGTCGGGGCGCCGTCTTCGGCTGCCCGGCCTCGGCAGGGGCGGAGGTGGTGGCAACCAACTTTTCCGCAACGCCTACGCCCTGATGCTCAACACCGGAATCTCCGCGGTGCTCGGCCTCGGCTTCTGGCTGGCGGCCGCCCGCTACTACTCCGAGTCGGCGGTCGGCCAGGGCTCCGCCGCGATCGCCGCGATGAAGTTCCTCGCGGGCCTGACCGCGGTCACCCTGACCGGAGCACTGGCCCGGTTCATCCCGGTCGCGGGCCGGGCCACCGGGCGGCTCATCTTCCGTACCTACGCGGGCAGTTCACTGATCGTGGCGGTGGCCGCGGGCGTCTTCCTGCTGACCCTGGACGTGTGGGGGCCGTCGTACCGCTTCCTGCACGGTCCGCTCAACGGCCTCGGCTTCATCGCGGCGATCGTCGCCTGGAACGTGCTCACGCTCCAGGACGGCGTACTGACCGGGCTGCGCAGCGCGCTCTGGGTGCCGGTCGGCAACACCGTGTTCTCCGCGGTGAAGCTGGGGCTGCTGGTCGCCTTCGCGGTGGCGATCCCCACGGCCGGAGTCTTCGTGTCCTGGGTCGCGGCCATCGCGATGTCCGTACTGCCGCTGGGCTGGCTGGTGTTCCGCCGCCTGGTGCCGCGGCATGTGAAGGCCACCGAGGACCGCGCCGAGCCGCCCTCCCTCCGGGAGATCGGACGCTTCCTCGCCGGCGACTACACCGGCTCGCTGTTCTCACTGGCCGTGGTCTACCTGATCCCGGTGATCATCGCCTCCCAGGTCAGCTCCGAGGACAACGCGTACTTCTACATCACCACGACGATCGGCGGCACCTGCAACCTGCTCGCCATCAACATGGGCGCCTCCCTCACCGTCGAGGGCTCGCACGACCCTGGCCGCCTGGCCGCCAACACCCGTGCCGCGCTGAAGCGGATGGCGCGGATCATGCTGCCGGTGGCCGGGATCCTGTTCGTCGGGGCGCCCTGGATCCTCGGCGTGTTCGGGACGGGCTACGCGGACGCGGCCACCCCGCTGCTGCGCTGGTTCGCGGTCGGCGCGGTGCTCAGGGTCGTCATGGAGACGTACTTCGCAGTCCTGCGCGCGCAGAGCCGCACCTCCGGACTCGCCTGGTTGCAGGGCCTGTTGTGCGTGCTGGTGCTCGGTCTGACGCTGCTGCTCCTGCCCCGCATGGGGCTGACCGGAGCGGGCGTCGCCGAGATCTCCTCGCTCACGGTGATCGTCGCGATCGCCGCGCCCAAGCTGTACCGGACGATCCGGCACGCGCCGCCCGCCGAAGTGCCCGTGAGCGCGGCTCCCGACGGCGATCTCGCCGACCTCGGGGCCCGCGAGGTCCCGGCCGGCGGCCGCAACCGCCGTCCGGGCTGGGCGCTCGACCAGGACACCCTCGCGCTCGGCATCCACGTCGACTTCGACCATCTGGAGCGCCGTCCCGACGTACGCCCGGGCCCCGGCACCCCGCCCACCGGCACACCCGTGACCGGAGCGACGCACGACCGGCCGACGTGGGCGCTGGCAAGGCTCCCTGAGCTCGGGCTGCCCGTGGAGGAGCGAGAGCCTGGCTCCGAGTCATCCCTGGGGCCGTCCGGGACGGAGGTGGACGCACCGTTCGAGGTGGCCTTCGACACCGGCAAGGAGATCGACGTACCGGAAGAGCCCGCCGTACCGGAGGAGGTGCCACAGCCTGCGGAGCCGCCACGGCCCCTGTCCTGGCGGGAGCGACTCCAGCCCACCTGGCTCGGGATGTTCCTCGGCGGTCTGCTGGCCGTCGCCCTGCTCCTGTACTGGATACCGGCGTTGCGCCTGGGCGAGGCCGATCTGGACCGGATGGGCGGGCTCGGGCTGATCTCCGTCCTGCCGCTGCCCACGCTGGCCGGCGCGGCCCTGCTGGTCGTGGTCTTCGCCTCGCTGCTCTGGCTCGGCCGCGAGCACAAGGCGCTGTTGCTGGTCACGCTGGTGGCGACGGTGGTCTCGCTGCACGCGCTGCCTGCCGTGATCGAGACCGAACCGCGGTTCGCGACGGCCTGGCAGCACCTCGGGTTCATCGACTACATCGACCGGACCGGCTCGGCGGTGCCCGACCTGGACGCGCGCTGGAGCTGGCCGGGCTTCTTCGCGGTGGCCGCGTTCGTGGGGCGGGCCTGCGGGGTCACGGACTTCACCGAGGTCATCCGCTGGTGGCCGACGGCGATCCAACTCGCCTACCTGGTACCGATGTTCCTGCTCGTACGGCACATGCGGGCGAGCTGGCGGGCCAAGTGGACCGGCATCTGGATCTTCGTGCTCAGCGGCTGGGTCGGCCAGGACTACTTCTCCCCGCAGGGCTTCACCTATCTGCTGTACCTGACGTTCGTGGCGGTCCTGCTCGTCTGGTTCCGGGCCCCGCGCGTGATCTGGACGAAGCGGCGCCCCGGCGAGGCGGAGGTCGAGCCGACGAACCGCCGCCAACGGGCCGTGCTGCTCGCGGTGGTGATCGGCCTGTTCGCGGCGACCGTGCCCGCCCACCAGCTCACCCCGTTCGTGATGCTCGGCGTGCTGGCGGTACTCGTCCTGTTCGGCCGCAGCGAACTGCGCGGCCTGCCCATCCTGTTCGCCGTCATGGTCACCGCCTGGATCGGCTGGATGGCCGAACCGTACTGGTCGGGTCACTTCGACGACCTGTTCGGCGGGGTCGGCGGCGTCGGCGGCAATGTGTCCTCGTCGGTCTCCGGCCGTATCGAGGGCGGAAGCTCGACCCACAAACTGGTCCTGTACGTACGGGTCCTGCTGGCCGGCGGGGTCATGGCCCTTGCCTGCTACGGCTGGTGGCGCCGCCGCGACCACAAGTACCGGGAAGCCGCGCTGCTCGTCCTCACCTTCGTCCCGTTCCTCGGCTTCGGCATGCAGTCGTACGGCGGCGAAATGGCGCTGCGCGTCTTCATGTTCGCCCTGCCGGGCGCGGGCCTGCTCGCCGCGCTGGCGCTCTTCCCGCGCACCGGCGTCACCGCGAAGGAGCGCGAGAAGGACCGGGTCAGCCTCGCTCCGGTGGCCGCGCTCATGGCGGGTCTGCTGCTCATCGGCGGCTTCCTGATCGCCCGTTGGGGCAATGAGCCGTTCGAGCGGATCCAGCCCGGCGAGGTCGCCGCCATGGACTACGTGTACGCCCACGACGATCCGACGGTCCGGGTGCTGTGGCTCTCCAACGACACGGTGAACAACGTGACACCGGCGATGCCGTGGGGCGCCAAGGACATGGAGAAGGTGTCGTACGTGCCGACTCTGGCGCCGACCGACCCGGTGCTGGTGTCGGGTCTGGTCAAGGCGCTGAAGGACGCGGGCCCCCACTCGTATCTGATGGTCAACGTCAGCCAGGTCACGTATCTGCGCCTTGACGTGGGCTATTCGAGGACGTGGGAGCCGAGGCTGCTCGACAACCTCGACAACCGCAAGGAGCTCAAGCGGGTCTTCACCAACGACGACGTGACCATGTACGCACTGCGGGACCAGCCCGCGGGCAAGGTTCCGAGGCCCGATCCGGGGCCGATCGGGCCGCAGGTGACGTGGACGCCCTGGTCGGTGGTGGGGGCGCTGGCCGCGCTGGCGCTGATCCTGCTGCTGTCGGCGCGTGAGGTGGTGCGGGTCGCGGTGCGGCCGGGTGTGCGGCAGCTGCGGTGGCTGCAGAGCAGTTTCTGGTTCTCGCTGCCGCTGCTCGCGGTGTTCCTGGCGGCGTTGGTACAGCGGTTCCTGACGATGAAGTGAGGCTCAAGTGGCTCAGCGGGTGAGCCACTTGACTTCATACGCCTGCATGGCGAACTTCTTCCCGTCGATGTCGGCGCTGATCTGCCGGTTCAGGGTGTTGACCACCAGGACCGTGCTGTCGGTGGCGAGGACCCGGACGTTGGGCACGTCGTCGGCGGCGATGGAGACGTCCCTGTACGTGCTCCCCGGCGCGAAGGCCTCGCCGAACCGGCTGACGAGGTCGAACATCGGCAGCTTCTGCCCGCCGCTCCCGCTGCTCGTCGGCGTCCAGAGACAGCCCGCGCAGTCCGTGCCCTTCTCGTTCTCCGGGTTCCAGTAGAAGGCGGACGTGGTGCCGCCCTTGGCCAGCGCGATCATCCCGGCGGCCTGCACCGCGACCCGGCGGTTCTCGGACCAGCCCTCACGTTCGTCCCTGCTGTCGGCGGGCTCGACGTAGTACTCGGCCCACCACAGCGGCAGGTTCCCGGTCTGCTGCCGCACCCACCGGCTCACCGCGGTGAACTTGTCCGTGGCCGCGAACTCGTTCGGCAGCATTTCGTCGTCGTTGGTGTAGCTGGAGCCGTCCACGACCACGAAGTCGGCGCCGACCTTGTTCTTGTTCCAGTAGTCGAAGGCGTCGAGGATCCGCTGGTCCATGGCGCCCCAAGCGCCCTTGAAGGTCGTGGAGGCGTCGCCGGAGCGCGGGTCGACGCTGTCCATCACGAGGTACGGGCCGCCGACCATGATCTTCGGGTTGACCTTCTTCAGCGCCTTGTAGACCAGGTTGTAGAGCTGGGTGTAACCCTCGTAGTCCCAGCGGGCCTTGCCGTCGTTCCAGAAGCCCTTGAACTCGTTCCAGACGATGAAGTGGCTCACGTCCGGATAGCGCTTGGCGACGGTCGCGGCGAGCGCGGCGTAGTCCTTGAAGTGCGCCGGCTCGGGGGCGGTCTCCAGGGCCGCCTGGCTCCAGTCGGTGTTGTTGACGCCCGCCTTGCCGCCCTTCATCCAGTCCGGCGCGCAGCACAGGGTGATGACCGGGGTGGAGCCGGAGGCGCGCATGAAGTCGACACGCCGGTCCAGGTCCTCGAAGTCGTAACGCCCCTTGACCGGCTCGGGGTTGTCGGCGCCCCAGCCCATGATGTGCTGGTTCTGCGGGAGTCCGCCCGCGTCCTTGAGCTCTTGTTCGACCCGCTCGGTGGCATCGGAGCTGCCCTCGTCGGCGCTGTACTGGGTGTGGGTGAAGCCCCAGCCCACCTCCGGGGTCTCCGCGTCCGGAGTGGTCGTCGGAGTGCCGTGGACCCTGTCGCCGTTGCGCGAGGTGCCGTCGGTGCCCGCGCCGTTCCCCGGAAGCGTGTTGAGGAGGGTCACGACCAGCGCCAGAGCCGCTACGCCCACACCGAGCAGAGCGGTGAGCCGCCACCGCCGTGCCCCCGAATACCACCCATGACGTCCCATCGAGGGCAACGGTATCCGCGAACACCCCTGTGCGGGCAGATGCCGTGGATACACATCTCAGTAACAGGAGGTAAAAGGGGCGGATCACAAGAACACGGACACCGGCGACACAACCGGCGCACCACGGAAACCGGATGCACTCGACGGCCGTGTGCCGGATCATGGGCGCCATGTCCGCCAACCCGCACGACGCTCTGCCGATCCGGCTCAACGTCGACGACAGCGACTCGCCGTCCGACGTCGTCGACGCGCTGTTCCTCGGCCGCTTCGCGACGGGCGAGCAGCCCTACTCCCACGCGGCCAACATCGACCGCGTCCGCTCCGGGGCCACGCTGCTGCCGTCGGGCGCCCAGGTGCTGCGCGTCGCCCGCGACGACGACCGCAGCGCCACGCTCGCGGAGGGCGAGGGCTGGACCCTGCTGATCTCCCGCTGGAACCGCGGCGCCGACGTCACCGTCACCGCGACCACCGCCGAGCTCGCGAAGAAGGTCCTCGACCAGGCCACCGACGGCGCGGCGGACGAGCCCGAACCCCAGCCGGAGAACGTGACCATGGGCTTCTGGTACGTCTCCCCGAGGCGCGGCCCGCACCGCACCACCCGGCAGATCTCCGCGGGCACCTGGGACGAGGTCCGGGAGAACTACACGGCACCGGTCGCGGACGCGATGGACCACCTGATGAAGACGACACCGGAGAACATCGCGGGCCGCCTGCTGCTGCTCCACGGACCGCCGGGCACCGGCAAGACCTCCGCCCTGCGCACGCTGGCCCGCTCCTGGCGGGACTGGTGCCAGGTCGACTGCGTCCTGGACCCCGAGCGCCTGTTCTCCGACGTCGGCTACCTGATGGACATCGCGATCGGCGAGGAGGACTCGACGGGCAAGGGCCGCTGGCGGCTGCTGCTCCTGGAGGACTGCGACGAACTGATCCGCGGCGAGGCCAAGCACACGGCGGGCCAGGCCCTGTCGCGCCTGCTCAACCTGACCGACGGCCTGCTGGGCCAGGGCCGCAACGTCCTGGTGGGCGTCACCACCAACGAGGACCTGGAGCGCCTGCACCCCGCCGTCGTCCGCCCCGGCCGCTGTCTGGCGCGCATCGAGGTGGGTCCGCTGACCCGCCGCGAGGCGGTGAGCTGGCTCGGCACCGAGGAGGGCGTCGGGCGCGAGGGGGCGACCCTGGCCGAGCTGTACGCCCTGCGCCGGGGAACCTCTCCGACCGCGCTGCCGGAACCGCGGACAGGAGCGGACGCGGGGTTGTATCTGTAGGTGTTTTGATGGACATATGACCCTGTACGTCGGCACGTCGGGGTGGCAGTACAAGGACTGGCGTGACGTCCTGTACCCCGCCGACGTGCCCGTGCGGCGCTGGCTGGAGGAGTACGCGACGCACTTCACGACGGTCGAGATCAACAACGCCTTCTACCGGCTGCCGACCCGGGAGAACTTCGAGGCGTGGCGGGACCGGGTGCCGCGGGACTTCGTGGTGGCGGTGAAGGCGAGCCGCTACCTGACCCACATCAAGCGCCTGAAGGACCCGGAGGAGCCGGTGCGACGCCTGCTGAGCCATGCGGAGGGATTGGGCTCACGCCTGGGCCCGGTGCTCCTCCAGCTCCCCCCGACACTCAGGGCGGACGCGGGCCTGCTGGACACGTGCCTGTCCTGCTTCCCGTCGTCGACCCGGGTCGCGGTGGAACCCCGGCACGACTCCTGGTGGACGGCCGAGGTCCGCGAGGTCCTGACGGCCCGGGGCGCGGCCCTGTGCTGGGCCGACGTACGGGCCCGCCCGGTGACCCCGCTGTGGCGCACCACCGACTGGGGCTACGTCCGCTTCCACGAGGGCCGCGCACGGGACTGGCCGCACTACGGCAGGCGGTCCTTGAAGACCTGGGCCGAGCGGATCGAGAAGACCTGGGCAGGTGGCGAGGACGTGTACGCGTACTTCAACAACGACCCGAACGGTGCCGCCGTACGGAACGCGACGACGTTCGCGTCCCTTTCTCAGCCCGCCCCGTAAGCGGCCCGCAGCGCATCCCGTGCGGCCGCCAGGGCATCGCCCTCCGTCAGCCCCAGTCGCCGCACCCGCTCGGCATAGGCCTGGGCCGCCGACGCCGCCTCCCGCTCCGCGGCCGAGCCGGCGGCAGCCACGAACGTCCCGTTGCGCCCCCGCGTCTCGATCACCCCGTCACTCTCCAGCGCCCGATACGCCTTGGCGACGGTGTTCGCGGCGAGCCCGAGCGACTCGGCGAGCCCTCGCACGGTCGGCAGCCGGTACCCCACCGGCAGCACCCCCGCCCGCGCCTGCTCGGAGATCTGCACCCGCACCTGCTCGTACGGCGGCGCACTGTCGTCGATGTGGATCTTCAAGGTCACGAGCCGATTGTCCCGCACCGGCCGGAAAATGAGAGGCATCCGTGCACACCCCCCACGTAACGTGCGCCTTCATGACCGTGATCGTGCGCGACCTTCGCCCGGAGGACCCGGCCGACGTCGAGAACTTCACCCACGCCCGCCAGCTGGCCCTCCCATACGTGCTGTGGACCGCGGCCGGTGTCCTGCACCGCACCCTCCACACCCACCCGGACGCCCACTACCGCTCCCTCGTCGCGGAGGCGGACGGCGAGGTGATCGGCACGGCCCAGCTCGGCCTCGCCCACGACAGCCCGGAGGCGGGCCACGGCTACCTCAACATCTACGTACGCCCGGACCGCACCCGGCGCGGTGCCGGCGCCCTCCTCGTCCGTACCGCCGAGGACCACCTGGCGGCGCACGGCGCGACCAGGCTGTTCTCCTGGGTCCTGGACGAGCCGCAGAACCGCGCCTTCGCCGAACGGCACGGCTACCGGCCCAGCCGCTCCGCCCACTTCCTCCGCCTGGACCTGACGAACGCCACGCTGCCCCCGCTCCAGCCCCCTCCCCCGGGCGTCGAACTGCGCACCGCCGCCGACCTCGCGGACGATCCGCGCCCCTTCTTCGAGCTGGACGCGGCGACCATCGTGGACGAACCGAGCGACGTGGACGCCGAGTTCACGGACTACGACACATGGATCGAGGAGAACTGGAAGCATCCGCTCCTCGACCACGCCCTGACCACGATCGCGTTCGTCGACGGCCGCCCCGCCGCCTTCAGCGCCGCCCACACCGACGGCACCGGCCGCTACGCCACCGCCATGACCGGCACCGCCCGCGCCTTCCGCGGGCGCGGCCTCGCCAAGCTCACCAAGAACGACTCCCTGCACCGCGCCCGCGCCGCCGGACACACGGAGGCCCTCACGGGCAACGACGCCGGCAACGAACCCATGCTCGCGATCAACAAGTGGTTCGGATACGAGATCCGCGCCACGGAGGTACGTCATGTCCGCGAACTCACCTGAGCCGCAGCTTTTCCTGGACGTCGTCCTGGTCAAGGCTGGCCGTACGAAGATCCGTTACGAGGCCGAACTCGTCACCGACGACGGCACCCGCATCACCGTCCGCGCCCCCTGGGCAGGAGCGGGCGTCCGCGACTTCGGCTTCGTCCGCTTCGAGCCCGGCGACGTCTTCACCGAGCACTACTGGCGAGACCGCTGGTACGCGATCAAGGAGGTCCGCACAGCCGACGGCACCCTGAAGGGCTGGTACTGCGACATCACCCGCCCGGCGACACTGAACGGCGCCGAGCTGGTCGTAGAGGACCTGGACCTGGACCTGTGGGTCTCGGCCGACGGCAAGGAGGTGCTCCGCCTGGACGAGGACGAGTTCGAGGAGAGCGGCCTGAGGGAGCGGGACCCAGAGGCGGCGTCAGCGGCGACGAAGGCTCTGGATGAGTTGGAAGCGTTGGCCCACCGCTTCAGGGGCGCGGGGAACCGCGCGACAAGCCCCCACGCACCCGCAGCCGACCCGCAGCACCGCTTCCCACCCCTCTAGTCGCCCCTCACGACCACCACCGCATACCGCTGGTCATCCACGTCCTTCCCCCACAACAAGGAGTCCCCCGACAACGACTCCACCCGCACCCGCCCACCCAGCGGCTCCACCAGCCCCGTCACCATCTCGGCCGATATCCCGACCTCCCCCCACACCCCCTCCACCAGCACCACCCGCCCACCCGGCCGCAACAACCCCCACCACCGGCGCAGCACCCGCCCGGGATCGGGCAACGCCCACAGCACATGCCGACCGAGCACCACATCGAACCGCTGCTCCCCCACCGGCGGCGCCGCAGCGTCACCCACCAGGAACACCGAGTCACGACCCGCCAGCTTGGCCCGGGCCAGCCCCACCATCACCGGCGACAGGTCAACGCCAGTGACCCGGTGTCCCTGTTCCGCCGCGAGCAGCGACAGACTCCCCGTGCCGCAGCCGAGGTCCAGGACGTCCGAGGCTCGCTCCGGCAGCCACCCCCGCAGCCGATCGTCCCAGGCCCGCCGTACCTCGGGGTCCCGCAACCCATGGTCCGGCTCCTCGTCGAAAGAGGCCGCCTCGACATCCCAGTCCACGCCACCGTTCTCCGTCATGCGCCCAAGAGTGACACCCGCCACTGACAGTCGATTCGTGACAACCGCCACTGACAGACCAGGGACCGATGAGGAACCCTCCCCCAAAGGGTCTACCTCCGTGAGAACGCGGAACTCGTAGGCACTGAAGGAGGCAGCCATGCGCCGCACCACCGTGCACAAGCCCCTGAAGAGGACGGACGCCCGCCGGATCCGCGAGGAGGCCGACGAGCGCCCCGCGGGACGACCCGAGGTCCGAAAGGACATCGCCCGCACATGGTGGCCCGACGGCTGACGGCGCCTGCCATGCCCCGTCTCAGACCAGTCGCTTACGGTAGTGGACGCGGTCATGGGGCCCGTCCACTCGTCGTTCCACGACCTCATAGCCGAACTTCGGGTAGATCTTCTGGTTCTCCCACATCATCGCGTTCGTGCAGAGCCTGACCTCGGGCAGTCCTCGCGCACGCGCGTGTGCCTCGACGAACCGCAGCAGCCGTCCGCCCACGCCCTGCCCCTGGGCGTCGGGACGGACGGCGATGTTGTCGAGGTACAGATGGTCCGCGTGCTCCTCGACCACCACGAGCCCGACCACGGGATCCCCCGTGACGAACACCCGCCCCGCGGCCACGTTCGCCGCGTGGTCCCGCTCCATGGGCTGCGGCACCCGCCCGATGCGCTCGATGTAGTGCTCGTACGCCGCGTCGGTCAGGGCCTTGACGGTCGGCACGTCGGCCGCTCCGGCGGGCCGGATCTCCTCGTTCGTCATGCGCGCACGCTACCTACCTGATCTCCGTCTCAGCACTCCCTTAAGAGGGCCATAAAGATCGCCACCGGGCGTCACAAGCCGGCGATTTCAGGGTTTCTTTGATCCGGCACCCATCAGTTCCGCTTCCGAGGAGATCCCCCATGCCCGCACGCCGCAGGACCGCCGCGGTCGCCGCTGTCGGCCTGGCCCCGATCGCCCTGACCGCGCTGGCCTCAGCCCCCGCGTCCGCGCACGGCTCGATGGGCGACCCGGTCAGCAGGGTCTCGCAGTGCTACGCGGAGGGCCCCGAGAGCCCGAGGTCGGACGCGTGCAGGGCGGCGGTCGCGGCCGGCGGCACCCAGGCTCTCTACGACTGGAACGGCATCCGCATCGGCGACGCGAACGGACGGCACCAGGAGCTGATCCCGGACGGCAGGCTGTGCAGCGCGAACAACGACGAGTTCAAGGGCCTCGACCTGGCCCGCGCCGACTGGCCGGCAACGAGCGTGAGCAGTGGGTCGTACACCTTCAAGTACCGCGTGACGGCCCCGCACAAGGGCACCTTCAAGGTGTACGTCACCAAGCCGGGCTACGACCCCGCGCAGCCCCTGGCCTGGGACGACCTGGATCTGTCGAACCCGGTCGCGACGGCCACCGACCCGGTCGCCTCGGGCGGCTTCTACACGTTCTCCGGCACGCTTCCGGAGCGCTCAGGCAAGCAGCTCCTGTACGCAGTCTGGCAGCGCTCGGACAGCCCGGAGGCGTTCTACTCCTGCTCGGACGTGACGTTCGGGGGCGACTCCGGTGCCGCGGCGAGCAGTTCGGCCCCGACGCCGAGCGCTTCCGCGCCCTCCGAGGAGCAGATCGAGGACGGTGCCGGCCAGTCGACGGTCGAGCACCACGGGCACGGCGACGACGACGCGAGTACGTCGGCGGAACCGGTGGCCGAGACGGAGAGCCTCCCTGCCGGCGGCGCCAACGACGTACAGGTGGCGGGCACTTCGCAGAACCTCGCCGAGACGGGCGGCGACGGCAGCACGCCGTATCTCGCGATGGGCGGCGCGGCCACGCTCGCGGCCGGCGCGGCGATCCTGTTCGGCTCGGTGCGGCGGCGCGCGGTGAACGGCGGTGCACGGCACGGCCGTTGACCGCATGGACTCCGGGGCCTGACCGGCGGCTCAGGCCGGACAGGCCCCGGAGGTGCTCAGCTCAGCGCCGACGCGCAGGTGGTGGCGGTGGCGTGCGCCGGGTCGAGCGCGTTGGCCACCTCGTGGAAGGCGATCCGGTCGAACAGTCCGATCGCCGCGTGCTCGGAGAGGTCGAGCGGGCACAGGTCCTGGAGCAGGACGTTGTGGACGCCGGACCCGCTGAGGAACTGGCTCTGGTACGGCGTCACGACCTCGTCGTACTTGGTGGCGAGGACCGTGTACTTGACGCCTGGGACGGTGTCGCCGCCCTCGTTGAGTTTGGTGAGGAAGGCGGAGCCGATGATCTGGTCGGCGAGGGCGGGGGTGTTGGTGGTGAGGAGGTCCCCTACGCCCGGGAAGTAGGGCAGCAGGTTGGTGAGGCCCGACAGGGTGGTGCCGTGGTTGTCGGGGGCGATGCCGACGAGGGCGTTCACCTTGGCGGCGCCGCCGAGGAACCTGAGGTAGTAGCGGGGCATCATCCCGCCCTGCGAGTGGCCGACGAGGTCGGTCTCGGGGGCACCGGTCGCGGCGAGCACCTTGTCGACGAAGGCGCTCAGCTGCTCCGCCGACTTGTCGATGGGGCCGAGGCCGTGGATGAGGGGCACGCCGGACAGTTGGCCGTAGTCGAAGGAGAAGACGCAGTAGTCGCGGTCCTCCAGATAGGGCGCGAGGGCGAGCCAGTTGTCGACGGAGTTGGCGAAGGTGCCGTGGACGAGGACGACGGGGCGGGGGTGGGCGGCGGAGGGTTTGCAGGAGTAGTCGTTCCAGCCCCTGCTCGGGGCGTCGGCCGCCTGGGCGGCTCCGGCGGCGGGGACGACGGCGACCGCGGCGGTCAGCAGCAGGGCGGCGACGGGTCTGAGCACTCGTTTCCAGGGCAGCATCGTGTGATCTCCTTGCGGCTCAAGGGAGTTGCGACGGCCTTACGCCCTGTGATCCGGATCACGAGGATGCTGTTCAATTCGAAAGTTACGGACGAGTAGTGGAATTGTGAAGTTACGCGTCAGTAAAAACTTCCAGTGATAACCGGGTCGGGATGCATCCGCTGATGAACCGTCACCAGGCGGGCCTGATGGGACCATAGGGAGCAATACGTCCCAATACCGCGCACAACACGCGAACTTCACCCTCACCGGCCACATCGACCCAGGCCTGCACGACCTCCGCGGCAGCCTCCTCCGCCGCCCGGGCACAAGCCCACCCCTGCTCGGTCAGCACGACGAGCCGGGCCCGCGCGTCCTCGGGATGCGGTCGCCGCTCGGCGTATCCCTTGCGCACGATCTCGTCGACCAGCTGACTGGCGGCCTGCTTGGTCACCCCGAGATGCCCGGCGAGCTCCGTGACCGTGGCCCCGTCCGGCGCGAGCCGCGTGAACGCGAAGCCGTGGGCGGGGCGCACCCCTTCGAATCCACGGGCGACGACACCGTCGTTGATGCGCCGTGTCAGATCGCTCGCGGTGGAGAGCAGGGCGGCGGCCAGAGAAAGGGCTTCGGAGTTCTGCATGAAGACACTATAGTCAAGCTACTTGCTCAAGTTGCTTGACCATCTGTCGATCACGGAGGCCCGCATGCCCATAGTCCGCTCGTCCGAAGCCGTCACCCACGAGATCCACGGCGCCCGTTTCGTCTCGTACGCCACTCCCCTCACCGGCAGCAGGGAGCTGTGCGCCTGGCGCGGTGAGATCCCGCCCGGGACCAAGGCTCCCGCGCACACGGTCAACCGGGAGGAGATCTTCCACCTGCTCATCGGCGAACTCCTGATCGCCCTCGACGGCACCACCCACCGGATCACCGCGGGCGACACGGTGATCATCAACCCTGGCGCGACCCTGGCCGTCGAGAACCCGACCGATCACACCGCGCTCACCTGGGTCACGACCTCCATCGGTCTGGAGGCGGAACTCGCCGACGGCACCCGCATCACTCCGCCGTGGGCCAACTGACCCCTACGCCGCCAGCGTCCCCGGCATCACCGCGAGCGGCCCGAACCTCGCCCGGGCACGGTCCGCTGCCTCCTCGATACGGCGGAGCTTCTCGTCGGTGGGGTCGAAGGTGAGCTGGTGGGAGGCCTGCTCGGCGGAGTCGAGGCCCTCGGCCCGGAGGGAGATGGAGCGGACCCGGGCCCGCTGGAGGCCCAACGCCTCGTACATGCCGTAGGCCGCCCTGGTCAGGGCCGCCGAGTGGGCGGTGGGTTCGCCGAGGGTGCGGCTGCGGGTGGTCGCGGTGCGGTCGGCGTAGCGCACCGTGAGGGTCAGGGTGCGGCAGACCTTGTCGAGGGCGCGCAGCCGGGCGCCCAGTTCCTCGGTGGCGGAGAGCAGGACGCGGCGGTGCCGACCGGAGTCCAACTCATCACGGGCGAAGGGGCGTTCGGTGGCGAGGGACCGAGCGACACCGTTCGGGACCACCCGGCCGCGGTCCACGCCGTTCGCCTTCTCGTGCAACTCGCGGCCGACCTTGGCGCCGACCAGGCGCTGGAGTGTGGACAGGGGCGCGGCGGCGACCCGGCCCAGGGTGTCGAGGCCGTACTCGCACAGGACGCGGGCGGTCGCGGCACCGACGCCGGGGAGCACGGCGACGGGCCGGTCGGCGAGGAAGTCCGTGACCATGTCCTCGGGAACCGCACAGGTCAGCCCAGGCAGGGCGTCCTTCAGCGCCATACGGGCCAGCATCGGTCCGGGCCCGGCGCCGATCGCGCAGTCGATCCCGTGCAGCGCGAGGGCGCGGACCCGGATCACCGAGGCCAGCTCGACGGCGTCCCGCTTGAAGTAGCGTTCGGCGCCCCGCAGATCGGCCAACGCCCCGTCCGGCGGCAGCGCCTCGACGACGGGCGTGAACTCCTCCAGGAGGCCGAGCAGTTCGGGCAGGGCCGCCTCCCGCGTCGGCGGCAGCTGGAAACGTACACAGAGGATGGTCATCCCGCACTCCCCGGACTCTGGTGCCACAACTTCCGTACCTGTGAAGCCTCTTGACCCGCCGGTCGTAGATCGGCCCACGGATGCAGTTCGTATCCCGTCGGCATTTGGATTCGCCGGCCGCCGGTCGGATCCCCTGCCGCGTCGCCGGTCCGCGCAGGCGTCGGCTCCGCCAACCGCGCCGCCACCGCGTCGAGGCCCTCCCCGTCCCGCAGTTCGACCAGTTCGGCGAGGTTCCAGGCGGCCGCGCCCACCACACTGAGGCTGCGCGGACCGCGCCGCTGCACCACTCCGCGCACCAGCAGCAGCCAGGAGTGGAAGACGGTGTGCGCGCAGGCGTCGTGCGAGTCCTCGAAGAAGGCGAGATCGACCAGGCCGGTGCCGTCGTCGAGGGTGGAGAAGACGACCCGCTTGCCGGACCGGATCGGCGGCGTCTGGGTGGCCGCCTTGGCCCCCGCGACCAGTACGGTCTCACCGTGCCGCGCCTCCCGCAGCCGCCGCGCGCTGACCACGCCCAACTCCCGCAGGAACTCCTGGTGGTCGTCCATCAGATTGCGCGAGACGTCCATCGACAGCACGCCCAGCTCGGCGCTGAGCCGCTCCACGGAGGAGAGATCCGGCAACCCGGCCGGGGCGGTCTTCCGCCCACCGGCCAGGGGGAGTTGACCACCGCCCGCACCCCGCCCGCCCCGGTGCAGCTCGGTCAGGTGCAGTTGCAGATCCCGCCGGTTGGCGCCGAAGGAGTCCAACGCCCCTACTTGGGCAAGCCTTTGGGCCAGGGGCCGACTCGGCCGCGCCCGCTCCCAGAAGTCCAGCAGTGAGGCGTACGGCTGCCCCTGAGCGATCCGCTCCGCCTCGGCCTCGCTGATGCCGTGCACGTCGGAGAGGGCGAGTCGCAGGCCCCACACCGAAGGATTATCAGACACCAGTTCGATCCGATGTGCGACCCCCGACCCGTTCACGTCCAACGGCAGGATCGGCACCCCGCGCCGCCGTGCGTCCGCCAGCAGCAGCCGCTTCGGGTACATCCCGGGATCGTGCGTGAGCAGCCCGGCGTAAAAAGCAGCAGGATGGTGCGCCTTCAGCCACGCCGACTGGTACGTCGGTACGGCGAAGGCGACCGCGTGCGCCTTGCAGAAGCCGTACGACCCGAAGGCCTCGATGATCTCCCAGGTCCGCTGAATCGTTTCCGCGTCATAGCCGTTCGCCGCCGCGTGCTGCGCGAACCAGAACCGGATCCGCCCCTGCGACTCCGGATCGGACAGCCCGCGCCGCACCCGGTCCGCCTCGCCGCGCCCGCACCCGGTCATGATGTCGACGATGTCGATGATCTGCTCGTGGAAGACGACGACCCCGTACGTCTCCCTCAGCGGCCGCTCCAGGTCCCGGTGCGGATACCGGACGGGCGCCCGCCCGTGCCGCGCCTCGATGAACGGCCGCACCATGTCGGCGGCGACCGGCCCCGGCCGGAAGAGCGAGATGTCGACGACGAGGTCGTGGAAGGTCGCCGGCTGCAGCCGCCCGACCAGGTCCCGCTGGCCCGGCGACTCGATCTGGAAGCAGCCCAACGTCTCGGTGGAACGGATGAGTTGATACGTCGCCGGGTCGCCCGGCGGTACGGCGTCCAGGTCGACCCGCTCCCCCGTCGCCCGCTCCACCTCCGCGACCGCGTGCGCCATCGCCGACTGCATCCGCACGCCCAGCACGTCGAGCTTGAGCAGCCCGAGATCCTCGACGTCCTCCTTGTCGAACTGCGACATGGGCAGCCCCTCGCCACTGGTCGGCACGACCGGCGTACGACGGAGCAGGGAGGCGTCGGAGAGCAGCACCCCGCACGGATGCATGGCGATTCCGCGCGGAAGGGCGTCGAGCGCCTCGACCAGCTCCCACAACCTCCCGTACCGCGCCCCTTCCCGCCGGAGCTCCCCTGCCAGCGCCTTGAGTTCGGGCAGCTCCTCCAGCGCCGCGCGGGCGTCCCGCGCCCGGATGTGCGGGAAGGACTTGGCGATACGGTCGATGTCGGCGGGGTCCATCGACAGCGCCGCACCGACGTCCCGGACCGCGTGCCGCACCCGGTACGTCTCCGGCATCGCGACCGTCGCGACCCGCTCGGTGCCGAACCGGCCGATGATCGCCCGGTAGACCTCCAGGCGGCGTGCGGACTCCACGTCGATGTCGATGTCGGGCAGCACGAGCCGTCGCTTGGACAGGAACCGCTCCATCAGCAGCCCGTGTTCGAGGGGATCGGCGTGGGCGATCCCGAGAAGGTGGTTGACGAGCGAGCCCGCACCGGAGCCACGGGCGGCCACCCGGATTCCCATGTCCCGCACGTCGTCGACGACCTGAGCGACCGTCAGGAAGTAGGAGGCGAAACCGTGATGGGCGATGATGTCGAGTTCCTGATGCATCCGATCCCAGTAACTCCGCCTCCCCGCATACCCCTTCACCGCCATCCCCGCCGCCGCCCGTGAGGCCAGCGCCCGCTGAGCGGTGCGCCGGCCCGCGCCGACGAGATGCGGCTCGGGGAAGTGAACGGTGCCGATGCCGAGGTCGTCCTCGGGATCGACCAGGCACTCGGCGGCCGTCACCTGTGTCTGCTCCATCAGCCGGTACGCGGTGTCCCGCCGGAAACCCGCGGCTTCGACGATCCGCTCGGCGGCCCCCAGCATGGCGCCCGGGTCCTTGAGCCAGGCCTCGCCCGAGTCCAGTTCCTCGATGGCACCGACCGGCACGAGCCGCCGGGCGGAGTCCAGCACATCGGCGACCGGCCCGAGCCCGGCGTCGGCGTACCGGACGGCGTTGCCGAGCACGGGCCGGACCCGCTGCTCGGCGGCGAAGCCGACGGTACGGGCGGCCAGCCGCAGCGAGCCCGGTCCGGTGCCCTTGCGCCCGTGCCAGACCGCTTCGAGCCGCAGGGCGTCGCCGTAGGTCTCCCGCCAGGGAACAAGCAGCCGGGCGGCCCGGTCGGGACGGCCGGCGGCGAGGGCGCGGCCGACATCGGAGGCGGGCCCGAGCAGCACGGTCAGGCCGTCCCCCCGGTTCTCGGCCCGGGCCAGCAGCGGCGCGCCTTGCCCCGTGTGCGCCGCCGTGACGAGTCGGCACAGGTCGGCCCAGCCCCGGGCGCCGTCCCGGGCGAGGAAGGTGACCCGGGGTGTCGACTCATCGATGAAGGCACCGCCCCGCACGGGAGCACGGCGCCGCTCCTGTCGTACGGGCTCGGCCTCCTCCACCGCCAGCCCCACTCCGAACAACGGCCGCACCCCCGCCTTCGCACAGGCCTTGGCGAACCGGACCGCACCCGCGAGGGTGTCCCGGTCGGTGAGGGCGAGGGCGTCCATGCCCCGCTCGGAGGCGCGCTCGGCGAGATGCTCCGGGTGCGAGGCGCCGTAGCGCAGGGAGAACCCGGAGACGGTGTGCAGATGGGTGAAGCCGGTCATCCGCACCTCCCGCTCTCGAACATCAGTTCCCTACTGCCTCAGCACCACCATACCCCCATCTTCGAACTCTTGTACGATAGCCATTCGAACGCCTCCCACCTGCGGAAACGCTCGCTTGCGGGTCGGGTTGTCGGGCGGCTGCGGCCCGGTGGGGGCTGGTCGCGCAGTTCCCCGCGCCCCTGGGGTGGGGACGGTGGACGCACCTTTAGCCGCGTACGGCGCGCAGGGGACGGGGTGGGGGGTGTCCGCCCGCAGCGGCCGGCGTCCGTTACAGAGCACTGTTGAAGCAACAGCACCCGCCGGACCGAGGACGGACACCCCCCACCCCGTCCCCGACCCACAACCCACCCGCACGCGCTACACAAACCCCACCAAACCGAAACAGGCCGCCGCAGGCATTCAGGGGCGCGGGGAACTGCGCAAAACGGCCCCCCCCCCCCCCCCCGCACAGGCCGCAGCAGGGGCAGTGCTACTCAGCCGCGCCGTACAGACGGTCGCCCGCGTCGCCGAGGCCCGGAACGATGTAGCCGTGCTCGTTCAGATGGTCGTCGACCGCCGCCGTGACCACCGTCACCGGCGTCCCGGCCAGCTCCCGCTCCATGATCTCCACGCCCTCGGGCGCGGCAAGCAGCACCACCGCGGTCACATCGTCCGCGCCGCGCCTGATGAGCTCCCGGATCGCCGCGACCAGGGTGCCGCCCGTCGCGAGCATCGGATCGAGGACGTACACCTGCCGCCCCGAGAGATCCTCCGGCATACGCGCGGCGTACGTGGTGGCCTGCAGCGTCTGCTCATCGCGGATCATGCCGAGGAAACCCACCTCGGCGGTCGGCAGCAACCGGACCATGCCGTCGAGCATGCCGAGCCCGGCGCGCAGGATCGGCACCACCAGCGGCCGCGGGTGGGACAGCTTCACACCGGTCGTGGAGGCGACCGGGGTCCGGATGTCGACCGCCTCGGTACGTACGTCCCGCGTGGCCTCGTAGGCGAGCAGGGTGACCAGCTCATCGGCGAGACGACGGAAGGTCGCGGAGTCGGTGCGCTGGTCGCGCAGCGTGGTGAGCTTGTGGGCGACCAGCGGGTGGTCGACGACGTGGAGACGCATGTGCACAACAGTAGCCGGGCCCACCGCACCGCTCGCGCTGGCGTCAAACCGCCCGACCGGGGGAAAGTGGGAGGGACGGACTGGGGTGGTGAACCGATGCCTGACCTTCCTGACCTGCCTGAGCGCGATACCGACCAGGACCCGTCACAGCGCGAGCCCTCGGCACGAGACCTGAGCGAGCCCTCGCCGCGAGACCCGCGGGAGAGCGAAGCCGACCGCCGCCGCCGTCGCGCCCAGTTCCTGCGCGACCTCGCGGAAGCCCGTGAACTGCGCGACCGGGTGCAGCCGCGCCGCGCGAAGGTCGCCCGGCTGCGGCACGCGATGCGCATGCGGACCTTCCGTTGGTGAGGAGAGACCACGCGCCCCGAAGGGGTCCAGGGAGTGGTGCGGAACACCCCGGCGGTGCGCTGAACAGGTGGCCGTGCGAAGGCGCTTGGAAAAGCCGCGTACGATCCCGCTCGTGGCGGCAACGAGTGCGCTGGTGAGTCCTTCGCCGATGTGCCGATGCATGTGCGATCAAAACCACCGGACACAGGGTGCCGAAGACGTCCCCTGAACGCCTTGTTTCTGCCACGATTCCGAGTGGGTGGGGCTCGGAGCCGAGCTCTCCCCGCCCGCAACCTCCGCCGGGGGGACCGCCAACCGGCACGCCTATGACCAGTGGGAGAGTCACGGTGTACTTCGCCGCACTGCTCGCGCGCACCGAAGACGGGTGGGAAGCGAGCGACACAGAGCTCGACGATGTGGAGACCCTGTCGGATCTGGCCGACCTCGCCAGGGAAGCCTCGGCCGAGGACGACACGGTGCTCGTACTGATCGAGCAGGAGGACGCCTGGTTCGGGGTCGTCCGCATCGACGGCGAGGAAGACCCTCGCATCTATGTCTCCGACGCCGCCGCCGCTGCCCGCAGCTCGTACGGCGAGATCCTGCTCACCGACGAACTGCTCGGAAGGGAGCCCGGCGACGACGACGCCGACCTGGAGTCCCTGGACCTCGACGGGACCGAGGACGGTGAGGACGAGGAGGAGGACGACGACGCCGAGAGCGGCGGCGGCTCCGCCGAGGCCGTACCGCACGGTCCGGTCGGCGATCCCGCGGTCCTCGACGACCTGGGCGTCAGCGAGAAGGAGCTGAAGACCCTGTCGCAGGACGCGGTCAGCGAGATCGCCGAGGCCCTGGGCGCCTCGGAGGTCCTGGAGACCGTCCGCTGACCGCACCGACCCCTCAGGAAAGCACCCCCGACCCGGTACGCGACCGCTGGCGGGCCGCGATGCGGCTCGCCCTGGCCGAGGCCGGCAGGGCCGGCGCTGACGTGCCTGTGGGCGCCGTCGTCCTGTCCCCGGACGGTACGACCGTGCTCGCGGCCGGCCACAACGAACGCGAGGCCACCGGCGATCCGACGGCCCACGCGGAGGTCCTCGCGATCCGCCGGGCCGCCGCGGAGGCCGGCGAGTGGCGGCTGACGGGCTGCACGCTCGTCGTCACCCTCGAACCCTGCACGATGTGCGCGGGCGCGATCGTGCAGTCCCGGGTGGACCGGGTCGTCTACGGCGCCCGGGACGAGAAGGCGGGCGCGGCCGGCTCCCTGTGGGACGTCGTCCGCGACCGGCGGCTCAACCACAGGCCCGAGGTGGTCGAGGGCGTCCTCGCGGAGGAATGCGCCCGGCTGCTCACGGAGTTCTTCCGGGACCGCTGAAGGAGCCGCGACCGGGCCCACCGACGACCGATTACCGATTTCAAAGCACGCCCCACCTTGCTGTAAGGTCTCCCTCGGTAGCGTGTCCGAGCGGCCGAAGGAGCTCGCCTCGAAAGCGAGTGTGGCGCAAGTCACCGAGGGTTCAAATCCCTCCGCTACCGCTTGAGAAGGGCCCCGTCGAGAGACGGGGCCCTTCATGCATGGTGATCACCCCGGTTACACTCGCGCCCCAGAAGGAACAGCAGCACCAAGCGGGGGAGGCCGCAGTGGCGGTGAACGGAAAGAAGATCGCCGTCTATGTACTCGTGGTCTTCGTGCTCTACGTGGTGATCACGGACCCCAAGACGGCGGCCGGCTACGTGCAGATAGGGTTCGAGGGCATATCAGACGCCGCCAAGGCCATCGGCGACTTCTTCACATGGCTCGCCGACGGGGCGCACTAGCTGGGAGCGCAGATGATCCGCCACCTCGTCCTCTTCAAGCTCAACGAGGGCGTCGAGCGCGACGACCCGCGGGTCGTGGAGGGCGTCGAGGCCTTCCGCTCGCTGGACGGCAAGATCCCCGAGATCCGTTTCTGGGAGCTGGGCTGGAACCTCAGCGACCGCCCCATCGCCTACGACTTCGCCATCAACTCCGGCTTCGACGACCCGGCCGCACTGCGGACGTACGTCGAGCACCCGGAGCACCAGGCGGGCGTGGCGCTGTGGAAGGAGTTCGCGACCTGGGTGATCGCGGACTACGCGTACTGAGCCCGCTCACTCCGAAGCCTCCCGCCGGCAACGACGGGAGGCTTTCCCGCGTCTTGCGCCCCAACTTGCCCCTCAACACGGCGTAACCCAAGGTTATGCGGTGCTTGCACACAGTGCACATGTCTTGTGATGCTATGACCGCTTTTGACGGATGAGTTGACCAACGAAGAGGTGGCGTTGACCTTGTCGGCCAGTACTGCGCCTCCCCAGGAAGCCACCGAACCGGCGCCGGCCGCGCCCCGTAGCCGCGGCGCCGACACCCGAGCGCTCACCCAGGTGCTCTTCGGCCAGCTGAAGGGGCTCAAGGCGGGCACGCCGGAGCACAACCGGGTGCGGACGGCGCTCATCGAGGCCAACCTTCCGCTCGTGCGCTACGCGGCCTCTCGCTTCCGCTCCCGCAACGAGCCGATGGAGGACGTGATCCAGGTCGGCACCATCGGACTCATCAACGCGATCGACCGCTTCGACCCGGACCGCGGTGTGCAGTTCCCGACCTTCGCGATGCCGACCGTCGTCGGCGAGATCAAGCGGTACTTCCGCGACAACGTCCGCACGGTCCATGTCCCGCGCCGCCTGCACGAGCTGTGGGTACAGGTCAACGGCGCGACCGAGGACCTGACGACCGCCTTCGGACGCACCCCGACGACCGCCGAGATCGCCGAGCGGCTGCGCATCGGCGAGGACGAGGTGCTGTCCTGCATCGAGGCCGGGCGGTCGTACCACGCCACCTCGCTCGAGGCGGCCCAGGAGGGCGACGGACTGCCGGGCCTGCTGGACCGGCTCGGCTACGAGGATCCCGCCCTGGACGGTGTGGAGCACCGGGACCTGGTCCGCCACCTACTGGTCCAACTCCCCGAGCGGGAGCAGAGAATCCTTCTCCTGCGCTACTACAGCAACCTCACCCAGTCACAAATCAGCGCGGAACTCGGGGTCTCGCAGATGCACGTTTCGAGGCTACTCGCGCGTAGCTTCCAACGGCTGCGGTCCGCCAATCGGATCGACGCATAGCCGACTGCGGATAGCCGATGCATAAGGGGCGCACGGTCGCACGTTCCGGAACACCGCAGTTCGCAAGCACTATCGAGACGTAACCGGCGCGAGCGAATCGCTCACCAGCGCCGTTCCCGACACTTCTATGCCGAAAAACCGTCAGACCCCCTTTATCCAGGGCGGATTCGAGTCTCACATGTCGACATGTCACTACAGCGTGTTGCCGACATGTGACATTCTGCCGGAAGCGCGTTTGCCGTGGCTTCGGCTCCGGTATTCAGGTGAAGGCGAACGTTCCACCCGCGGAACGTTCGCCGCGACCGTCCCGCGACCCAAAGGGGGTGGCATGTCCGCAGACCAGGGCAGCTCGAAGGTGCTCACGCTCACAAAGAGCGAGGCTGCGCCCGCGCTCATCGACGTCCCGGCTGTCGAGGCCGCGCCGGCCCTGCCTCCCCCGACTGTGTCCGGGGCCATCGACACCCGCACCCTGTCCCGCTCCCTCTTCCTGCGGCTCGCCGCACTCGACGAGAACAGCCCCGAACGCGCGTACGTCCGGGACACCCTCATCGAGCTCAACCTCCCGCTGGTGCGGTACGCGGCGGCGCGCTTCCGCTCGCGCAACGAGCCGATGGAGGACATCGTCCAGGTCGGCACCATCGGGCTGATCAAGGCGATCGACCGCTTCGACTGCGAACGGGGCGTGGAGTTCCCGACATTCGCGATGCCGACGGTCGTGGGCGAGATCAAGCGCTTCTTCCGCGACACGTCCTGGTCGGTGCGCGTCCCGCGCCGCCTCCAGGAACTGCGCCTGGCCCTCACCAAGGCCAGCGACGAGCTCTCCCAGAAGCTGGACCGCTCCCCGACGGTCGCCGAACTCGCCTCCGTGCTGGGCGTGTCCGAGGAGGACGTCGTCGACGGCCTCGCGGTCGGCAACGCCTACACCGCGTCCTCGCTGGACTCTCCGGCCCCGGAGGACGACGGCGGCGAGGGTTCCCTCGCGGACCGCCTCGGCTACGAGGACACGGCGCTGGAGGGCGTGGAGTACCGGGAGTCCCTGAAGCCGCTGCTGGCCAAACTCCCGCCCCGTGAGCGGCAGATCATCATGCTGCGCTTCTTCGCCAACATGACCCAGTCACAGATCGGCGAGGAGGTCGGCATCTCCCAGATGCACGTCTCACGCCTGCTGACCCGAACCCTGGCACAGCTCCGGGAAGGCCTCATCTCAGACTGAGGGCACGCCCTCTGCCATCGGATGTGCCGGGTTCAGTTGTCGGGCGACTGCGCGTCCGCTCAGGTCGCGCAGTTCCCCGCGGACAGCTAGCGCTGGGCTCGGGCCGGGCGCCTATTGATGTGCCTCGCTGTGACGACTGGCGGCTGCGGGTCCGCTGTGGCTGGTCGCGCAGTTCCCCGCGCCCCTAGGGGGTTGCAGGCGGCCTGCGCCACGACGGGACCGCCAACCACCAAGCGCGCCACCACGGGCCGTTCGCCACCCCGCGCGCCACGAAGGACGTCAGCCACCCCGCGCGCCACCACGAGCCGTTCGCCGCCCCGCGCGCCACGACGGGCCGTTCGCCGCGTACGGCGCGAAGGGGACGGGGTGGGGGGTGTCCGCCCGCAGCGGCCGGCGTCCGTCACAGGGCACAGCCAAAGCAACAGCAACCGCCGGACCGAGGACGGACACCCCCCACCCCCGCCCCCCCCCCCCCCCCCAACCCCCCCCCCCCCCCCGGCCCCGACCCACCCACCAAACCGCACGCGCTACACACGCCCCCACCGGAGCCGCACAGGCCGCCGCAGGCATTCAGGGGCGCGGGGAACTGCGCAAAACGCCCGCCCCCACCCCACCCGCACCGACTACTTCAGCGCCAGCCAAGCCACCGCCGCGACGATCGCCACCACGACCACCACACCGATGATGAGACCGACACGCGGACCACCCGAAGAGGCAGGCGCAGTCTGCTGCTGGCGGCCCTGCGGGCCCTCGTCGACGAACGCGCGGAACATCTGGGTGCTGCCGGCGGGGTCGTAGTTGCCCTGGGGGCCCTGGTTATCAGCCATGCCCAGAGACCCTAGCGAACCAGGGCGTGGGGCCCAAGTGCGGGGCTCACGAGGATGGCACCGGCCCCACATGCGGATTCACGTTCGCAACACTTGCCTTTACCAAGTTTTTATACCACCCTCACACCGTTTTATTTGCCTGTAGCAACCAACGGCTCTATGGTTGCCCCAAGCAACGAATACGTGGAGGTGTGATGGCCGAGCAGACGCGATACGAGGAGCTGATCCGCCAGTTCAGCGCCTTCGGAGCCGTGAAGAGGGAGGTCGGACGGATGATGCCGTCCGAGTGCCCCAGCGGCTCCGCCGCCGTACTGATCCTGCTCGAACGTCACGGAGACATGCGCATGAGCAAGCTCTCCGAGCTGCTCGCCGTGGACATGTCGGTCACCAGCCGCCATGTCGCGCACATCGCCGAGCGCGGCTGGATCGTGCGCTCCCCCGACCCGGCGGACAAGCGCTCACGCATCCTCCGCCTGACACCGGCCGGCCGTGCGCTGCTCGACCAGCTCTCCCGGCGCACCTGCCAGATGCTCGCCGAGCGGCTGAGCGACTGGAGCGACGCCGAGGTGGCCCAGCTGACCGCGCTGATGGCCCGGCTGCGGGCAAGTTTCGACGACACACGCGCGCACGGCCCCGAACTCCGGCCTCCCGCACCCCCCGCACCCCTCGTACTCGAACAGACCACCCGCACACCCGCGACCACCACATAGGAGAAGGAAGCCCATGGCTACGACCACACCACCCGGTGTGCGGGCTCACGCCAAGCACGGGGGAGGCTCCGCCGCCGAGTACGCCCCGATGACGCACCGGCAGATCATGGAGGCCATCTCCGGCCTGCTGCTCGGCATGTTCGTGGCGATCCTGTCGTCCACGATCGTCACCAACGCGCTCCCGCACATCATCAGCGACCTCGGCGGCGGCCAGTCCGCCTACACCTGGGTCGTCACCGCCGCCCTGCTGTCGATGACCGCGGCCACTCCCCTGTGGGGCAAGCTCGCCGACCTGTACAGCAAGAAGGCTCTCGTCCAGATAGCCCTGGTCATCTACGTCCTGGGCTCCGCGGCCGCCGGTCTCTCGCAGAACGCCGGCATGCTGATCGCCTGCCGTGTCGTCCAGGGCATCGGCGTCGGCGGTCTGTCGGCACTCGCCCAGATCGTCATGGCGGCGATGATCTCCCCGCGTGAGCGCGGCCGCTACTCCGGCTACCTCGGCGCGACCTTCGCCGTCGCGACCGTCGGCGGCCCGCTGCTCGGCGGTGTCATCACCGACACGAGCTGGCTGGGCTGGCGCTGGTGCTTCTACGTCGGTGTCCCCTTCGCCGTCATCGCGCTGATCGTGCTGCAGAAGACCCTGCACCTGCCCGTCGTGAAGCGGGACGTCAAGGTCGACTGGTCCGGCGCGTTCTTCATCGCCGCCGCCGTCTCGCTGCTGCTGGTCTGGGTCACCTTCGCGGGTGACAAGTACGACTGGATCTCCTGGCAGACGTACGCGATGGTCGGCGGTTCGATCGCCCTCGGTCTGCTCTTCGTACTGATCGAGTCCAAGGCGCGCGAGCCGATCATCCCGCTGCGCCTGTTCCGCAACCGCACCATCACCCTCGCGTCGCTGGCCTCGATGTTCGTCGGTGTCGCGATGTTCACCGGCACCGTGTTCTTCAGCCAGTACTTCCAGCTGGCCCGCGACAAGTCCCCGACGATGTCGGGTGTGATGACCATCCCGATGATCGGCGGACTGTTCATCTCCTCCACCGTCTCCGGGCAGTTCATCACCCGTACCGGACGCTGGAAGGCGTGGCTGGTCAGCGGTGGCGTGCTCGTCACGGCCGGTCTCGGACTGCTCGGCACCATCCGGTACGACACGGACTACTGGAAGATGTCGATCTTCATGGCCCTTCTGGGTCTCGGCATCGGCATGATGATGCAGAACCTGGTGCTGTGCACACAGAACCAGGTCGACCCGTCCGACCTCGGCTCGGCCAGCTCCACGGTCACCTTCTTCCGGTCCCTGGGTGGCGCCGTCGGCGTCTCCGCGCTCGGCGCGGTCATGTCCCACCGGATCACGCACTACGTGTCGGACGGTATCGCCGCCCTCGACCCCAAGTACCAGGCCGCCCTTGCCGGTTCGGGTTCCTCCACCGACAGCATCCCGGACCTGAGCAAGCTGCCGGCCCCGGTGCGCACCCTCATGGAGAGCTCCTACGGCCACGGCATCGCCGACGTGTTCCTGATCGCCGGCGCCCTCGCGGCCGTAGCGTTCCTGATCACCCTGTTCATCAAGGAGGTCCCGTTGCGGACCAAGGGCGCGCTGGCACAGGCCGCCACGGAGGAGGCCCCGGCCGGCGCCGAGACCCCGGCCGCCGAGCAGGTTCCGAGCTGGGCGGTGTCGTCTTCTTCCGCCTCCGACACGGAGGTCACCGACGACGGCACGGGTACGCAGCGGCTGTCCGCCGTGGCCACCCTGGCCCGTCCGGAGGCATCCGGTGAGGGCTCCGGCGGCATCCCGGTCCGCGGCTTCGTGCGCGGCAACGAGAGCGCGCCGGTCCCGCAGGCCGCGGTCACGCTGATCTCGCTGGCGGGACGGCAGCTGGGCCGGTCGGTCACCCAGGCCGACGGCTCCTACGCGGTCGAGGCGCCGAGCGTCGGGTCGTACGTCCTGATCGCCTCCGCGGACGGGTTCCAGCCGCAGGCGTCCACGGTGCTCGTGCACGGCGAGCCGGTGGCGTACGACGTCCTCCTCAGCGGCACCAGCGGGCTGAACGGGCTCGTGCGGGCCGCGCAGAGCGGGGAGCCGGTCAAGGACGCGATGGTGATCGTCACCGATGTGCGGGGCGATCTGCTGGCCACCGGGACCACCGGTGAGCAGGGCGAGTTCGCGTTCGGCGAGCTGGTGCCGGGTGCCGTGACCGTCGCGGTGAACGCCGCCGGGTTCCGGCCGCGCGCGCTGCCCGTCGAGGTCGGCGGCACCGGAGTCACCCGGATCGAGGTCGACCTCGACTCGGGGGTCCGCCTCCAGGGTGTGGTACGGGCACCGCACGGTCCGCTGGCCGACGCACGGGTCACCCTCGTGGACGCGGCGGGCAACGTGGTCGGCACCGCCACCACCGGGGCGGACGGGGCGTACGCCTTCACCGACCTGGACGGCGGCGAGTACACGGTCATCGCGACGGGCTACCCGCCGCAGGCCACGGCCCTGACGGTGAACGGCCCCGCGGTCGACGGTCACGACATCGAACTCGCCCACCCCGGCGAGTAGTTCAGAACCCCGGCCCGTGGTGGGGAGCGCGTGCTCTGAGGGGAGGCGCGTACCCGCCGCGGGCCGGTCGCAGTTTCGCAGCCGAGGAGTTACGTGAAATGGGACTGACCGCGAGGATCCGAACCCGGGACGGATGGGCCGTGTCGCACGCGGTCGTCACGGTGACCGACATGACCGGGACGCAGGTGCTGCGTGCGGAGGCGGACGCGGAGGGCGCCGTACGGGACGGGACTCCGCTGGAGCCGGGGCCGTACACCGTCATCGTCACGGCCGTCGGCTACGCGCCCGCCGCGTCGAGCGCGATCGTCACCGCTGGGGGTACCCCCTCTGAGGGAGGGCGCGCCGAGGTCGGCACGGTCACGCTGGCCCGTATCGGCGGGGCCGAACTCCCTCCGCCGGGCCCGTGGACCGTGGACCCGGCCCACTCCGCCGTGGGCGCGGTCGCCCAGCACCTGGGTATCTCCAGCGTGCACGGGCGGTTCACGGACTTCACCGCGGCGATCGAGGTCGCCCCGGACGATGTGACCAAGTCCCGGGTGGAGGCGGTGATCCGGGCCGCCTCCATCGACACGGGCAACGCGATGCGGGACGAGCACCTGAGGTCGGCGGACTTCCTGGACGTCGAGCGGTACCCGGAGATCACGTACCGGTCGACGGGACTGGCCGTGGCCGGTACGGACCGGTGGACCGTGCGGGGCGAGCTGGCGATGCGCGGTGTCGTACGACCCGTTGACCTGGACCTCGCCTACCTGGGCACCGGCGCCGACCCCTGGGGCGGGACCCGGGCCGCCTTCCGGGCGACGACCCAGCTGCGGCGGGAGGACTTCGCCATGAACTACAACCAGGTCGTGCAGGCGGGGATCGCGGCGATCGGGACGACGCTCAAGGTGGAACTCGATGTGCAGGCGGTGCAGGGGGAGTCGTTGCCGCAGGTCTGAGGCCGTTGTCAGTGGTAGGTCGTAGGTTTGTGGCATGGAGCCGAACACGGGGGTGCAGGGCTACTACGCCGAGTCGGCGGAGCGGCTGGGGAGGGTGTACGAGAGCGTCTCGTTCGAGGCCGTGCACGAGGCGCTGCTGGACCTGTTGCCGGACCCGCCCGCGCGGGTGCTGGACATCGGCGCGGGCACCGGGCGGGACGCGGCGGCGCTGGCCCGGCGGGGGTTCGGGGTCGACGCGGTGGAGCCGGTGGCGGAGCTGCGGCGCGTGGCCGAGCGGCTGCACCCCGACAGCGGGGTGAGCTGGCGGGCGGGCGCCCTTCCGGAGATACCCGGTGTGCGGGGGCCGTACGACGTCGTCCTGCTGTCCGCGGTGTGGATGCACCTGAGGCCGGAGGAGCGGCCCGTCGCCATGCGGCGCCTGGCCGGGCTGCTCGCCCCGGGCGGCATCCTGCTGGTCACGCTGCGGCGCGGTGAGCCGCCGGTGGATCGGCGGATGTACGACATCCCGCCCGAGGAGGTCGCCGGGCATGCGGCGGAGGCAGGGCTGAAGCTGCTGCGGATCGTGGACGAGGGGGCGGACCGGCTCGGGCGTGACGCTGTTCGGTGGAACTCCGTGGCGCTCCAACTAGGCTGATTCCATGGCACCGAACATCGCGACCAACAAGGCCGTTTCCCTTGACGAGCTGCTGGACTTCGTGCGGCCCCGGCACCGGGCGATTCTGTTGACGCGGCGGGGGGACGGGTCGCCGCAGGCCTCGCCGCTCACGTGCGGGGTGGACGACTCCGGCCGGATCGTGGTGTCCACGTATCCGGAGCGGGCGAAGACGCGGAACGCGAAGCGGGACGCACGGGTCAGCGTGATCGTGCTGAGCGACGAGTGGAACGGACCGTGGGTTCAGGTCGACGGAACCGCGGAGGTCGTCGACTCGCCGGAGTCCGTGGAGCCGTTGGTGGAGTACTACCGGAACATCGCGGGGGAGCATCCGGACTGGGACGAGTACCGGGCGGCGATGCGGAAGCAGGGGAAGTCGATCATTCGGGTCACGCCGGAGCGGTGGGGGCCTGTTGCCACCGGCGGTTTTCCGGCGAGGCTGGCTTCGCCGGACGCCTGAGGGGGTGGGGGCTTCGGTTCGTTGGCGGGTGCGGGTTCACTGGGGCTGGTCGCGCCGTTCCCCGCGCCCCTGAGGAGTTGCACTCACCATCGCTTCGATGCCTGCCAGCAAGAGGTCCAGGGCGAACTCGAAGTCCCTGTCCCGCATTTCCTCCACCGTGTCCCCGCCCCTCGCCGTCATGATCTCCTCGTTCTCCTTGAGGATCTCCGCGGCGTCGGGGGCCTGGGCGGCGGCCGTCATGGCGTGGCGGAAGTAGGCGTCCTGGGTCATGCCGGCCTGGGTGGCGCGGGTGACGAAGTGGCCCTCGATGGTGCCGAAGCCGTAGACGAACTGGAAGACGGCGGAGATCGCGCCGGTGATGCCGTGGGCGGGCAGGCCGGTCTTGCGGATCACGCGGTGCACGATCCGGGAGAAGGCGAGGGAGTTGGGGCCGATGTTGAGGAACGTGCCCGCCAGCGGGGAGATCCAGGGGTGCCGGACCAGCAGGCCCCGGTACTCCGTGGCCACCGTGCGCAGCTGGTCCCGCCAGTCCTCGTCGGCCTCCGGATTGGGCAGCTCCAGTTCGCCGAAGGTGGCGTCCAGCGCGAGTTCGAGAAGGTCGTCCTTGGTGTCGACGTACCAGTAGACGGACATCGCGGTCACGTTCAGCTCGGCGGCCAGCCGCCGCATGGAGAACTTGGCCAGCCCCTCGGCGTCCAGGAGACGGACCGTGACGTGGGTGATGCGTTCACGGTCCAGCCCGGAGGGCTGCCCGCCGCCCCGGCCGCCCCGGCGCACCTTGCCTTCGAGCCAGACACTGGTTCGCGCGGCCGCTCCTTGGCCTGCCTTCACCATGGCGCACCTTCCGAGACGTCGTTCACTGGCAAAGATGCTAGGCCCGCACCGATCTGTAAGGGGCGCGGGGCTGTGTCGATTTGCGGCTCCGCCGCGTGGGCGCGACCAGCCACAACGAGCCCGCACTCGCCGACGAGCCCAAGCCCCCACCCCACTAGGCGCCCTCCACCCTCTCCGCCCGCCGCAACAAAACACCCGCCACCACCCCACCCAGCAACACAGCCACCGCCCCCACCAACTGACTGCTCTCCAGTCCGGAAGCGAACGCGTCAGTGATGCGCGCCCTCTCCGAAGCCGACCCCGCCTCCGCCAACGCCCCCGGCAGGGACACCGCGGCCACCGAAATCCCCGCCGCGAACCGAGCGTTCAGCACCGCGCCGAGGACCGCGACCCCCAGCCCCTGCCCGAACTCCGCCACCGTGCCGTTGATCCCCGCCCCGACGCCGGCCTTCTCCGGAGGGATCGAGCTCATGATCGCGTGGGCCATCGCGGGGCTGGCGACCGCGGCTCCGGCGCCGATGAGCACCAGGCCCAGCAGTGTGCCCGGATACCCGTGGTCGGTGAGCGTGGCGATGGAGAGGAGGCCCGCCGCCATCACCGCCATCCCCAGCCCGATGGACAGCGGGGTGCCGAGCCGTGTCGACCACCTCGCCGACAGACCCGTGAAGTTCAGGGCGACGATCATCAGGGCGAGCGGTGCCGTCCGCAGCCCCGCCTCCAGGGGGCCGTATCCGAGGACGAACTGCATGTGCTGGGTGAGCAGGAAGAGCGAGCCGCCCATACCGAAGGTGATCAGCACCGCTCCCGCCACGGCTCCCGTGAACCGCCGGTCGCGGAAGAAGTGCATGTCGAGCATGGGATACGGGATGCGGCTCTCCCAGTACGCGAAGCCGGCCAGCACCACGACCGCGACGGCCGCAGGACCCAGCACCCGGCCTGACGTCCAGCCGTGTTCGGGGCCGGAGATGATCGCGAACACCAGGGAGGCCATGCCGATGGTGGAGAGCAGCGCGCCGAGGAGGTCGGGGCGGTCGCCCTGCGGGTTCTTCGACTCGGGGACCAGGATCACGACCGCGACCAGGGCGAGCGCGGCGACCGGCAGGTTGATCAGGAAGATCGCGCCCCACCAGAAGTGGTTCAGCATGAAACCGCCGAGGAGGGGGCCGGTCGCGAAGCCCAGGGAGTTCACCGCCGCCCAGATGCCGATCGCCTTCGGCTGCTCCTCGGGCGAGAAGATCTGCATCGCCACGGCGAGCGTGGTGGTCATCAGCAGCGCGCCGCCGACGCCCATCCCGGCCCGCGCCGCGATCAGTTGGGCGGTGGAGTCCGCGAGCCCGGCGACCAGCGAGCCCACCCCGAACAGCACCAGTCCGGCGGCCAGCATCTTCTTGCGGCCGTAGCGGTCGGCCGCGCTGCCCGCGGTGAGCAGCAGTCCCGACTGCACCAGCGAGTACGCGTTGATCATCCACTGGATGTCGGAGGTGGCCGCGCCCAGTTCGCTGGTGAGCGAGGGGATCGCCACGTTCAGGATCGTGTTGTCCAGGAGCACGGTCAGCTGGGCGAGGCAGATGACGCCGAGTATCAGCCAGCGCTGGGGGTGGCCCTGGGCGACGGTGGCGGGCGCGGGAGCGGGAGCGGTCATGCCGTACACCGTAGAACAGTTCCTATACGCCGTACAACGCAACCCTGTCGTAGACATGCGAGAAGGGCGGCGACCGAAGTCACCGCCCTTCCCCTTGGGAGAACCGTCAGCTGCTCGCCTTCTGGGTGAGGTCGTAGAAGGTGGCCGAACCGACCGTCACCTTCTTGAAGTTGGCCTCGACCCACGAGGTGATCTGCGAGGACGTACCGCTGCTGCTGCCGCCCATGCCACCACTGGACCCGCTGGAGATGAAGTAGTGGACCTTGCCGTCCGCCACGTACTTCTTGAACTCGGCCAGCGTCGGGGACGGGTCGGTGCCGTTGAAGCCGCCGATCGCCATCACGGACTCGTCGGAGGCCAGCTGGTAGCTCGCCGCATTCTGGGCACCGATCGCGGCCGCCGCCCAGGTGTAGTCGTCCGCGTCGGCCTGCAGCAGCTTCTTGGCCTCGGAGGAGACGCTGGCGCCGTTGAGCAGACCGCCGACGCCACCGCCGCCACCCATGCCGCCGCCCTCACCCGTACCGCCGGGCATACCGCCCTGCTGGTTCTGGGTGGTGCCGTTGCCCTGGGTGTTGCCGTTCTGGCCGGGCATGCCGCCGCCCGGGAAGCCCTGGCCCTGCTGACCCTGTCCCTGGCTCTGCGTGTTGCCGTTGCCGTTCTGCTGGGTCTGGCCGCCCGGGCCGCCACCGTTGCCGCCGCCGAAGCCGCCGCGACCGCCGCCGCCACCGGGACCGCCGCCCATGCCCGCCCCCGACGGACCGGCCGTCGGAATCGAGCCGGTGTGCGCGGAGTTGACCGTGCTCAGCGTGTACGCCGCAGGACCGGCCAGCGCCGCCACGATGCCCAGCGCCGCCGCGGCGAGCGCGAGCTGCCGGCCGAGCTTGGCCACGAAGACCAGACCGAGCGCGGCGACCAGCCCGCCGATGAGGACCAGCCACTTCAGCCAGGGCAGGTAGTCCGGAGTGCGGTTGAGAAGGACGTAGCCCCAGGCGGAGCCCGCCACGACCGCGGCCGCGAGGCTGAGCGAGGCCCACATCTCGGCGCGCTTCTCCCAGAGGATGCCCGCGCCCATGCCGACCACGGCGGCCATGTAGGGGGCCAGGGCGATCGTGTAGTACTGGTGGAAGATGCCCGCCATGAAGCTGAAGACCACCAGGGTGATCAGCAGCGAGCCGCCCCACACCAGGAACGAGGCCCGGGTCACCGAGGTCCGCTTGAGCTTGCGGGTCGCCACCAGGCCCGCGGCCAGCAGGATCAGCGCGGCCGGCAGCAGCCAGGAGATCTGCGCGCCGATCTCGGAGTTGAACATCCGGTTCCAGCCGGTCTCGCCCCAGGCGCTGACGGTGCCGCCGCCGGGTCCGACACTGCCGGTCTCCTCGCCGTTCAGGCGGCCGAGACCGTTGTAGCCGAAGGTCAGCTCCAGGAAGGAGTTGTTCTGCGAGCCGCCGATGTAGGGGCGGGAGGAGGCGGGCCACAGCTCGACGATCGCGACCCACCAGCCGCCCGAGACGACCAGGGCGAGGGTGGCCGCGGCCAGCTGGCCGAAGCGCTTCTTCAGGGAGACCGGTGCGACGACCGCGTACACGATCGCGAGCGACGGCAGGATCAGGAAGGCCTGCAGGGTCTTCGCGAGGAAGGCGAAGCCGATCGCGACGCCCGCCCACACCAGCCACTTCGTCTTGCCGTCCTCGACGGCGCGGACGACGAAGTAGCAGGCCAGCGCCATCAGCAGGGCCAGCATCGCGTCCGGGTTGTTGAACCGGAACATCAGCGCCGCGACGGGGGTGAGCGCGAGCACGGCGCCCGCGATCAGACCGGCCGCGGGGCTGAACCGGCGGCGCACGGAGGCGTAGACGACCGCGACGGTGCCGACGCCCATGAGGACCTCGGGGCCGAGGATCGTCCAGGAGTTCAGGCCGAAGATCCTCGCCGCGATCTCCATCGGCCACAGGAACGCCGAGGGCTTGTCGACGGTGATGGCGTTGCCCGCGTCGAGCGAGCCGAAGAACATCGCCTTCCAGCTCTTGGTGCCGGCCTGGACGGCCGCCGAGTAGAAGGAGTTGGCGTAGCCGGAGGCGCTCAGGTTGTAGAAGTAGAGCGCCGCTGTGGCGAGCAGCAGGCCCCAGAACGCCGGGCGCACCCAGCGGGGATCCTCGGGGCGGCCGCGCCACAGTCTTTGCGCGAAGGGCTGCTTGGGTTCACCGGACTCGGGGGCCGGGGGAGCGACCGGCGCCTCGGGGGCCGTCGCCGCCGGACCCCACCCGGAACCCTGCTGGGTCGGATGGTCGGTCTGCGTGGTCATCAGGAGTTCCTCGGGTCGGTGTCGGTCGGACGCACCGGGTTGAGGTGCATCGTGGCGTCCTTCCAGGAGCGCTGCTCCGCGGCTTCACCGGCGCGGAACTCGGTCGTGTCGTACGGAGACTGCGGGCCGCGCGGTGCCGTGGCGTACTGGTTCGCCGTCGGGCGCTGCGGCAGTGCCGGGTAGGTCTGTGCGGCGGGGAGCTGCTGGGTGGAGTACGTCGGCGAGGACGGGGTGTGCGAGGGCGGGGTGTGCGAGGCCACGACGGTCGAGCGTGGCTGCTCGTCGTCGCGGTCGGGGAACACCCAGGCCCGGAAGAGCAGGAAGCGCAAAACCGTCGCCGCGAGGTTGGCGGCGATCAGGACCGCCAGCTCGGTGGAGTGCGCCGGGTCGCTGGTGGCCGCGTTCAGGGCGGCCAGCGAACCGGCGGTCAGCGCGAGACCGATACCGAAGACGACCAGGCCCTGCGCCTGGTGCCGGACGGCGCCGCCCCGCCCGCGCACCCCGAAGGTCAGCCGTCGGTTGGCGGCGGTGTTGGCGACCGCCGAGACCAGCAGGGCCAGCGCGTTGGCCACCTGGGAGCCGCCGAACTGGCGGAAGACGCTGTAGAGCACCAGGTAGAAGAGGGTCGACAGACCGCCGACGACACAGAACCCGACGAGCTGGCGGGCCAGCCCCTTCGGCACGTCCTGCACATCGCGGTCGCGGGGGTCGTCGCCGAACGGGCGGGCGATCCGGTCCAGCGGCAGCGCGCCGGTGGCGAGGGCCTTGCCCACGCGCCACACCCCCTTCAGGTCCTCGGTCGCCGTCTTGACGATGTGGACGGTGGAGTCGGGGTCGTCGACCCAGTCCACGGGCACTTCGTGGATACGGAGTCCCGCGCGCTCGGCGATGACCAGCATCTCGGTGTCGAAGAACCAGCCGGTGTCCTCGACGAGCGGCAGCAGGACCTGCGCCACGTCACGCCGGATGGCCTTGAAGCCGCACTGTGCGTCGGAGAAGCGGGCCTGGAGGGAGCCGCGCAGGATGAGGTTGTAGGCGCGGCTGATGAACTCACGCTTGGGGCCGCGCACCACCCGCGAGCTACGGGCGAGCCGGGAGCCGATCGCCAGGTCGGAGTGGCCCGAGATCAGCGGGGCCACCAGCGGCAGCAGGGCGTTGAGGTCGGTGGACAGGTCCACGTCCATGTAGGCGAGGATCGGGGCGTCCGAGGCGGACCAGACGGTCCTGAGCGCCCGGCCGCGGCCCTTCTGCTCCAGCCGGAAGGCCTTGACCTCCGGGATCTCCGCCTCCAGCCGCTGCGACACCAGGGGAGTGGTGTCCGTCGACGCGTTGTCCGCGATGGTGATGCGGAACGCGTACGGGAACGTGCGCTTGAGGTGCTCGTGCAGTCTCAGCACACACGGCTGGAGGTCCTTCTCCTCGTTGTAAACGGGGATCACTACGTCCAGGACAGGCGTACCGGCGTCGCCGGCCGGGAGGTGCTCCCGCGCCGGCAGGGTGCCGGGAGAAGAATCGGTTCGCATGACAACGACTCTGGTCAAGCGCCCTGTTGCACCCATATGGCAGCGCTGTGCTGTGCCTGTGAGTGCGATTGCCAATTCGTTTCGGGCGCCGGACGCGGGGCCACGGGACCGAGCGCGGGCAGGTGCATGGTGAACACGGTGCGCCCGGGAACGCTGTCGACGGTCACGGCACCGTCGTGCGCGGTCGCGACGGCCTGCACGATGGCGAGACCGAGGCCCGTCGAACCGGAGGCACGGGAGCGCGAGGAGTCGCCACGCGCGAACCGCTCGAAAACGTGCGGGAGCAGCTCGGACGGGATGCCCTGGCCGTTGTCCTCGACGTCCACGCACATCCAGGGGCCGCGCCGCTGCACCCGGGCGGTGACGGTCGTCCCCTCCGGAGTGTGTTTGCGGGCGTTACCGAGCAGGTTGATGAGCACCTGCTGGAGACGGGCCGCGTCACCGGAGACGAGGGCGGGTTCGTCGGGCAGGTCCAGGCGCCAGTTGTGGTCCATGCCGGCCGCGCGGGCGTCGCTGATGGTGTCCACGACGAGCGGGATGAGGTCGGTCTGCTCGAACTGGAGGGGCCGCCCCGCGTCCAGGCGCGCGAGCAGCAGCAGGTCCTCCACGAGCAGCGTCATACGGCCCGCCTCGGACTCGATACGGCCGAGAGCGTGCCGGGTGTCGGGGCCGACCTCTTCCCTGCCGCGTCTGGTCAGCTCGGCGTACCCGCGGATGGAGGCGAGCGGCGTCCTCAGCTCATGACTGGCATCGGCGACGAACTGCCGCACCCGCATCTCGCTCTGCTGCCGCGCGTGGAGGGCGCCATGGACGTGGTCCAGCATCCTGTTCAGCGCGGAGCCGACCTGACCGACCTCGGTGTGCGGATCGCACTGCGACTCGGGCACCCGCTCGCTGAGGTTGACCTCACCGGTGTGCAGGGGCAGTTCGGAGACCCGGGTGGCGGTGTTGGCGACCCTGCGCAGGGGACGGGTGGCGACACCGACGAGGACGTATCCGGCGATGACGGCGGCGCCGAGACCGGCGGCGGTGACGCTGATCTCCACGAGGATCAGGGTGTTGATGGTGCTGTTGACGTCGTCGGTGGGGAGGGCGACGTAGTAGGACTCGCCGCTCACCTTGTTCGTGAGGTACTGGACGCGGTACTCGCCGAGGCCGGGGATGTCCGCGGTGTGGGGGTTCCCGTCCTGGGAGACCTCGGCGATGGCCGCCTTCTGCGCCGCGTTGAGGTTGCTCGTGGTCATGCCCTTGAAGACGCCGTCGCTGTCCTTCTGCTGCTTGGCGATGGCGGCACTGACGATCTTGCCGTTCTGGACGTACGCGGCAATGGTGTCGGGCTGCGTCGGGGCCTGCCCGACGAAGTTCGCGGCCTTCTCCCCGGCCGAGACCTCCGTGTCCGAGCCGGGGGGGTTGGTCTGGGGGGCGGTTCCGTTGCCGGGCTCCGGCGCCTTGTCCCTGCCGATGCCCACCGCGCGCCCGGCGGTCTCACGCAGCTTGCCGTCCAGCTGGTCGTACAGATGTGACCGCAACGCCAGCGTCGTCACCGTGCCGATCACCGCGCACACCACGGCGATCAGCACCACGGACGCGACGACGAGCCGCGTCCGCAGCGTGCGCGGCTTGCCTGCTCGCCCTGCTCGCTTCTGCGCCCGCGGCCGTCGTCGCCCGCTCATGAGGCGGCGGGCTTGATCAGGTAGCCGGCACCGCGCCGGGTGTGGATCATCGGCTCACGTCCCGCGTCGATCTTGCGGCGCAGGTAGGAGATGTAGAGCTCGACGACATTGGCCTGGCCGCCGAAGTCGTACGACCACACCCGGTCGAGGATCTGCGCCTTGCTGAGCACACGCCGGGGATTACGCATGAGGAAGCGCAGGAGTTCAAACTCCGTCGCCGTGAGGTGGATGTTCTCCCCGGCCCGCGAGACCTCGTGGCTGTCCTCGTCGAGGGTGAGGTCACCGACGACCAGCACGGAGTCACTGCGGCGGTCGGCCGCACCGGAGCGGCGGATGAGCCCACGCAGCCGCGCCACGACCTCTTCGAGGCTGAACGGCTTGGTGACGTAGTCGTCACCACCGGCGGTGAGCCCGGCGATACGGTCCTCGACCGCGTCCTTCGCGGTCAGGAACAGCACCGGCACATCGGGCAGCTCACGGCGGAGCCGCCCGAGGACGGTCAGGCCGTCCATGTCGGGGAGCATCATGTCGAGAACGACGGCGTCGGGCCGGAACTCCCGCGCGGTCTGGACGGCACCCGTGCCGTCTCCCGCACTCCGGATCTGCCATCCCTCATAGCGCAGGGCCATGGACAGCAGCTCGGTGATCGACAGTTCGTCGTCCACCACAAGCACTCGGACGGGGCTCCCGTCCGGCCTCAGCAGTTCGGTGCGCCCCTGGGGCGAGGTCGTGGTCATGGTGAACACCTTGTCGGGGCCCCCTGAGAGCACCCTTTCGGAAATCTGTGATTTTCCTGAGAAACTCACAGGCGCCTCTCAGGGAACCCTTGGGGAATCCCTTGTTCGGCGCCCCGGACAGAGCTCAACATGAGGGCACGGCACGGCACTTCAAAGGCGACGACAGCCGCACCACGGTGATGACCCATGCCGTCCACGACCGGCGCACAGCGAACCACTCCCCTCGTCAGAACAACCCGTCCTGAACCCCCGGCGACTCCTTGAACTCCCGCACCGGCACGGTGTTCTCCGCTCCGGCGGCCGGGACCAGCTCCCACCCCGTCATCAGCCGCGTGTCCAGTACGACGACCCCCTTGCCCTCGGTCTCCAGGTGCAGGTCGGGTCCGGCGGCCGCGACGAGCCTGCCGCCGATGGCGCCGCCCGCGACGAGCTCGCTCACCTCACCGACGGCGGCGGGCAGGCCCGAGAGCCCGAAGACCTCGACGTGGTCGACCGGTTCGTACGGCGCGCGCTCCAGGGAGTCGGGCCAGCCGCCCAACAGCACGGCCCGCGCGTGCAGTTCGGCGATCTCGGCGGCCCGGTCGGCAGCCGACACCGGCAGAGCGGACCGTACGGCCCGCTTGTCGCCGTAGGGAACGCGGTCGGGCACCGAGAGCGCGGCCCTCAGCAGTTCCTCGGTGCGCCGCGCCGCCATGAGCGGCCCGGTTCCCAGCCAGCTGAAGCAGACCGCACCCTGCTCCAGCAGCCGCGCGGACCCCCGCTCACACGCGGTGATGCCGACCTTGACCATGCCGGGCCCGAACCACGCCAGATATACCCGGTACGGCCGGGGGTCGTCCGCAAGGGTGTCGGCGGCCACGGAGTGCGCCCGGTCCAGCCGCGCACACTCCTCGCACCGCGCCCCCGTGCTCCGCCCCGACACCGCGGCCCGCGCCGCACACGCATGCCCCCGCGCTCCCACGCATGTCCGCACGCCCCCCTCCCTGACCGCGAAGGCCACCCGTTTCCCCCAGGTCAGCGCACTGCGCCGCCCGCCGTCCCACCGCAGCACGGGACCGTCCGCCGACCACGACAACCCCGAGCACTTCCATCCCTGTGCCATCTCTCACGAGAGTAGGGGGCACCACTGACAACGGCGGTCACGCGGAAACACCGGGCGCCGAACCGACGGCCGTGCGGCCGTGGTCACGGCCACGGCGGGAACGAGGCCGTCGGAGGTCAGCCCACCGACTCGACGGAAGCGACCGGTTCCGCCTGCCTGCCCGCGCCCGCCCCGGGCCCGGCCGCGACCACCGCCGCACTCGGGCGGCCGCCCCGCCCCGCCATCCGGCACCCCACGCACCCGGCATGCCCGCCCCGCGCGCTCGTGTCCCGCACCCGCATCCCCCACTGCTCGCGTGGCCGACGCCCCGGCGGCTTGCCCCAGCCGGACAGGTGCAGGGCCCAGGTGACGAGGGCGCTCACCAACGTGATCGCCAGACCACCGGCGATCAGCGAACCCGACACCATGCACACCCCCACCCCCAGCACGGACGTCCCGACGGCCGCGACGCCGACTCCGGTCCACCCCGCGACCGTGTGCCCCTCGTCATACTGATGTGCACTCACAGATCCTCCTCGACCCGATCCCTCACTTCCTAAGAAGTTTAGCGAAGAAATCTCTCAGCAGCTAAGAGAATCAGGAATCCCATGCACGCCGAGCCCCGCCCCACCGCCACTCCGGCCCAGGCACTGGAGGCGATGGACCTCTTCATCGCCACCGCCCACCTCGGCCAGCAGGAGATGGCCCAGCGGCTGGGCCTGAACGTCACCGACCTGCTGAGCTTCGCCTGTGTCCTGAAGGCGGGCGAGAACCTCCTCACCGCGGGCGACCTCGCCGAGCACGCCCACGTCACGACCGGCGCGGTCACCGGCATCCTCAACCGCCTCGAACGGGGCGGCTACGTCACCCGCGTCCCCGACCCCGCCGACCGCCGTCGGGTCCGGGTCGCCGCGGTCCCCGACGCCGTGGCCCGGGTCGTCGCCCTCTACCAGCCGTACTACGACCGCCTCGACGCCGTCTTCGCGGAGTACTCCGCCGACGAGATCGCCGTACTCCACGACTGGTTCAGCCGTTCGACGAACCTCTCGCTCGAGTACATCGAGGAGCTGCGGGCGAAGGACGCGGACGGCAAGTAGCGGGAGCTCCCCACCCCCATGGTGTAGCCAGCCCTACCTCAGGTCCGGGAGGGCACTCCATCGATCCGGCGAGCCCGCGACGGCATCGTTGATCTCAGCTGATCCACCCGGATCAAGCAGATCAGAGAAACCGCGCCGAGCCGGAGGAAACCACCATGGAGACGCAGACGGCCGACAGGATCCAGTCCCCGTCCTCGCCCTCCCTGACCTCCCTCTCTGCCCCGGCCGCCCCTTCTACCCCCGGCCCGATCGCCTCCTTCGTCCGCTTCGTCGTCTGCGGCGGTGGCATCGGCGTCCTCTCCAGCTTCGCCGTACCGCTGGTGGCCATGGCGATGCCGTGGGCGGTCGCGAACGCCGTGATCACGGTGGCCTCGACGCTCCTCTGCACCGAACTCCACGCCCTGTTCACCTTCGGCACCGGCCGCCGCCCGGGCCGGCGCGAGCACCTGCAGTCCTCCGGCTCGGCGGCCGCCGCGTACGTCGTCACCTGCGCCGCGATGTTCCTCCTGCACGCCGTCCAGTCCTCGCCGAGCATGCTCACGGAGCAGGTCGTCTACCTCACCGCCTCCGCACTGGCCGGCATCGGGCGCTTCCTGGTCCTGCGGCTGTTCGTCTTCGCCGGCACCCGCAAGCCCCGGCGCCCGGCCGCCCGGACCACGGCCCTGCCCCGCCCCGTGCTGTCCCGGACCGCGGTGAGCACCGCCTGCTGACAAGCCCTCTATGTTCAGAGGTGAGTCAGCACCCGAGGAGGAGCCATCGTGCGCGGCTATTGGAACCCCCTGCCCACGGCCCGCCGCCTGGTCGCCGCCTCGGACCCGGCGACCGAGGTCTTCACCGGATTCTGGGCGGAGCGCAACTGGCGCAACGTCCCCGGCCCCTTCTACGGCGCCGCCACCGACTCGATGATGCTGGGCCGCCTGGACGCACCGCGTCACATCTCCTACGACGACGATCTGGGCGACGGTTTCGGGTCGGAGTTCGTCTTCCGCCAGCCCGTGAACGAGGCGGAGACCGGTGACCTGGTCTCGGCGGCGTCGATGGAGCCGTACAGCGGATACGGCTGGGACGGCGACGACCACTGGACCCCCGAGACGGTCCGCACCTGGTGGCGGGAGCGGGCGCGGGTGCGCGAGTGGGCCCTGGACATCTCGGCCGACTGGGGCGCGAGGGGCTCCGGCCGCTACCGCGACCACTACCTCGACGCGGCCCGTGGCCACCGGGACTTCGTGGCCCACCTCGACGACGGGCTGGAGGAGTACCTGCGGGGGTACGTCTTCTGGCTCGACCGCGGCCGGGCACCTCGACGGTGGGAGGCGCTACCGAGGCTGTAGCCGTCGCCACGGCTGATCTCCCCGCGGCAACAGGAAATTGAAGCCGAACCGCACCGGCGCCACCCCGAACACCCCCAGTTCCTCGGCGAGTTCACGGGCCGCCGCCTCTCGATGGCCTCCGCCCGGTCCACCACCCCGATGACCCGATCGTCCTCGTCCACCCGCTCCACCGGTTCGCCCACGACGACCACCATCCCAGAGGGGTACGACACCGCGGCCACACCAGCTGGCGACCCCCTGGGAGTACAGCTGTCCCCACCCCGGATCGGGCGGCCGGCCACATGTCGCCCTCCCGGGATCGGCGGCATCGTAGAAGCCATCGGGAACCTCGAACCCCCGGTCCCGGCCCCGGCCCCGACCCTCCTCCGGAAGGAACTCCCATGAGCCCGCTGCTGACCTCGCTGCCGTCTCCCTCGACCGAGTGCGCCCCCGAGAACGAGCTGACCCCGCTCCTCACCGCCTGGGACCAGGCCCACCCCACCATGGCCGACCCCGACTGGCGCCACCTGCTCGACGAGATCGCCCACCCGCACACCACCCAGGCCTTCCACAGCCTGGCCGTGAGCGCCGTATGAGGTCGTGCCCGTCCTCAACTCCCACCGCGAGAGGCCCCGGAGAACCAACTCCGGGGCCTCTCGTCCGTCCCGGGACCGGTCGGCAGGTGTCACGGCACCCGTTGCAGAAGGACGTATCCGTCCTCCTCGGCGACGGTCCGGTAGCCGTGCGCCCGGGCGTCGGCCAGCAGGCCGCGTTCCTGTTCGGGCGAGAGGGGCCAACCCTGCGGCTGCCCGGTGTCGTCGATGATCCACTGCGGGTCGCGGCGACTGCCCTGGAAGCCGAGCACGGTGACCTCGGTGCGTGATGTCAGGTGGGGCACCAGGCGGTTGGAGGCGGCCACGGTGGCGCCGTCGGGGATGCGGTCCATCAGTCGCCCGGCCGTCGCGAGACGGGGCTCGGTGCGCCAGGTGGCCGGCTGTGTCAGCTGCCACAGCGGGTGCTGGGGCAGCAGGATCACCGTGACGGCGGCGCTCGCGGCCAGCGCGTGGCGCACCGGTCCGGGACGGCTCAGCGCGTCGACGAAGCCCGCGAACATGATCGGCATCAGAACCGCGCTGTAGTGGTAACCCGTTCCCCAGTAGGCCGAGTTGTCGGACGCGAACCGCCACAGCAGGGTCGGCACGGCGGCCCACAGCAGAGGGGAGCGCAGCGCCAGGAACCCGGTCACCGCCAACAGCGCGAGAAGGGTCCCCGCCTTGGCGTCGGGGGTGATCAGGCCCACGGTGTAGTGGAGCAGGAGGTCTCCGGTGCTCTGCGCCGTGGCGTCGGCGCCGGGCACGCTGGAGGTGTACGTGAACGTGCCGCCGGGGCTGAACGCCGGTATGACGACCAGCGTCTCCAGGGCGGAACCGAGCACTCCGGCCGCGGACACGGCGATGCCGGTCCGGCGGTGAGCGGTGCCGCGTGCGATCAGCAGGCCCACCACGGCCGCCGTCAGCCCGAGGTCCTCCTTCACGAGCAGCAGGGGAAGCGCCCACAGGGCCGCCGCGCGGGGCCTGCCCCGTCCCAGCGCCGTGAGGGAGAACGCCAGCAGCGGTACCGCGAAGCACACCTCGTGGAAGTCGAATCCGACCGTTTCCGCGACGCCCCAGGAGGTGCCGTACCCGAAGCCGACGACGAGTGCCGCACCCCGCCCGCGCACCTCTTCGGCCCACCGGGTGAGCGGTATCGCCGCGCCCGCGAGCAGCGCCGCCTGCGCCACCAGCAGCGTCACCGGCGTCGGGAACATCCGGTACACCGGTGCCAGCAGCGCGAGTACGGGCGAGAAGTGGTCGCCGAGGAGGGGGAAGTCCGGCCCTTTGAGCTCGGCCACGGGCAGGTGGCCATGCGCGTAGGACCGTACCGCCTGCTCGAAGATCCCCAGGTCGTAGCCGGTCGTCAGCATCCGCTGGTGCAGCCGAACGGAGAGGGCCGTGTACGCCGTGAAGAGCAGCAGGGCCATGGACAGTGCCGCCCCCCACCCCGCCCGGCCCACCCGGTCCGGCAGGGGCCGGACGGCGACGGGCCCGGCGGCCTTCCCGCGAGGCAGGGTGGTCGAGTCGTTCGGCACAGGGACGCCTCTCGTACGCCGAGCTCCTCGTACGGCGGTTGCCGCTTGAGCTGGGCCCGGACACCGTGCCGGAAGGCCGCTGACCCGGTCCTGACCGAACCTGACGATCGGGTCAGGAAGCCGCCCCGGGCGCTGTGCGAGGCTGGCGAGGTGAGGATTCTGGTGGTGGAGGACGAGCAGGAGCTCGCGGAGACGCTGCGGCTCGGCCTGACCGCCGAGGGGTATCGCGTCGACGTGGCCCACGACGGCCGGGAGGGGCTGTGGAAGGCGCGGACCGGTGACTACGCCGCGATCCTGCTGGACCTCATGCTGCCGCTGCTCAACGGCTACCGGGTCTGCGCCCAGCTGCGCCGCGAGGGCATCACCACGCCGGTGCTGATCCTCACGGCGAAGGACGGCGACTGGGACCAGGCCGAGGCCCTCGACACCGGCGCGGACGACTACGTCACCAAGCCGTTCACCTACCTGGTCCTGGTCGCGCGTCTGAGGGCGCTGATGCGCAGGGCGCGCGGACCGGCCTCCCCGCTGCTGGCGGTGGGCGACCTGGTGCTCGACGTGGCGGCCAGGACCTGCCGAAGGGCCGGCGTCGCGGTACCGCTCACGCCCCGGGAGTTCGCGGTCGCCGAGGTACTGGCCCGCCGTCCGGGCGAGGCGGTCACCAAGACCGAGATCCTCCACCACGCCTGGCCGGACGACGTGGAGGAGACCAACCTGGTCGAGGTCCGGGTCAGCGCGCTGCGCCGCAAGATCGACACCCACTTCGGGCGGCGCTCCCTGCTGACGGTGCGCGGGGTGGGATACCGGCTGGTCGACGACCGGGAACGGGCCGGTGACGACACCGCCGGGGAGTTCTTCGCCCCCGGGGGCAGTGATCTGCCGGCCGGTCCCCGTGCCTGAGGTGCGGGCCGGCGGCCGGTGGCGCATACGGACGCGCGGGCTCCTGCCCCGGTTCCCCCTGCCGCTCCCCCGTTCGGTGCGGGCCCGTTCGGCGCTCGCCGCGGGTTGCGCGGCGGCCGTGCTCTTCAGCGGAGGGGCACTGCTGATGCGACATCAGTTGTACGAGGAGAGGCTGCGCGCCACCTCGTCGGTGGCCCGGGAACAGGTCAACACCATGCTCGGGGCCACCGACGGCGGATCCGTCGGCGGCCCCTGGGGAGCGCCGTACGAGATCGTCGCCGACGACGGCGAGCTCCTGACGTCCAGTCCCGAGCTGGCCCCCTTCGAGCGGGGTGGCCGGGCCTTTCTGCCGGGTCCTGGCAGAGGCGGGAGCATGCCCCTGTACACAGAGCGCCGGTTCCGGTTCCCGGTGGTGACCGACCCGGCCGCCCATGCCCTGTCCGGCCGGACCCTCACCACCGTGGACGGGACGGTGCCCGCCACCGCCATGCGCGGTCAGACACAGGGCCACACTCTGGCCGCCGACGCACGGGCCCGCGTGTACATCCTGATCGTCCCGGACGACGCCGAGCAGGCCGTGGCCTCGCTCGACCACCAACTGATGGCGGGGGTGCCCACCGCGACCCTGCTGGTGGCGTGCGTGGCCTGGCTCGCCACGCGCCGGGCGCTGCGTCCCGTCGAGGCGATCAGAGCGCGCACGGCGTCGGTGACCGCCACCGATCCGCGCGAACGGGTGGAGGTCCCCGACACCGGGGACGAGGTGCAGGAACTGGCACTGACGATCAACGCCACGCTGGAACGGCTGGACGAGGCGGCCCGCGCGCAACGCAGGTTCGTGGCGGACGCCGCGCACGAACTGCGCAGCCCGCTCGCCACGTTGCTCGCCGGCCTGGAGGTGGCGAGCGCCTACCCCGACCGGGCCGACTGGCCCTCCGTGGTGGCCGCGGCCAGCCGTCAGTCCCGACGCCTGAGCGACCTCACGGAGGAACTCCTTCTGCTGGCCCGTCTGGACGCCGGGGCTCCCGCGCCCCCCTCCGAACCCGTCGACCTGGCCGCGCTGGCAGGCCTGCTCGCCGAGGAGTACGCGGAGCGCGCCGGCGCCTCCCCCAAGGTGGACCTCTTCGTCGACGCACCGGGCGCCACGTCGGTGTTCGCCGCGCCGGGCGACCTCGAACGAATCGTGCGGAACCTGCTCGACAACGCGGTACGCCACGCGGACGGCCACGTGCTGCTGACGGTCGCCCAGGACACGGCCAGGCCCCCGTCGGTTCTGTGCACCGTCCGGGACGACGGGCCGGGCGTTCCGGCCTCCGAGAGCGAGCGGATCTTCGAGCGCTTCACCCGCCTGGACGAGTCCCGGGCCCGCGTGGGCGGCGGCACGGGCCTCGGCCTCGCCATAGCCCGCGACCTGGCCGTGCGACACGGGGGCTGGATCGACCTCGCGATACAGCCGACGGGATCGGGAGCCTGTTTCGTCCTTCGACTTCCCCTGACCGACACGACCATCGCCCGCCGACCCGACGTTCACCGAACGGGTGCAGCGGGCCCGTCCTGAACCCGCTGCCGCAACTCCACTGCCGTACGCCCCTCTAACGCAGAAGACCCCGGATCTCTCCGGGGCCCTCGACCTGTGTGCACTCGGCAGGATTCGAACCTGCAACCTTCTGATCCGTAGCTATACAGAGATCAGTCAACAGCGGTCATACAGGCCGCCGTTCGGTCCCCCAGGGTGACTGTAGGCCATGATCGGTTGCTGTGGTTGCTGTACTTCGCTGCTGTACCGCAACACCCTCGGCCGAGGGGCGCTCTTGTCGGCGGCGGTGCTGCCATCCAGACTCTGACCCATGGCTGGGGACGTCAAGGTCAAACCGAAGGGTGGCTGTGAGCGCTGCGGCGCTGGCTGTCGAAGCGAGAAGCCGGTGTACGGCTGGGTGTGCGCTCGATGCGTCCGGGAGCTCGATCTCTATTACCTGATGCTCGTGGGCATGAAGGGTGGAGATCCAATACAGCTCTACTTGGCTGATCGGAAGGCTGGCCGCTTGCCGCCCCGTACATGAGGCCGACACTCGACGACGTGCGGGACAGGCTGTGTCGGCGGATGCTGACGAGTATGAACGCACGTCTAGAAGTCCTCATAGGCACCGAATGGCGCGCAGTCTTGCGCATGGGCCAAGGCGCGATCATGCATGGCAACTCCCCCGCCTTCGGGCCAGTTCCTGAAGGAGCGCAAGACGCCCTTTGGAGGGCAGCGGCCGATGCCCTGGAGAGTTTCGCAGGCCACCCCGTGTCCATCGCCACGTTGGGAGAGGGAGGGACGGAGACCATCATTTTCGGCGCCGGAGCAGCAGGACCGTTCCGCTGCGCCTGGGTCGAAGAAGAGACCTGAGCCCGCCCACGTGATCGATGGAGTGACTTTGGGCTGGAGCTGCTTTGGGGGGAGTGATCATGGCCCCGTAAGCTTCCGGCGCGTCGGGCAGTCTGTGGACCTGCCCGTTAAAGCACGACGTTGGGGCCATGATCTTCGAGGCTCCCCCCAAAGTGGCTGCCTAAAGTCACGGAGTCGATCACCCCAGCCACCCACGATCCCCCCGACCACGGCCCGCATGATCCAACGAAGCCCAAGCCGTCGCGCACCTGCTTGTGGAGCACAAAGCGTCCGTTGGGCCCGTGGCCGCACCTGGCGTGCGGGCCTGTGGGCAAGTGCCGTCTTCCCCCAGGATCGGGCCTGGCGGTTGTGGGTCAAGGGAGGGGAATCAGGATCGGTCCGGTGCATCGGCCCATAGGCGGGATCAGAGCGTGAAGCGTGATCACCCCGTGGCAACTATGGGGCCGCGGGGCCGGGGCCGGGGCGGCGCGGGCCGGAGGCAGGAGCGAAGCCCCGAGCCCCGAGCCCGCGGCGGCCCGCAGTGCGGGCCGGTGGGGTGTGATCAACGCAGCGACGACCGGAAGCCGATAGGGCCAGCGCGACCGGATGCCGAAGGCAAGAGCCCCCCGCCCCAGGGGCCATGGCGCCGTAGGCCGGTGACCGCCGGGGATAGAGGCTGAAGCCCTGGGGGTCCGTGAAGCATGGGAGAGCTGAGGTCCCGTGGGTGAGCTGTCGAGTCCTGTTATTCCAAGGTGCGCGACGGCTTGGGCTTCGTTGGATCATGTGGGCCGTGGTCCCAGGGATCACCCTCCCCGCCGGAACGGCGGGGCTTGATGAGGTAGAGAAACCTGTAACAGCTCAGGCATGCGGGGCGACGTACAACACGGCATCGATGCTCTGCCCATTGCCATAGTGATGCGGCGCCCGGCCGATCTCGCGCCAACCGAGACGCTCGTAGAGGCGCATGGCGGCGGCATCCTTGGTCATCACGTCCAAGACGAGCCTCAACCCGTGGTCGGCTGCGTAGCTCATGGCAGCCTGCATGAGGCGTTCTCCCACGGCATGCTTCCTGGCCGCCTTGACGACGAACAGCCTGGCGAGCACTCCGACTCGGCTGGCGCTGTCGCCGCTCTGCTGCGTCCACACCGCGACCGCGTCCTCCCCGTGAGGTCGCATGATCGCCACGTGTCCGACGATGGCTCCGGCGAGTTCCGCCACCCATGCGGCGATCACGTCGTCGGAACGTAGCCACGCCTCAGGGTGAGCAACGCCTTCAACCGGATACCCGTCGGTGGAATGGACGTCGATCAACGCAGCGGCGGCGCTGGCCAGATCATCATTCTCGAACGGGCGGACGATCACGGACTCCACCTGAGGCTCCTCGTTACTCGACTGGCAATTCGTAGAGCAATCCGGTCTGGTCAGCTCGGTGCACGTACCTGGAGACCTCGAAGGGCACTCCGTCTTGGTCGAGGCTCGTGTGCAGGACTTCCAGCACTGGCACCCCGGGCAGGAGGTCGAGGGTTGCGGCCTCTTCAGGTGTGGGCATCCTCGCGCTGATCTCGTCGCGGACGCGCGTCATGACGTGTCCAAGCTCTTCGAGACGGCCGTAGATGCCGTCCTTCCCGGTCTTTGGCTGCATGAGCAGCGTTCCTTGAGCCTCGTCCCATCGCAGGTACGTGGAAACGATCTGAACTGGCACGTCATCCGCGAAGTAGTGGTTCTCCCGATGGACAACGCTCTCTTCGTCCGCGGGCACCTTCAAGCGATCCGCAACGTCGGTCGGCGGCATCTCGCGCGCGATAGACGGGACCTCGATCCGCGCCACCTTGCCCTGGCGCTTTGCTTCCAGCCGGAAGGGTGTCAGCCCGGTCTCACGGTTCTTGAGCGAGTAGCGGTCACTGCCGAACCGGAACAGCCGTTGCGGCTCCCGCACGTAGACGCCACTCCCGTGCTTCGCAGTCACAAGTCCCTGCTCAGCGAGTAGCCGAATGGCCTCACGTGCGGTGTTTCTTGCGGCGCCGTACCTCTCGGCTAGGGCCCGCTCGGACGGCAGCTTGTCGCCGCTTCGAAGCTCCCCGCTCTCGATCAAACGGCGGAGTTCTTCGGCGATGCGCCTGCTAGGCGGCTGCGGGGTCGAGGGGCGAGCGGACGTCATGACCGGAGTCTAGCAACTGGCTCAAGCCACCTTGTTGACCCGAGCGGCATCGTGTGCTCAACTGGCTTAAGCCAGTAAGTGGCTCAAGCCAGTTGGCACACCTCTGGTGTGCCACGACCTAGGAGTGACGTATGCCGTCCTTCAAGATCGACCTTTCGACCGCTGTGGTGTTCGTGGCGACCGCGCCGACACCGAAGATGGTCAACAAGCAGACCGGCGAGATCGCCATCGACAAGGACACCCGCGCCCCGCTGCACACGGTGGGCCTGCTGGTCTCCGACGAGGGTGAGGGCAACCTCTACCAAGTCGCCATTCCCGAGACCGGCCTCCCCGAGGGCCTCGCGCCGGGCATGCCGGTGCGGGTCGTGGGCCTGAAGGCGCGGGACTGGGAGAACGAGTTCAACGGCCAGAAGCGGCACGGGATCAGCTTCCGCGCGGTCGCGATCACGGCGGGGGCCTGACCATGACCGACCTGGTCGTCTACCTCGAAGGTGCGGGCTTAGCGGCTGGCGCCGGTGGCATCGGCTACGCCAAGTACCGTGCGCCGCGCGTGTACTGGTCGCTGGTGGGCCTGCCGGTCACTTGGGGCCGGTTCACCTGCACCTACTCCGCGACGATGGAGGTGTGCGGGCTGACGGTGCAGCCGTCCGGCTTCCGTGCCTTCGTCCGGCGCAACGTGGCCCGCGGGGAGGTGCGGCCGGTGCCGCCGAAGGTCCGCCGCATCCGACCGACCTCGACCGGACTGCGCGTCACCCTGCGCCTGCCCGCCGGTCTGGAGCCTGCCGACCTGGCCGCCTCGACCGAACGCCTACGCCACGCCTGGGGCGTTCGCTCGGTCACCGTGGCGGAGACCAAGCCTGGGTATGTCGAGCTGCGCATGACCGGCTACGACGTGCTGAACCGGGTGCGGCTGCCGCGCAAGGCCCAGCCCCGTGACCTGATCGTCCCGGTCGCGCTCCGGGAGGACGGAACGGTCTACGAGCGCGACTACCGCAAGGTCCCCATGGCGCTCACGCTGGGCGCCAACCAGTCCGGCAAGTCGATGTACCAGCGCAACCTGATCAAGGGCCTCGCCCGCCTGCCTGTCGGGCTGATCGGAATCGACTGCAAGCGCGGTGTCGAGCAAGGGCGCTACGCCCCGCGTCTGTCCGCTCTGGTCACCAACCCTGAAGGGGCCGGACTGCTGATTGATGCGCTGATCGGTGAGATGGAAGAGCGCTTCGACCTGCTGGCCCTCTACGGCGTCTCCGATCTGTGGGAACTGCCGGATCAGGTCCGGCCGGTGCCGCTGATCGTCCTCATTGACGAGATCGCGGAATTGTTCCTGGTCACCTCGAAGAAGGACGAACCGGCCCGCGATCGCACGGTCATGCAGCTCGTTCGTCTGGGGCAGATGGCCCGTGCGGTCGGGATCTTCCTGGAGGTGTGCGGGCAGCGCTTCGGCTCCGACCTCGGCCGCGGCGCCACCGCCCTGCGCGCCCAGCTCACCGGCCGGGTGGTGCACCGCGTCAACGACAAACAGACCGCCGAAATGGGCCTCGGCGACATCGCCCCCGACGCAGTAACCGCGGTGACCGGGATCGCGCCCGACCGCCCGGGTGTGGCGGTGGCCGGTGACACCTCCGGCGGCTGGTCCCGCATCCGCACCCCCGAGACCACCCCGGAGCAAGCCGCCGCGGTGTGCCGGGAGTTCGCTCACCTCGCCCCGGCGCTGCCGTTCCTGGCCCCGTTCCGCCCGGTCGCGCAGCTCACCATGCCGCCGATGCCCGCGGTGCCCCCGCCGGTACCGGCTCAGCCGGTCGGCGACTAACACCCCTCGTTCCACGGTCGGCGTGACCGCTTCGCGCCAGGTCCCTACCCGAGCCATGCCGAAAACCGGAACGGAGATCGCTCATGGCACGCAAGACCAGCAAGCCGAAGACCCGGCCGTGTGAGCCCTGCAAGGGCACCGGCGAGGTCTCCCGCACCGTCCGCGTCGGCCGCAAGCAGCGCGTTGCCGGGCAGCAGACCGGGATCTGCCTGGGCTGCCTGGGCTCCGGCGAGATCCCCGCCGACGACTGAACCCCTGCCCGGGGCCGGGCGGCCGGACACCACTCCCCGCCCCGCCCCGCCCCAACTCCCCGAAGGAGGTGAAGACATGACCCGCTCGATCCGCCTCGATGCCGTCCTGGTTCAGGCCGTGATCGCCGGTGCGCTGTCCTTCGCCCACCTGCACGACCTCGCTGCCGCGGCCGGACAGACCGGATGGAAGGCCTGGGCCTACCCCATCTCCGTTGATCTGCTCCTGGTCGCGGCATGGCGCAGGCTCCGCGCCGATGGCCCGTCCCGGCTGGCCTGGTGCTGGTTCCTGATCGCGCTGGTCGCCTCGCTCGGCGCCAACGTCGCCACCGCCGGGTTCCTCGACCTTCAACACCCTCCGGCCTGGCTGCGGTTCGGCGTCGCCGGATGGCCTGCGCTGGCCTTCCTCGGTGGCACCCTGCTCGCCCATACCCCCACTCCGGCTCCGGCCGGGGACCGGGTGCCGGTCCCGCCGGCGCCCGCAGCCCCGGCCCCCGCACCTACTCCCGCTCCTGAGCCGGAACCGGACCCCGAGCCGGTCACCGCCGCGGAGCCTGCGCCCGCCTTGCCCGAAGCGGCACCCGCGGTGCCTCCGGCCCTGGTTGACCACGCCCGGAAGGTCGCCGCCGAACACCGCACCCGCACGGGCACGGCCATCGACACGGCCACACTGCGTGCCCGCCTCGGCATCCCGGAGGACCTCGCCGGAGCAATCGCCGCCCAACTCGCCTAACCCACAAGGAGGTTCCACCGTGCGACCGAACCGCTTCTACGACGTGATCCGCATCGGCCCCGTCCGGGTCGGCACGTTCAACAACGGCCGCGGCCAGACCCGGCACACCGCCGCGTGCACCGCCCCCGACTGCGGGTTCTCCACCGAGCACCGCGACCGCTCGGCCGCCGAACTCGCCGCCCGCACCCACCACTGCACCACCCGATAGGGGAGGGTCCGATGCAGTTACCGGAGGACCAGCTCCGCGCCGGTCACATCCCCGCCGACCTGTACCGGCAGATCCCGCACGGTGCCGACGTCCGCAAGGTCGTGATCGTGCAAGAGGCGCCGCGCTCCTACAAGGGCCCCATCGTCTTGACCCTGGTCATCGCCTCGGCCGCGGTGGTGGTGCTCCTGGTCATCGCGTTCGTCGCTCAGGTCGTTGCCGCCTCGGCCGTTGCGGTGCTGTCCGCGTCCGGCGGGCTCGGCTACACGATCAACCGCAGCTCGAAGAAGCGGGAGTTATCCCGCGCGGGCTCTCGTCGGCGCTCCCGCTCGCCGCGCAAGCACCCCGTCCGCAGGGCCCGGCCCGTCCGGTCCTCGCGCCGCTACCGCAAGTAGCACCCTCCGGGGCGGCCTCTACCGCCAAGTATCCGCCGCCCCGGACGGCTTCACCACTTCCCGATCAACTGATCCGAAAGGGCTCCGTCCATCATGCCTGTCCGTCTCATCAACCGTCCGGTCTGCCGTAACTGCGACGGCTTCCCCGTCGTCTCGGTCACCACCGGCGACCGCCACACTGATGGTTCCCGCGTGCTGCTGCGCGTCGTCTGCCACGCCTGCCAGGGCACCGGCCACACCCACCGTGCCGCCCTCGTCCGGGCTGGGAGGTGACCGGGATGTTCCGCAAACTCCCCGCCAGCCTCACCCCGACCGAGGACAGCCCCGGCCTGCGCGTCAAGGGCGCCACCAAGTACAGCGGCTCCCAGGGCGACTACGTGTGCGGCGGCTGCGGCGCCGAGGACCACGCCAACGGCGACACCGACGTCAAGGCCCTGGTCCAGGACTACACCGACAACCACGGCCCCGCACACCGCGGCGGTCGCCGATGAACGACACCGCCACCCTGGCGGGCCTGGACGCGGCCACCCTCGGCGACGTGCTGAGGGTGGCCGGTCGGCCTGACTTCGACCGCTGGCAAGAACAGATCCGCCGTACCGGCGGCTGCTCCGACCCGATCCGCCTCATGGGCGGAACCAAGACCATCGACCCGGCCACCAAGACCGTGCTCCACGCCTACACGACCGAGCACGAGCCGGGCGGCATGCTCCGCATCGCCTGCGGCAACCGGCGCGCCTCCCGCTGCCCGGCCTGCGCCTGGACCTACGCAGGAGACACCTACCACCTCATCCGCGCCGGACTCATCGGCGACCCCGCCAAAGGCACCCCGCCCACCGTCCGCGACCACCCCCGCGTCTTCGCCACCCTCACCGCCCCGTCCTTCGGCCCGGTCCACAACCGCCCCGGCAACCGGCCCTGCCGCTGCGGCATCCGCCACGGCGAGGACACCCCCGAACTCGGCACCCCCCTCAACCCCGACACCTACGACTACGCGGGCGCGGTGCTGTGGAACAACCACGCCTCCGACCTGTGGCGCTACTTCACGATCTACCTGCGCCGCGAGATCGCCCGCCGGGCCGGACTCACCCAGAAGGCTGCCCGCGAGCAGTCCCGGATCTCCTTCGGCAAGGTCGCCGAGTACCAGAAACGCGGGGCCGTGCACTTCCATGCTGTGATCCGCTTCGACGGCCCCGAAGGGCCCGACTCCCCGCCCCCGCCCTGGGCCACCCTCGATCTCCTCACTGAGTCGATCCGTGCCGCCGCGGCCCGCGTCGCAGTCGACGTGCCCCCGGCCCGCTATCAGCCGAATCCCAAGCAACCGGCGATCACGCAACCGGCCCGCACGCTGCGCTGGGGCACACAGCTCGATGTCCAGCCGATCGGCGCCTTCGGTCATGGCGAAGAGATCACTGAAGCGGCCGTTGCCTCCTACGTCGCCAAGTACGCCACCAAGGCAGCCGAAACGACCGGCACGGTTGATCGTCGCATCGGCAACAAAGAGGCACTCGTGCTACTCGACGTGCCCGACCACCCCGCCCGGCTCATCGCGGCCTGCCTCGACCTCCACGACCTCTACCCGGACCGCAAGCTCCGCGACTGGGCACACATGCTCGGCTTCCGCGGCCACTTCAGCACGAAGTCCCGCCAGTACTCGACCACCCTCGGCGCCCTGCGGCAGGTCCGTGCCGACTACCGAGCCGCCCAGCAACGCCAAGCCCTCGGCCTGCCCGACCCCGATGACACCCCGGAGGTAACGACGCTCACCCTCGCCCACTGGACCTACGCCGGACACGGCTACACGCCCGGTGAATCCTGGCTCGCCGCCAACATCCGCCGGGACATCGAGCACAACCGCGAGATCGCACGCGAGGAACTACCCGCCCTGCTCGACCAGGAAGGAGCCGCCGCATGACCACCACAGTGATCGAAAGGAAGTGGTACACCACCCCTGAGGTCGCCGAAATGCTCGGCTACAGCCTCTCCAAGACCAAGATGCTGATCCTCACCGGGGAGATCCGCTCTATAAAGGACGGCCGTAGCCGCCGCATCCTCCCCCGCTACGTAGACGAGTACATCGAGCGTCGTGCACAGGAAGCCGAACAGGGGTGGTCGGCATGAGCGGCAAGCGCGGCAACGGTGAAGGCTCGATCTACCCGTACAAGAACGGCTACGCGGCCTATGTCTGGGTGACCAAGCCGGACGGCAAGAGGGCGCGGAAGTACGCCTACGGCAAGACCCGTGAAGAGGTACATGAGAAGTGGCTCAACCTCCATGCGGAGGCGAAGAAGGGGCCGGTAGCCACTCGCCACCGGACGCTGGACGCCTTCCTCGTGTACTGGCTCGACTCGATCGTCAAGCCGAATCTGGCGCCCCTGACGTACGTCTCGTATGAGGGTTCCGTCCGCCTCTACATCGCCCCGTACCTCGGTGGGAAGCGTCTCGACCGGCTCACGGTCCGGGATGTCCGCGAGTGGCTGACCAAGCTGGCGACCGTCTGCCAGTGCTGTGCACAGGGCAAGGACAAGAAGCGGGCGCCCGCTCGGCGGAAGTGCTGCGATGTCGGGGAGTGCTGCGAGTCGTATCCGTCCCGCCGCGTGATCCAAGCCGCGCGCGATGCCCTGCGGGCTGCCCTGACGCACGCAGTGACCGAAGAAGAGATCAGCAAGAACGTGGCCTCCCTGGTGAAGGTGCCCAAGCCTCGACGTCGCCGGATCAAGCCGTGGTCCGTCGCCGAAGCCGGGCAGTTCCTCACCGATGCCGCCGCCCGCGATGACCACCTGTTCGCGGCCTGGGTCCTGGTGCTCTGCCTCGGCCTGCGTCGCGGTGAGGTCTTGGGACTGACGTGGAAGTCCGTCGACTTCGAGCGCGGTGAGCTGTACGTCGACCACCAGATCCAGCGCGCCGGGCGCGAGATCCTGCACCGCGAGACCAAGACCGAGGACTCAGACGACTTCCTGCCCCTGCCCGCGCTCTGCCTCAAGGCACTCCGGATGCGCCGGGCTCAGCAGCTCGGCGACCGGAAAGCCGCCGGGGAACTGTGGCAGGGCAGTCATGACCTGATCTTCACCACGAAGTACGGCACCCCGATCGAGCCAGGGAACATGACGCGCATGTTTGCCCTTCGGGCTCGCCGCGCCGGACTCCGCGTCATCCCGCTCCGGAACACCCGGCACACATGCAGCTCGCTCCTGGTCGCCCTCAAGGTGCACCCGAAGGTTGCTCAACGCATCCTTCGACACTCGCAGATCGCCATGACGATGGAGGTCTACGCCGAAGCGAGCGAGGAAGAGGTGCGCGCCGCGATCGGCAAGCTGTCCGACGCGATGGGCAGTACGGGCTGATGCGGTTGCTGTACTTCGCTGCTGTACACCTATGAAACGTCAAAGGCCCCGGAGAGATCCGGGGCCTTTGACCTGTGTGCACTCGGCAGGATTCGAACCTGCAACCTTCTGATCCGTAGTCAGATGCTCTATCCGTTAAGCTACGAGTGCTTGTTCTGTTTTCTCGCCGATCCTTGCCCTACCGGGCCGCTCGCGGCGACAGGAAGAACATTACATGACTGCCGGTCGCATGTGAAATCCGTTTGCCGTAGCCCTTGTGAGCTGTGGAAAGGCCCCGAGAATGGCCGATGGGACGACGAAGCCCCGGTCCGCTGGACCGGGGCTTCGGTGATCTTGCGCGGAGGCGGAGGGATTTGAACCCTCGATGGGATTTAAGTCCCAAACCGCATTAGCAGTGCGGCGCCATAGACCGGACTAGGCGACGCCTCCCGCACAGCCGCCCGCGCGAGCGCGAGTGGTGCGTGCAGATGATGACACAGCCGAAGGTCGTGCCACCAATCGGCTCCCACGGTACTAGGCAGGCGGGGCGCAGGGCAAAGTGCTTCCGCGCAACGTACGGCGCCGTCCGGCGTTAGTCAGGGCATGTCACACATCATCCGGTTCCGCCGGCTCACGCGGTTGAGCCCGCTCCCGCTGTTCCTCGTCGCCCTCGCACCGGCCCCCGCCTCCGCGCACCCGGCCCACGGCGACCACCTCACCGTCACCGTCCGCGACACGGGAAGCGGCGCCGACGGGACCTTCGAAGTCGACTGTCACCCCGCGCGCGGCAGCCATCCCGATCCCGGCGGAGCGTGCGCGGCCCTGGAGCGGAACACCAGGTGGGGGCGCGACACCTTCGCCCCCGTCCCCGAGGGCAGCGTCTGCACGATGCTCTACGGCGGCCCCGCCACCGCCCATGTCACGGGTACCTGGGCCGGGCGACCCGTGGACTCCTGGTTCGACCGGAGCGACGGGTGCGACATCGCTCGCTGGGACCGGTTCGTGCCGCTCCTCCCCAGCATGGACACCCAACCCCCGAGAGGCGGTCACACGTTCTACTTCACTTCGTCGTGCGACCTCCCTCTCATCCAGCACCCCCCGCACAACGGCTGCGCTTAGACTCCCTCGCGTGACACGTCGCGGGCCCCTTGGCAAGATGGCCCGAGCGGTCGGCAAGGTGCGGTAACAGGGAGGAAGCGTCTCGTGAGCAGCAGGCCATCCCGAGGCGCTGCTCGCCTCGCAGCCATACTGGACGCGCTTCCCGACGCGTTGGTGCTGGTCAACGCCAATGGGACCGTCGTCAACGCCAACACCATCGCGCTGGAGGCGTTCGAGGCGCCGGGCACCGCTCTGGTCGGGCGCGGGCTGCTCGATCTGCTGCCGGAGTTCGACTCACGGCTCATCCCCGGGTCCATGCGGCGGCCCGACCACATGGACCCGCGCGGACGGACCAAGCCGACCCGGATGGTGGCGAGGAGGACCGACGGCACCGAGTTCCCCGTCGAGGTCACCAGCGCGAACCTGGAGAACGGCCAGCAGGCCTACGACGGTTACGGCTACAGCGGCGACGAGTTGCTCATGCTCGTCGTACGGGACCTGACCGGGACCGTCGACACCGAGGCCGAGCTGGCGCGCTCGCAGCGGCAGACCGAGATGATCCTGCGGGCCGCGTCCGAGGGGGTCGTGGGCACCGACACCGACGGGCGGATCGTCCTCGTCAACCCGGCCGCCGCTCAGATACTGGGTTACCGGGCCAGCGACCTCGGCGGACGCGAGCTCCACGACCTCATCCTGCACTCGCGCACCGACGGCACCCCGTTCCCGTACGAGGAGTCCCCGCTCGCCGACACCCTGCGCTCCGGGCGCAAGCACCGGGTGCGCGGGCAGGTGCTGTGGTCGAAGAAGGGCGAGAAGGTCCCGGTCGACCTGACGACCGCGCCGGTGCGCGACGGCGACCAGCTCGTCGGCGCCGTACTCACCTTCACCGACCGGCGGCCGTACGACTCCCTCGCCGAGGAGAAGACCGCCGCCGAGAAGGCCCACGCCGAGGAACTGGAGCGGATCGAGGAGGAGCACGCCTCCGAACTCACCGCGCTGCGCCAGAAGCACATCACCGAGCTGGAGGAGCTCCAGGAGCGGCACGACGAGGAACTCGCCGCGGGCGAGGACCGGTACGCCGCTCTCGGGGAGCGTGAGAAGGACCGCTACGAGGCCCTCGCCGGTCGGCATGATCAGCTGCTGACGCTGCTCGGACGCTCGTTGCGCGGGCCCCTCGACGAGCTGCGCCGTGAACTGGCCGCGCTCGCTGCCGACGACGCCGGACAGCTGTGGCCCGAGGCCAACCAGGTCCTGCACCATCTCTCGGCCGGCTACTCCCGCATCACCAACCTCATCGACAACGTCCTCGGCTACCAGCTCCTCGACGCGGGCACCGACAGCATCGCCCGTACGAAAGTGATGCTGGACGCCGTGGTCGCCGCCGGTGTGGACGGTGCGGTCGAGCTCATCGGGCCCGGGCGCGTCCAGTTCGCCGTGCACGCGCCGCCCATCGAGGCCGAGGTCGACGCCCAGCGCCTCGCGACCGCGCTCGCGCATCTCATCGCGGACGTCGCAGGCGTCGACGCGACCGGGAACTCGCCCGTGTCCGCGGGCGGTTACATGGACAACACCGTCGTGGTGGCGGCCGCGCAGCGCGGCGAGGGCGTGCGCATCGAGGTGCGCGGGCCGTATGCCGGGGGAGACCCGGTGCACGAACCGATCGTGCGCGGGATCGTGCGCGCCCACGGCGGTGTGCTGCAGACGCACGAGGTGCCGGGCATGAGCGGCAACGCGTACGTCCTCGAAGTGCCCATCGGCGGTGGCGCGGGGGCCGTCGCGGCTCCCGGACCGGCCGCGCTGGAGGCCGCTCCCGTGGCAGCCGCTCCCGTGGCGGCCGCTCCCGCCGAGGGCGGCGGGCGGCGGCGGGCCCGACGGTCCTCCACCGACTCCTTCCTGGACGGCGATGTACCGGCCGAGAACGACGAGTCCGTGGCACCCACCGGGCGGCGCAGGCGTCGGGCGGCGGCAGCCGAGCAGGAACAGGCCGTGTCCATGCCGGCGCAGGCCTCCGTCGACGACGGGGACGGCTCCGGCGGCACCGGACGGCGCCGCGGACGGCCCGCCGAAGGCGCCGAGGCCGGAGAGTTCACGGAGTCCGAAGAGCCCGGAGAGCCCGGCGTCTCCGAGGGTGCCGTGATGACCGCCGCCGAGCATGCCGCGGGGGCCGCGGCCGTGGGGACCGGGCTCGGCGGGACCGTGCCGCCGCAGGGTGTGCCCGCGCCCACCGGGCGGCGGGCCCGGCGCGACGGCGGAGAGCAGCACGCGCTGCCGGCGGCGTTGCCCGCGGGCGGCTCCGCCGAGTCGGGCCAGGGCCAGGGACAGGGCCAGGGCCAGCTTCAGGTGGCCGGGCAGGGTTCGCCCGGCGACGGCACACCGCCGCAGGACGGGCGCCGACGGCGGGCGCTGGCCGCCGCGTCGGAGCGCGCCGCCGCGCAGGAGGCGGCCCCCCGCTCGGTGTTCGCCCTCCCGCCCGCCGAGGCGGACCGGCCGGCCGACGGCACGGCCGCGACGGGAGCCGCGCAGGTGCAGCCCCAGACACAGGGCCCGGTTCCGGGCCAGGTTCAGGGACAGGTGCCGGGTCAGGCGCAGGTCCCCGGTCAAGCGCAGATGCCCGGGCAGGCGTCGGCTTCCGCCCCCGTCCCGGCCAACGGGCTCGTCCAGGTCCCCGGCCAGGCCGTCCCCGTCCCCGTTCCCGGTCAGCCCGTCCCTACCGACGGCCACGGTCACGGCGACGACGGCCGGCACGACGCCGTCCCGCACGACCAGTCCGACGACCACACCCCGCCGCAGCCGCACCCCACCACCGCGCCGACCGGCCGTCGACGCCGGGCTGTGGCGCAGCCGGCGGAAGCCGCGGGTACGCCCGCGCAGGAGGTTCCGGTACAGCCCGCCGCCGCTCCCGGCGGCCAACCGGTCGCACCGGGACAACCCGTTCCCGCGGCAGTTCCTACGGCCCCTGCCCAGCAGGTCCCCGCAGCGGTGCCGCCGGGCCAGTTCCCGGGCGTCCCCGTGCAGAACGCGACCGGACAGGTCGGCCTGGTCCCGCAGACCGCACCCGCCCCGGCCCCGGCCGTCCAGGCCCCCGCCCCGGGACAGCCGGTCCCCGGGCAGGGTGGCGTCCCGGCCCAGGCCGGACTCACCCCCGCGCAGGCCGTACCGGCCCCCGGCCAGCCCCTCCCCGCCGAGGCACCCCAGCCGTGGCCCACCGCCCACGACGCCCACGATGCCACCGACGGCGCCGCCACCGCCGTACCCCCGAACCAGACCCCGAACCAACCCGCGGCCCAACCCGCGCAGCCCCCTGAAGCCGGACAGCCCACCCCGCCGCCCGGCACCCCCCTGCCCACGGGGGCGGCGCAGGCCCGGGCCGCGCAGCCGCTGCCCGCCGAAGCCGCGGCGACCGCCGACGGCACCCTCGCCGCACCTCCCGCACCTCCCGCACCCTCCGCACCCGTCGACCCGAACTCGACCCAGGGACGGGCGATCAGCGTGCGGACTCTCGGTCAGGGTGTTCCGTTCACCCGGCAGGCCGTCCAGGTGCAGCAGCCGGGGACGGCCACGCCTCCCCCGCACCAGACGAGCGGTTCGGGGCGGCGGCGCAAGCTCGGCACCCGGCCCGAGCCCGTGGCCGCCGCGGCCCCGGAGCAGGCGGCTCGTCCGCATCCGACCGCCGGACAGACCGTACCGGCGCAGGCATCGCAGCCCCAGCCCTCGCTGGCCGGGCAGTCGCGGCTCGCGCACGCCACCGAGGCGGCCGGACGGTCGTACGCCATAGGGGCGCCCGACGAGAACGCCGCCGAGGGGCCCGAGCCGCTGGACGGTCCCGGTGGGGCCGTCGAGATCCCGGACACCCCCCGGCCGCAGCCGATGGACGACGAGCTGCCCCCGGAGCCGCTGGACAACCCGCGGCGGCTGCTGGTGTGGCCCGCGCCGGACGTGACGACCCAGCAGGCGCTCAGCGACCGCGGGTACCGGCCGGTCATCGTGCACTCCCGGGAAGAGGTCGACGCGCAGATCGCCGCCTTCCCCGCCGCGCTGTTCGTGGACCCGCTGACCGGGCCGATCACGCGTACCGCGCTGCAGTCGCTGCGGACTGCGGCGGTCGCCGCCGAGGTGCCGGTCATGGTGACCGCCGGGCTCGGGCAGGCCTCTCGGGAAGCGGCGTACGGCGCCGACCCCGCCGTACTGCTGAAGGCACTGGCGCCTCGGGACAGCGAGCAGCACCCGCCGCGCGTGCTGCTCATCGAGGAGCACGCGGAGATCGCGCTGGCGCTGACGGCGACGTTGGAGCGGCGGGGGATGCAGGTCGCCCGCGCGGCGAGTGACGCGGACGCGGTGACGCTCGCGGGGCAGCTCAGGCCCAACCTCGTCGTGATGGACCTGATGCAGGTGCACAAGCGGCGGGCCGGGATCGTGGACTGGCTGCGGGCGAACGGGCAGCTGAACCGTACGCCGTTGGTCGTGTACACGGCTGCCGTGGATCAGGCGGACCTGCCTCGGCTGGCTTCCGGGGAGACCGTGCTGTTCCTCGCGGAGCGGTCCACCAGCGCGGAGGTTCAGTCGCGGATCGTGGACCTGCTGGCCAGGATCGGGACCAACTGAGGGACGGGGCGGGGGAGGAGCGTCGTGTGCCGGGCGCTGTGGCGCTGCCCTGTCCGGCGAGGGCGAAGAGCCGCTCGGCGGAGGCTCGTCACCTCGGCGCGGCGGTGAGGGGGCCGTCGTCCGCCGGGAGGCTTCTGCCGTACGGCGATCAGGGCGCCCGGCGCCCGGTCCTGGCCCGGGGTGCCCCGACCGCCGTGTCCCTCATCCAGCTCAGAGCTGAGTGACGTCCAGCTCGCCGTCCGCGTACTGCCTGCGCAGCACCTTTTTGTCGAACTTTCCGACGCTCGTCTTCGGGACCGCCGTGATGATCGACCAGCGCTCCGGGAGCTGCCACTTTGCGATCTTGCAGGCGTCGCTCGCGAGGAAGGCGCGCAGGGACTCGAAGTCGGCGGTGGAGCCCTCCTTGAGGACGACCGTGGCCAGCGGGCGCTCGCCCCACTTCTCGTCGGGGACGGCCACCACGGCGGCTTCGGTGACCTCGGGGTGCGACATCAGCGCGTTCTCCAATTCCACCGAGGAGATCCACTCGCCGCCGGACTTGATGACGTCCTTGGCGCGGTCGGTGAGGGTCAGGAAGCCGTCCGCGCTGATCGTGCCGACGTCGCCCGTCTTCAGCCAGCCGTCCTCGCTGAACTTGTCGGCGGGGCGCAGGGGTTCGGCGTCCGGGCCGTTGTAGTAGGCGCCGGCGATCCAGGGGCCGCGGACCTCCAGCTCGCCCGCGGACTCGCCGTCCCAGGGCAGGCGTTCGCCGCCGGGTCCGGTGAGGCGGGCCTCGACGGAAGTCGGGAAGCGGCCCTGGGTGAGGCGGTAGGCGAACTCCTTCTCGGTGCCGACAACCTGGGCCGGCGGGCGGGCGATGGTGCCGAGCGGGGAGGTCTCCGTCATGCCCCAGGCGTGGAAGACGCGCATGCCCAGCTTGTCGAAGGCCTCCATGAGGGAGGGCGGGCAGGCCGAGCCGCCGATGGTGACCTGGGTGAGGCAGGAGACGTCACGCGGCTTCGCGGTCAGCTCGCCGAGCAGGCCCTGCCAGATGGTGGGGACGGCGGCCGCGTGGCTCGGCCGCTCCCGCTCGATCATCTCGGCGAGGGGCGCGGGCTGCAGGAAGCGGTCCGGCATCAGCAGGTTGACGCCGGTCATGAAGGTGGCGTGCGGCAGGCCCCAGGCGTTGACGTGGAACTGGGGGACGACCACGAGCGAGGTGTCCTGGTCGGTCAGACCCATCGACTGGGCCATGTTGACCTGCATGGAGTGCAGGTAGATCGAACGGTGGCTGAAGACCACGCCCTTGGGGTCGCCGGTGGTGCCGGAGGTGTAGCACATGGCGGCGGCCTGGCGTTCGTCCAGCTCGGGCCAGTCGTAGGTGGTGGGCTTGCCCGCGATGAGGTCCTCGTACTCGTGCACGCGCGCGTGGGAGCCTTCGAGGGCCGCGCGGTCGCCGGGTCCTGAGACCACCACGTGCTCGACCGTCTTGAGGTGCGGGAGCAGCGGGGCGAGCAGGGGGAGCAGCGAGCCGTTGGCGATGACGACCCGGTCGGCCGCGTGGTTGACGATCCACGCCAGTTGCTCGACCGGGAGGCGGAGGTTGAGGGTGTGCAGGACGGCGCCCATGGAGGGGATCGCGAAGTAGGCCTCGACATGCTCCGCGTTGTTCCACATGAGGGTGCCGACCCGCTCGTCCCCGGTGACGCCGAGGTCCTCGCGCAGGGCGTGCGCCAGCTGGGCGGCGCGGGCGCCGATCTCGGCGTAGGAACGGCGGTGCGGCTCAGGCTCGCCCGTCCAGGTGGTCACCTGTGAGGTGCCGTGGATCGACGACCCGTGGGTCAGGATCCTGGAGATCAGCAGCGGTACGTCCTGCATGGTGCTCAGCACGGCGTCCTCCCGGTGGCGACATTGCCTGCGCGGTCGTAAGGGGTCGCGCCGATTCTGCGCACATACCGCGCGGTATGTCACTAGAGCCGGGCGATCGATCACGTCACGATGCCCTCACAACGGCCGGCCGTCACGCACGGTTCCCTACCGGGCGGGATCGACGGGGCCGCTGGAGGCGCCGGCATCGGCTGGACGTCCGGAGCGCGCCGCCGCGGACACACGTGTGTGGTCGGCTGTGGCGCGCAGATGTGCGTCCTCCGCGCGCGCAGGACGGGCGGCGTCGGCGCTATCGGAGTCCCCCCGCGCGCGTGGACCGCGGACGCCCCTGGCCGGCCTCCTGGGGGCCCGTCACCGGGCGAGCACCAGCTCGGAATCCTCGCGCAGCTTGCCCAGCGCCCGGGACACCGCCGACTTCACGGTCCCCACGGACACCCCGAGCACCTCGGCTGTCTGCACCTCGCTGAGGTCCTCGTAGTACCTGAGGACGACCATCGCCCGCTGTCGCTCCGGCAGCTTCATGATCGCCCGCCACATCGCGTCGTGCAGCGCCTGCTGCTCGGCGGGGTCGTCGTCGCCGGGCACCGGGTCGGGCTCGGGGATCTCGTCGGTGGCGAACTCGTCGACCTTGCGCTTGCGCCACTGCGAGGTGCGGGTGTTCAGCAGGGCCCGGCGCACATAGCCGTCGAGGGCCCGGTGGTCCTCGATGCGCTCCCAGGCGACGTAGGTCTTGGTCAGGGCGGTCTGCAGCAGGTCCTCGGCGTCGCTCGGGTTCGCGGTCAGCGACCGGGCGGTACGCAGCAACACCGGCTGGCGGGCCTTCACGTACGAGGCGAACGAGGGGTATGCGAGGGTCTGCGTCGCCGGTAGGGCGGCCTTCGAAGCGCTGGTGCAGACGGGTGTGGTCATGGCTCCACGCTAGATTCGCGACCGCCTCCCGCTCATCGGCCACAGGTCCCGAAGAAGACTCCCCCTCAGGTTGTAGAGGTGGGGCTGGCTGCACCTCCTGAAGGTGGACGAGGGAGGCACGTCTACTGCGGGTTTACCCCTGCGGGGTTACCCCTCCGCGGTGAGGACCAGCCCGGACGTGGGAACTCCGGTCCCCGCCGTGACCAGCACCCGCCCTGCCTCCGGCACCTGGTTCACCGCCGTCCCCCGCAGCTGGCGTACGGCTTCGGCGATGCCGTTCATACCGTGGAGGTAGGCCTCGCCCAGCTGGCCGCCGTGGGTGTTGAGGGGGAGCCGGGCCTCGCGTACGAAGTCCGCCGCCTCCCCCTTCCCGCAGAAGCCGAACTCCTCCAGCTGCATCAGGACGAACGGGGTGAAGTGGTCATAGAGGATCGCCACGTCGATGTCCTGAGGGGTGAGACCCGAGGTGCGCCGGAGCTGGCGGGCGACGACGTTCATCTCGGGGAGACCGGTGAGGTCGTCGCGGTAGAAGCTGGTCATCTGTTCCTGGGCCCGGCCCGCGCCCTGGGCGGCGGCCGCGACGACGGCTGGCGGCCGGGGCAGGTCACGCGCGCGTGCCAGGGAGGTGACGACGATCGCCTGGCCGCCGTCGGTCTCCTGGCAGCAGTCCAGCAGGCGCAGGGGTTCGACGATCCAGCGGGAGGCCGCGTGGTCGGCGAGGGTGATGGGGCGGCCGTGGAACCAGGCCGCCGGGTTCGTGGCGGCGTACCGGCGGTCCGTCACGGCCACATGGCCGAAGGCCTCCGGTGTGAGGCCGTGGGTGTGCAGATAGCGCTGGGCCGCCATCGCCACCCAGGAGGCCGGGGTGAGCAGCCCGAAGGGGAGGGACCAGCCGAGGGCGGCTCCCTCGGCGGAGGGTTCGCGGTGCTGGACGCCGGAGCCGAAACGGCGGCCCGAGCGCTCGTTGAAGGCGCGGTAGCAGACGACCACCTCGGCCACGCCCGCCGCGATCGCGAGCGCCGCCTGCTGGACGGTCGCGCAGGCCGCACCGCCGCCGTAGTGGACGCGGGAGAAGAAGGACAGCTCGCCGATTCCGCAGGCCTGGGCGACGGTGATCTCCGGACTGGTGTCCATGGTGAACGTGACCATGCCGTCGACGTCGGAGGGGGTCAGCCCGGCGTCGTCGAGCGCCGCGCGGACGGCTTCCGCGGCCAGTCGCAGTTCGCTGCGGCCGGAGTCCTTGGAGAATTCGGTGGCCCCGATGCCGACGATCGCGGCCTGTCCGCCGAGGCGGTCACGCGCGCGTGTGCTCATTCGGCGCTCCCCAGGGTCAGGGTGGCCGTGCCCGTCACGTGGTTGCCGATGCCGTTGACTCCTACGATCCGGACGGTCGCGGTGGCGCCTTCGACCGTCTCTATCGTCCCGGTCAACACCATCGTGTCCCCCGGGTAGTTGGGTGCGCCCAGCCTGATGGCCACCTTCTTGAGCACGGCCCGTGGTCCGAAGTGGTCGGTGAGGTAGCGGCCCACCAGGCCGTTCGTCGTCAGGATGTTCATGAAGACGTCCGGGGAGCCCTTCTGCCGGGCCAGCTCCGGGTCGTGGTGCACGTCCTGGTAGTCCCGGGAGGCGATGGCTCCGGCGACGATCAGGGTGCGGGTGATCGGGATCTCCAGCGGCGGGAGCTCGTCGCCGGGCTTCATGCGTCCTCCTCGGCGGCGCGGAAGACGGGGAGCACCAAGTCGTCGTCGTAGACACGGAATTCGAGCCGCACCGGCATCCCGATCCGCACCTTGTCGTACGGCGTCCCGACCACGTTGCTGATCATCCGCACGCCCTCGGCGAGCTCGACGAGCACGACCGCGTAGGGCCCCGCCGCGTCAGCGCCGTGATCGGATTCCGTGAAGGCCGGGAACGGCGGGTGGTGCATGACCACGTACGAGTAGACCGTGCCGCCTCCGTTCGCCTCGACGGTGTCCCAGTCGGGCCCGCCGCAGTGGGCGCAGCCCGGGAGCCAGGGGAAGCGGAGGGTGGCGCAGGCGGTGCAGCGCTGGATGAGGAGCCTGCGCTGTTCGACGCCCTCCCAGAAACCGGCGTTGTCGCGGTTGACGACGGGGCGGGGGCGCGGGGGCTTCTTCCGCTGTCGGGCCGGTGCGTACTTGAGGATGCGGAAGCGGTGGGTGCCGACAAGGGCCCCGCCCACGCGGACGTCGGTGCGGGTGGTGACGAAGTGGCCGGTGCCGAGCTTGGTGGTCTTACGGCCGGAGACCGACTCGATGACGGTGTCGAAGGTGATCTCGTCGCCGGGGCGCAGGGGCCGCAGGTACTCCTGCTCGCAGTCGGTGGCGACGACCGAGGTGCAGCCCGACTCGTCGAGGAGGGCGAGGAGTTCGTCGTACGCCGGGGAGCGGCCGGTGTGCCCTGTCAGGCCGCCCATGGTCCAGGCCTGGAGCATGGTGGGCGGGGCGACGGCGTCGGGGCCGCTGTAGGCCGGGTTGGTGTCGCCCAGGGCCTCGCACCAGTGGCGGATCATGGGGAGGTTGACGGGGTCCTTGCCGGTGCCGGCAACGGCGGCGCGGTGCCCTTCGTACGCCTTGAGGCGGGTCACCAGGTCGTCGTCCACGACAGTGCCCTTCCGGGTCGGGAGGTTTCTGACTGTCCGTCAGATCCGGGGCGATGTCAAGGTCGTTCGCAGGCGTCCGCGAACGCCTGCGCGGCGGCGCCGAAGCACCGCCGCGCGGACGTGTCACACCCCCATGAAGCACACCCCGTCGGGCCGGTCAGCCCCCGCCTGTCACCACCATCACCACCACAGCGGAGTGAAGTTGACCGACGTGTTGTGGTTCCCCTGATTGATGGCCGTGAACGCGGAACCGTGGACCTGTGCGGTGTTGCTCTGGTTCGAGGTGCCGGAGCCGACGGCGTTCTGTTGCGCTGTGGACGAATTGCCGTTGTTGTCGTGTCCGACACCGCTGCCCACGATGCTCGCGACACCCGCGTTCGATCCGTCGTCCGCGAAACCGCCGTTGTCCGCCGCCGCGACGCCGGTGAAGAGCGCGGCGGCGAGCGGGAGGGCGGAGACGGCGGCGATGACGCGGGCGGTACGGATGCTTGCCATGGTGTTTCCTCCAGAACCCGGCAGATTGCCGGTAGTACGTCAAGTAAGGCTGTTTCCAGGACAGTTGGCCGACCGCCTTGGTGTGGTGCACGACGTCGCGAGACCAGAGTTGCCCACCGAATCCCCGGCGAACCAGGGCGGAAGCGGTCATTCCCCCTGAAGCGTGAGAACAAGTCGATAAACCCCTTTCGCGACTTCAGTCGGCATGTCGGGGCGATAAGGATGTTTGATCGTCAAGCGGGACACGGGGAGAAGCGTTCCGGCAGTTTTCCGGCCAATCGCCCGGGCCGGGCGAGTCGCGCCTGCCACCCCTTCCTTTTTTCGAACATGCGTACGAACATGGAGGCATGGCCACCACCGACCGGCAGGCCACGACGCTGGCCCTCGCACACGCCCTGTCAGCCGCCGAACGCGGACTGGCCGTCATCCCCCTGTCCCGGACCAAGCTCCCGGCCCTGCGCTCCCCCCACCGCGACGACCCTCTGGCCGCGCCCTGCCACGGCGAGTGCGGCGCGTTCGGACACGGCGTCTACGACGCCTCGACGGACCCCGTCCGCATCCGGGAACTCTTCGCCGCCGCACCCTGGGCGACCGGCTACGGCATCGCGTGCGGCCTCCCGCCCCACCACCTCATCGGCGTCGACCTGGACACCAAGTCGGACACGGACTCCTCGGCGGCCCTGCGCGAACTGGCCCTGCGCCACCTCTTCACGATCCCGGACACGGTCGTCGTCCTGACCCCGAGCGGCGGCCGCCACCTCTGGCTCACCGGCCCGCCCGACGCCGCCGTCCCCAACTCGGCCGGCCGCCTGGCCCCCGGCATCGACATCCGGGGCGCCGGCGGCTACCTCGTCGGCCCCGGCTCCCGCACCGACCACGGCACCTACGGCACGGCACCGGGTACGGCCCACCTGGCCCCGGCGGCCTGTCCACCGGCCCTGCTCCGCCTGCTGCTCCCACCGCCGCGCCCCACCCACCCCGCGACCCATCCCTCGGCCGGCGACCACGGCCAGGGCCTGGTCCAGTTCGTCCTCGCCGCCCACGAGGGCCAGCGCAACACCCGGCTGTTCTGGGCGGCCTGCCGGGCGTACGAGAACGGGATCGGACCGGCGTTGGTCGCGCCGCTGGTGGACGCGGCGCTCAATACGGGGCTGACGGAACGGGAGGCTCGGGCGACGATTGCTTCGGCGGCTCGGATGACGGGGCGTCGGGGGTGACGGGTGGGGGGCGTCGGGGGTGACGGGTGGGGGGCGTCGGGGGTGGGGGCCAAGGGGGCCGGTGCTATCGGGGGCCGGGGACTGGTGTCACCGGGGGCCTGTGTCGCCTTGGGCGTTCGGACGGCGACGAGGACGGGGCGTTTTACGGCGACGGGGGGTGTCGCGCGAGCTCCGATGCCCTTCGTGCCGCCCAGGAGGCGGAAGGTGACGGCCGGCGCACCGCCTGCACCACCTCCCGCCTATTGAGGGAGGACCGTCAGTCGGCCGAGCTCCACCTCGGCCGGTGTTCGGTCAGCCACTTCGAGGCGTGCGCCACCGCCGGAGCCAGGTCGAACAGGCGGCAGTCGGCGGCGCCGACCCGCCCCCGGGACACCGGGCGTTCGGGCAGCGCCTCGTAGGCGTCGCCCAGCGCCGGGAAGTCCGAGGCGTCGAAGTCCACGTCACGGTAACGGTGCCAGCGCCGTCCGGATTCGTCGGCGACCGCACACCCGTACTCGCGGCTGCCCTGGCCCGGCACCCGGTACTCGGCCAGGTGGAAGGCCGTACAGACGGAGTAGCCGACGCCCAGCAGCAGGACACGGGCGTCCAGTTCCTCCAGCCGGGCGAGGGGGGAGTCCTCGCCCAGATGGCAGTTCAGGGCGTGTCCGGCGGTGATCCGCGCGGCGGCCGGGCCCAGGGCGGCGAACGAACTCTGCGGGTGGCCGCTGCGCAGCGCGCCGGGCCGGGTACGGACCTCCTCCGGCAGCACACCGACCCCGTAGCTCGGGGTCAGCGCGGGATCGAACGCGGGCAGGGTCGCCCGCAGCCCGGGCCACTCCGACACCGGCACGGAACGCCCCCGTGTGACGGGCCAGCGGGACGGGTCGGAGTTGTCGGGGGTCTGGGTGTAGACGACGAGCGTGCCCGCCTCGCCGAGCGCCTCCAGCAGCGAGTCGACGACCACCCGCACACCGCCGCCCACCCGCCCGACGGTGCTGAGGGACGCGTGCACCAGCACGGTGTCGCCGGGGCGGATTCCCAACGCCCGCAGGTGGGAGGCGAGTTCGTCGGTGCCCAGGGTTCCGGGCGGGTCGGCGGATCGGACGGCACTCGTGGTCAACACAGCGCTCCCTGGGGGAAGTTGGTGGCTCTGTACGGTCGTTGGATCAGATGTCGGTGAATCGGTGCGGGATGGTCGGATCGGGCGGCAGGCTCAGGTCGGCGGCATCTCCAGATCGAAGTCGATGCGCTTGCGGTCGCCCATCGCCCGGACCGTGGGATGCTCCGGCCCGAACTCCCGCTCGGCGGCGAGCGTCGCCCCAAGGAGGTTCTGCAGAGCATCGTCGTCACCCATCAGACTTCGGTCCAGAGCGACGTTGTACTCCGCGCAGAGCACCCGCGGGTGCCGGTCGCGGTAAAGGGTGCGATACGCCTCGCGCGTCTCCTCGTCCTCGGCCAGCGCTTCCTCGTACCGATGCAGCGCTGACAGCACACCGGCCCGGTTGGCGCGGCAGGCCACGGTGGCGGGGTGCGTCATGCCGAGTCGCTCGACGAGGAGCGGCAGCGTCTCGTCGGCGAGTTGCATCGCCTGGTCGGTCTCTCCCCGGCTCCTGAGGATGGCCACCAGGTTGGTCCCAACCCTCAGGGAGAACGGGTGCTCGCGGCCGAGGTGGTCGCGGTAGCGCTCGAAGTTCTGCCGCCCGAGTTCCACGGCCTCCGATCCCCTGACCGGATCCACCATCGAGAGAGCGAGCAGATCGCAGGCCAGGTTGGCCGTGCAGGACATGGTGTCGGGATGCCCCTCGCCATAGCGCTGCCGGTAGACGTTCAAGGCGGAACGCGTCAGCATCTCCGCCTCGACGTAGTTGCCGAGACGGCGCTGGGTCACCGCGAGAGACGCGTCCGTGCGCAGCACGTCGTCGGACTTGTCGTCCCTCAGAAGAGAGACGAACCGTTTGCGGATCTCGAAGAGCACGTCGAGGGAGCCCTGGTAGTCGCCCGTCTCACGACGGCCCAACGCCACGCTTCCCGCGAAGGCCCAGGTAAGCCAGGACTGCAGTCCCAGTACCTGCCGCGACCGCTGATAGGTCTCGGTGGCCCGCTCCAGGGCTTCGGAGGGCTTGCCGACCAGAACGAGCGAAACACCGAGGTTGTGCGCCGCCCGCAGAGTGTCCTCGTGGTCGGGACCGAAGTGCGGGCTGTTCCGGTAGAGCTCGTACGTCCTGCGGTCCTCGTCGTACGCCTCCTGATATCGGCCAAGGCCACGCAGGTCACCGCCGTGGTTGCGGGCGGTCACCAGGGTGTAGCCGTCGTCCTCACCGAGTTGCTCGCGCTGACGCCGCAGTGTGTCGGCGTCCAGGGCGTGGGCTTCCTGATAACGCCCCAGCGATCGCAAGGGGTTGGCCACCTGGGCGGCCAGCCGCAGCCGGAGATGATGGTCGGTACCGAGGGAGTCCGTCCAGGCCTCGAGTGCCTTCTGCCCCAGGACGACAGCGCCCCGGTGATCTCCGATCCGCCACTGGTTGCGGACCTGACGAACAACCCACTCGCAGACCCGGGCGTCGGTGTTGAACAGTGCTTCGCAGGGTTCCAGATGCGGCAGCAGCTCCGCGAACCGCTGCCTGGCCGATGCGCTGTCCTCCGAAAAGGAGGCGGACGGCAACGCTCCCGCCAGCACGAGCTGCGCCTGATTCCGCGTCCGTTCCAGGTGTTCGGCGTCCTCCGCGAGCCATTCCCGCACCGCGGCCTGAACCAGTCGGTGCACCTGGATGGACCCGCTCTGCTGGTCCACCGTGGCCAGCGCATACCGCCCGAGGTCACGGATCGCATACCCCATGACCATGGGGTCGAGCACCGATTCGTCCCCGGTCTCCTCGGCCAGCCGGCTACGCATGGCGTCGCTGTAGAGAAGAGAGTGCGCGATCGGCTCGGGCGACAGGAAGGCACAGAGTTCGAGGAGCCGGACCGCCGCGGGCCGCTCGCTGCCGAGCCGGTCGACGGTCAGCCGCCAGACCGTGAGCAGGGACTCCTGCCGGCCGGGGCCGATGGTGTCCGCCCGGCTCAGAATCGAGCCGGCCCTGTTGTTGACGTGATCGAGGTAGGTGTCCAGAGGCATGGCCGTCTGCCGCAGCCAGGACGCCGCGAGCTCCATGGCCAATGGGAAGTCCCCGAGCGTGTCGGCGATCCGGTCCGCGTCCTCCACCGAGAGTCCGTCCACCCTACGGCGGAGCAGGGCGATGCTTTCGGACCTGTTGAAGGAGTCGATCTCCATGACGGTCTTGTTCTCCTCGTGCGGAGAACGCCGGGCGGTGAGGATGACGTGTCCTGGCCCCTCGACCGGCAAGTACCGCTCCACCAACGTGTCTCCCTCCTCCCGGTTCTCGGTGAGGTTGTCGAAGACCAACAACCAGCGACCGTGATCGTCGTTTTCGAGCGCCGTCATGGTCGCCTGCACGCGTTCCTCCACCGTGTCGCCCGGAACTCCCAGCTGGAGGCCGAGCTCCGCGAGCAGCTGAGGGATCCGGTCGGGCTGTTCCGCAGGGATCCAGTGGACCAGGTCGTACCGGGAACGGTGACGATGGACATACTCCTGCGCGATCTGGGTTTTCCCGATACCGCCCAGTCCGTAGAGGAGCACGGTGCCCACCGGGGTCTCGGTCCGCAGCGAGTCCGCACAAAGGTCGGATCGCAGCCGGTCCAGCTCCACGTCGCGGCCGGTGAAGGCGTGGTTGCGGTGCGGCACGTTGAAGATCGCCGGAACCAGGCCCGGATAGGCGCGGTCTTCAACGACCGTGGAGGCGGGTGCTTCGACCGGGGAGGCGGGTGCATCGACCGTGAAGGCGGCCGCATCGACCGGGGAGGCGGGTGCATCGACCGGGAAGGCGGGTGCTTCTAGATCCAGCAGGCCGAAAATCCTGTGCAGGACATGATCGGCTGTCGCGTCGGACAAGGTGAATCCCGGCAGGCCCCGCAGCGCCGGTTCCGGTTGGTGCTCCCGGGTGCGCAGTCCGATGATCCTGGTCCCGTCGGGAGCGGCCGCCAGGGCCCTCACCTCGCCAGCTACCGGTGACAGGGCGAAGTCGGGGCAAAGGAGGGCGATCACCACGTCCGCTCCGTCCGCGGGGTTCGTGAGCGCGGGCATGGACGGGCTGCTTCCGCGCAGTGCCACGGCGACCCCCGCGGCCTGCAACTGGTCCGCGATCCATTCCGCCCAGGCGCCGTCACACAGCGCGTAGTCGATGCGCACGCGGGGCACGAGACGGCCGTCGGGCACCGGCACCCGCTGGAAGCGGGCGAGCAGTTGCCTGCGCACCGGCTCCTCGACCGGCCGCAGGGCCGTGACCTGCCCGTCCGTGATCACCGTGGTGAGGCGTTCGTAGGCGCCCAGCAGGGAGGCGGGCCGACGGGGCATGTCCGCGACGGTGGCCAGGACCTCTTCGTAGGCGTAGAACGGCTTGTAGGGGATCTCCACCGAGCCCCAATAGCTGTCGGGATCGGCCGCACACGGTGTGTTCAGGAACTCCTGGAAGCGCCGACGCACATGTCCGCGGCCTGCGGCCAGCTTCTCCTGCTCGGCGTCCTCGATCCGCATGGGCACGGGGAGGATCCTGACGTGGGGGGCAGCCCGCCGTACGTCCCCGGCCACGCTGGCGCTGCCGTCCACCGACTGGATGTTCAGAGTGAAGCAGTTGACCAGCACGTCCGGCATCAACACCGTGGTGATGCCCGAGGTGTCGCTCCAGCCCGTACGGCTGTCGATCAGGGCGTAGTCGTAGTTGCTCCGCATGTCCTCGCGCAGGGCACGCAGGAAGGCCGCACCGTCACGTTGTTCGTAGAACCCTCGCCAGTTGTACGTGTTGATCGTTTCGGAGTACCCGGGAGTCTTCCGTCCCGGGGAGACGAAGTCGATGCGACCGCCGCTGTCGAAACTCCATGCCAGGGTGGAGGCGAACCGCTCCACCCTGGCCTGCCGGCTGTAGTCGCCCCCGGCCGGCCTCGGCCCGGCCAGGTCGAACCCGCGGACCAGATCGATGACACCGGGGGTGGAGCGGAGTTCTGGGTCACCGAGGAAGGGGGCGAAATAGCGGTGCAGTCCCGGTGCCTCCAGATCCCAGTCCATGGCCAGTACGCGTTTCCCGTTGCTGGCGAGGATCCAGGCCACGTTCGCCAGGGCCATGGTGCGACCGGTTCCGCCCGTGAACGAGTAGAACGTGACGACCGTGCCGGACTCTCGAGTGTCGGCGCCATCCGGGTCGAACGTCATGAGGAGTACCTTCCGGCTTGCGTGCCTGGTTCTGGAAACGGCCCTGGGAGCACGCCGACTGCGGTACGCCACGGAGCCTCATGGGCGTTCGGGGAGCGTCCGCTGTGCCCACCGACGACCCGGGGGGGCCGTGGAGCGCCGCTGAGAGTCGTTCGCCATACGGTCACTGTCGAGGCTGAAGCTCTCGTTTCTCTGGGTGAGACATCAGAGTCGGCCACGACCCACGACTCGGACGCTGGATTCACAAGCCCCCCTCGGCAACGCGGTGTTGGCACCCGCACGACTCCAAGTCACCATGAGTTTCCCCCTCTTCATGGCGAGGTGACCCATGGCGGCAACCAGACCTGGGCAAAACATCCCAGGGCCGCGCGCGACGATAGGCAACGACGATCTGCCGCCGTTGTTCCGTTCCAACGACCAGTGGGCACTGAACCGTCAGAGCGAGGCGTTCCGGGCCACCATGGCCCAGCTGTCGCTCCTGCTCGTGGCGACCGTCTGCGCCACTCTGGCCGACCACTTCGACAGCCATGTCCTCACGGCCCTGTCGGCCCTGCTGTACGGGCTCACCGTGGTCACCGGCGTCGTCATCCAGCGCCGCCGGGCACGCGCCCACTGGCAGGCGCACCGCGACGCCGCGGAGACCGTCAAGTCACTGGCCTGGCAGTACATGGTGCACGGTGGCCCGTTCCACTCCACCGTGCGCGATCCCGACGGGCTGTTCAACCAGCAACTGGAGGAACACCTGCGGGGGCTACGGCGCATAGGGTGGAAGGAGCCCTCCCGCGAGCCCGGCACCACCCCGGGCGTGGACGCGGTCCCGGCCCGGAACACCCTGTGGGACCCGGCCAGCCGACACGAGCCGGACGATCCACGTCACCCCCAGATCACCCGCGCCATGCGGGCGGTGCGCGAGAAGCCGTTTGCCGTCCGGAAGGACATCTACCTGCGGGACCGTGTCCTCGACCAACTCAGCTGGTACGGCGGCCGGGCCGTCCAGGCACGCCGGTCCGCCGCCGTCTGGTCGTCGCTGACCGCGCTGCTGACCCTGCTGGCTCTGACCGCCGCCGTGGTCAGGAGCGCCGGTATCGCCTCCGGCTGGGACCTCAGCGGCCTGCTCGCCGCCTCCGCCGCGACCGGCGTCGCCTGGGTGGAGACCCGCCGCCACCATCCGCTGTCGTACGCCCACGCACTGGTGCGGGAAGGCCTGGAGACCCAGCGCGCCGTCCTGTCCCAGAGCGTGACCGAGGAACGCTGGCCCCAGGCCGTGGCCGAAACGGAACACCTGATGCTGCCCCAGCACACCGACTGGCTCGCGCGGTTCGGAGGGTGAGGCGGAGAGGATCGAGGCAGCGACCGCGAACTGGCCGGGAAAGGCGGAACCTGCGCATCCGCGGCACGGGCGAGGCGACGGCGACCGGGGGTTGCGGCGGTGGGGCGGGCGAGGGACGGCGGTCCAGGGGCGGTGGGGCAGACGAGCGAGGCGGCTCAGAGGTACGGCCGTGACGCGACCAAGCAACGTCACTCACGACTACGACCGTGGACGAGCGAGCGACGGCGGTCCAGAGTACGGCCGCAGGGCAGACGAGCGACGGCCGCTCGGAGGTACGGCCCATGGCGCGGCCAAGCATCAGCGGCTCAGCGCTACGACCGCAGGACGCGCATCTGACCGTGGTCCGGAGTACGGCTGCTGAGTGACCGGAGGGGGGTGGTGCGCGGCGCGGTGGTCGTGGGTCCGGCAGGAGGCCCGGGTCGGCGGCCCGACCGCTCCGCGTCACCATTCGATGTGCTGTGCCCCCGGTCAGGGCCGCCGCGCACCCGGGCGCCACAGCACCTTCACCGGTACGCCCACACGGCTCGCGTACGCCACGATGTCCCCGGTGCCCCCGAGCCCCCGCGCCGGCTCGCCGTCCCACACGGCCACCAGCCGGTCCGTGTGGTCCACGATCCACCGGCCGGCCGCCGCGTACGCCTCCTCCCGGGTCCGTTCGACGGGCAGGTCGACCCGGTCAGCGCAGCCGCGCAGCAGACGGTGGAACGCGGTGCGGGCCTCCGGTCCACCCAGATGACGTTCGTAGTCCATGCCCGGGATGACCGCCGTGACCGGAATCCCGCTGCGCAGGGCGAGTTCGGCGAAGAGCTGGTCGGCTCCGGCGGCCAGGGCACTGAACGCCTCTACGGGACCTCCTGCGGCCTGGCTTCTGAACTCGTCGAGGATCCCCGTGCTCACGCACTCCAACACCGGCTCGGGGATGTCCCGGTGGCCGGTGACTCCGATCCGAGTCGTACGTTCCACGCTCGCCGCCACCCTCGTGAGAACCGGTCAGGACGCCCTTGCTCCCTACCCAGTCCCGACACCGAAGCCACACAGCGTCGACACCCCCGGCGCACGGAAGGGGCGTCCTCCGTCGGAGGACGCCCCTTCCTCACACCGCTCACGCGGTGGGTGTGGGATTTGAACCCACGGTGACATCGCTGCCACGACGGTTTTCAAGACCTACGCCAGACCTACAAGTCCAGTGATCACGGGGCTGGCGCATGGCAACCCGCTTGCCGAGTTTTTCCACTGGCTGGGCAGTCTGAAAGCCCCCGGGAGCCATTGAGCTGTCAGTGCCGGGACGGTACGGCGCGCACCATGATCTATCCCTCGCCGCGTCCCGCGAGCTGTCGCGGCCAGTGGGACGCCAGACCTACAGCGTTGGCCGTCTCGGCTGGGGCTGGGGAGCTGGCGCTGCAGGCGGCCGCACCTCAACACCAGGCTCGTTCTCCGAGGAGCCCGCAGCGGGCTTACGGACGGCCCTCGTCCTCTTGAAGCGGGGCCTGATGCCTGCCGCCTCCTCGGCCTTACGCTGGCAGGGACGACAGAAACGAGTCCGGTGGACCAGTGCAACTTCGTGAATCTCGATGCTGCAAGTGCAGAGATCTTCCCTGTGCGGCGACTGCTCGGCCATAGGGGATATGTACCCGAACTGGCCGCCCATCACTCGGCCGGGGCCTGCTCCACATGCCGCACTACCCGCTTTACGGCCATCTCCAGCTCGCCGCGGCGTCGGTGACCATCACGCTCCACGCCGCAGGCTGAGGGCACGATGCAGCCCACTCACACTCGCCACGCGCAGACGCCGTGCCAGCTTCATGACACACAGTCAAGCCAACTTGCCGCCCCCTGGTCTGTCGAATGCGTGGCGAAGTTCCACAGGTCCCCTCCGTTCGAGGCGGGTTAAAGCAGGTCAGAACACAAGTAGGGCGGCTTGCGCCAGGCGCCTTCTAAGCGCTAGGACGCAGTTTTGGCGACCCAGTGCTAGTCGTCGGCATAGGTCCATTCCTCAATGACCCAGGCATCGGACGCAGTTGATCGCCACGCGACGTATCCAGGTGGCATGGTGGCCAGCTGGGCAAGCGCTGGGTCCAGGTCCACGACGTGCTGGAGGTGGAGGACCGACGAGGCACCAGCACCGTTGGGATCGTGGACGCCGTCGCTCACGAGCCAGTCGTCCTCGTCATCGTGGATCACGGTCAGGGCCGGGAACTCCCCAGCTGAGACGGTCCTTTGGATGATCGCGAGCAAGTCATGAGGGAAGACCTCCCCTTCAAACGGCCAGCTCAGCTGAGGCTGCGTAGATCCCATGCGGTGATTCTGCGTACAGCAGCGAAGTACAGCTGGGCTTGATCCGCTTTGACGGACATCCGAGATCAGGGGTTCTGCCCCGGGAGGATGTCCATCATGGAGAGCATGGGGAAGAAGAAGCCTCGGCC
>NZ_JBJDQL010000025.1:12589-137577 GCF_044903305.1 Streptomyces sp. NPDC019531 | reverse complement strand
CTGTTGAGTTCTCAAGGAACGGACGCTTCCTTCGTACTCACCCTCTCGGGCTTTCCTCCGGGCAGTTTCCCTTCGGTCTTGCGTTTCCGACTCTACCAGACCGTTTCCGGTTCTGATTTCCTCGGTGCTTTCCAGGTTCCCGCTTCCGCGTTTCCCTTTCCGGCGACTCCGACTTTATCAGAAGTTCCGGACCGGACTGACCGGCCATCTGTTTCCGATTCATCGGGAAGGAGGCTTCTTCGAAATCAAGATTTTCTAGAAGCAGACAGACACTCACTGCTGCCGAGCGGGATGACCCCAGCTCCAGGCAACTGTTCGAATCTACCTCCCCGCCTGGTCCGTGTCAACGGCTCCTGCGGGGCGAAGGAGACAGTAGCAGCTCAGCACTGTCCCCCGCACATCAGGCAGCGGTAGGCACCGTGGCGCTGCGTTCGGCTGCCTCGACGTCGCCCGTGTCGCCAGCACGCGCCGCTCGTCCGCCCAGGACGAAGACGTAGGCGAGGAAGGCCAGCTCGGCGACGATTCCGATGGCTATCCGGGCCCAGGTGGGCAGGCCGGACGGGGTGACGAAGCCTTCTATGGCGCCGGAGACGAACAGGACCAGGGCCAGGCCTATCGCCATGCCCACTGCGGCTCGGCCCTCCTCGGCGAGTGCGATGCGTCGGGAGCGAGGGCCGGGGTCGATGAGGGTCCAGCCGAGCCGCAGGCCGGTACCTGCGGCTACGAAGACGGCGGTGAGTTCGAGCAGGCCGTGGGGGAGCACGAGGCCGAGGAAGGTGTCGAGACGGCCGACCGAGGACATCAGGCCGGCGCCGATGCCGAGGTTGAGCATGTTCTGGAAGAGGATCCAGAGGACCGGGAGGCCCAGGAAGACCCCCAGGACCAGACACATGGCGGCGGCTTGGGCGTTGTTCGTCCAGACCTGGGCGGCGAAGGAGGCCGCGGGATGGCTTGAGTAGTACGTCTCGTACTGGCCGCCGGGGCGGGTGAGCTCACGCAGTTCGCTGGGGGCCGCGATGGAGGACTGCACTTCGGGGTGGGTGCCGATCCACCAGCCCAGGAGAGCTGCGACAAGGGTGGACAGCAGCGCGGTGGGCACCCACCAGTGGCGCGACCGATAGACCGCGGCGGGGAAGCCGTATGCGAGGAAGCGTGTGACATCGCGCCAGGAGGCGCGGCGGGTTCCTGTGACGGCACTACGCGCGCGTGCCACGAGTTGGCTGAGCCGACCGGTGAGCTGTGGGTCGGGAGCGCTGGACTGGATCAGGGACAGGTGGGTGGCGGTGCGCTGGTAGAGGGCGACGAGTTCGTCCGCCTCTGCGCCGTTGAGACGGCGCTGGCGCCGAAGCAGGGCGTCGAGACGGTCCCACTCGGCTCGGTGGGCGGTGACGAAGACGTCGAGGTCCATCGGTTTGCCTGCTCCTCGGCTGATCGTCGGCGGTCCGTCGTGGATGTCAGCTTGTCGTACTGCGGCGCGATGCACCCTCAGCTTGGCAGACTGGCTGTTCACGAGGCAGTTCAGGGGAAGGGCGGCGGACGTTGAGTGAGCTGGTGACGGGCGAGGCGGTGGCGCTGGAGTTGCGCCCGGCGAGGCTGCCCAGCAGGGCGTTGGCCGTGCTGATCGATCTGATCGTGGCCATGGTCGTGTACATCGCCGTGACCATTGCTCTGGTGGCCGCCTCCGCGTCTCTGGACGACGCGGCGCAGGTCGCCCTGTCGATCGCCGCGTTCCTGCTCGTGCTGGTGGGCGGTCCGATCGCGGTCGAGACGCTGAGCCATGGGCGGTCGTTGGGGAAGCTTGCCGTGGGGCTTCGCGTGGTGCGCGACGACGGCGGGCCGATCCGGTTCCGGCATGCGCTGGTGCGGGGTGCGATCGGAGTGGTCGAGATTCTGATGACGTTCGGGGTCGTCGCCTGTATCGCCTCGCTCGTTTCGGCACGGGGGCGTCGGCTCGGTGACGTGTTCGCGGGGACGCTGGTCGTACGGGAGCGGATACCCGTCGCGCCGAGCGGCTTCGTCCCGCCGCCTCCGCCCTGGCTGGCCGGGCGGTTCTCGGAGCTTGATCTGTCGGCGGTTCCCGATGGTCTGTGGCTTGCCATCCGGCAGTACCTGACGCGGATGCACCAACTTGATCCGCAGGTCGGCCGGGCCATGGCCGAGCGGCTGGCGTCCGATCTCGCGGCTCGTACGGGGGCTCCTGCGCCACAGGGAGTGCCGCCGGGCGCCTATCTGGCGGCGGTGGTGCAGGAACGGCAGGCCCGCGAGGTACGGCGGTCCTTCGGCGGTGCTACGGCGGCGGCCGGATCGTCGCCCACGTCGGGGCCCGGCCATGGCGTCGGGGCGCCGAGCGGCCGCCCCTACCCGGGGGCGCAGCCTGCGGTTCCGTCCTCTCCTCAGCTGCCTGTCTCGTACGGCGTAGAGGCGGCTGAAGTCGCGGGGATTCCCGGCGTTCCGGCTGATGACACTCCGTCCGGAGAATCCTCCGAGGGGGTCCGGCCCGCCGTGCCACCGGCCGGCAAGCCCGCGTCGGGGTTCGTGCCGCCGGCGTGACCCTTTCGGTGTCCGTGTCTCCGCCGGCCCCAGGAGGCGGAGCGGACATCCGCTGAAGTCGGGCTCAGTCGAGCGGTGGTTCGGGGAACGCAGACGGCGGTGATTCGAGGTCCTCCAGCTCGATCCCAGGGGCTGCGAGGACCACGTCCCCGGCGATGTGCACGGAGTGCTGCTCGCCCGTGTCCAGGGCTGTGACCTGGTATTCCTCCACGGTCAGCGGGCCGTTGTCAGTGGCGTGTGCTTCTCTTTTCAGCAAGGTCCAGGACTGGTCCACGGTGCGCGGGGCGAGGACAGGGTCCGTGAAGGCCACGAGGCGTACGCGCGTTGCTGAGGCGGAGGGGGTGAGGCGCAGGAGACGGGTGGTGGCGACGAGGAACGCGGGGGATGTGCCGGTGAAGGCGTGGGCGGCGACATTGCCTTCCGTGGCGTGGGCCCCGGTGGGGTCTGTGCGGACCCAGGTGACACCGTCGAGCGCGGCACCGCGCACCTGCCAGCTCGCGGCGTGGAGTTCGAGGCGGATGGGGCGGCCGAGTTCGTCGAGGGTCAGGTCGACCGAGCCGCTGTGATCGCCCGCCGGGGTGGTCACTTGAGAGACGTAGCGCCAGCCGGAAGGGCCGGGGGCGCACTGGAAGTGTTCTTCTGCGAGGGGGGTGTGATCGTGCGGATCGTGGAGCGAATAACGGCCGCGGGGCATGGGGGTCCTGGGTTCTGACGGGCTGTCCGGCCTGAGGGGCACACGGCGGAAGGGCGGGGCGGAGGGCCACACGGCCAAAGAAGCAGGCCCCCGACACGGGGGTGCGGGGGCCTGCCTCGGAGGAACTACTGCTGTGCCGTGCGGCTCAGTAGCGGTAGTGGTCCGGCTTGTACGGGCCGTCGATCTCGACGCCGATGTACGACGCCTGCTCCGGGCGCAGCTGGGTCAGCTTCACGCCGAGGGAGTTCAGGTGGAGGCGCGCGACCTTCTCGTCGAGGTGCTTGGGCAGCACGTAGACGTCGGTCGGGTACTCCTCGGGCTTGGTGAACAGCTCGATCTGGGCCAGGGTCTGGTCCGCGAAGGAGTTGGACATCACGAACGAGGGGTGGCCGGTGGCGTTGCCCAGGTTCAGCAGGCGGCCCTCGGACAGCACGATGAGGACCTTGCCGTCGGGGAACGTCCAGGTGTGGACCTGCGGCTTGACCTCGTCCTTGACGATGCCCGGGATCTGCGCGAGGCCGGCCATGTCGATCTCGTTGTCGAAGTGGCCGATGTTGCCGACGATCGCCTGGTGCTTCATCTTGGCCATGTCCGCGGCCATGATGATGTCCTTGTTGCCCGTCGTGGTGACGAAGATGTCGGCCTTGTCGACGACCTCGTCCAGCGTCGTGACCTGGTAACCGTCCATCGCTGCCTGCAGGGCGCAGATCGGGTCGATCTCGGTGATGATCACGCGGGCCCCCTGTCCGCGCAGGGACTCCGCGCAGCCCTTGCCCACGTCGCCGTAGCCGCAGACGACCGCGGTCTTGCCGCCGATGAGGACGTCGGTGGCGCGGTTGATGCCGTCGATCAGGGAGTGGCGGCAGCCGTACTTGTTGTCGAACTTCGACTTGGTGACGGCGTCGTTCACGTTGATCGCCGGGAACAGGAGGGTGCCGTCGCGGTGCATCTCGTAGAGACGGTGGACGCCGGTCGTGGTCTCCTCGGTCACGCCGCGGATCTCCGAGGCGAGCTGGGTCCACTTCTGCGAGCCGTCGGAGATGGTGCGGTTGAGGAGTTCGAGGATGACGCGGTGCTCGTCGTTCTCGGCGGTGTCGGGCGAGGGGACCTTGCCGGCCTTCTCGTACTCGACGCCCTTGTGGACGAGGAGGGTGGCGTCGCCGCCGTCGTCCAGGATCATGTTCGGGCCGCCGGTGGGGGTGTTCGGCCAGGTCAGCGCCTGCTCCGTGCACCACCAGTACTCCTCCAGGGTCTCGCCCTTCCAGGCGAAGACCGGGATGCCCTGGGGGTTGTCGGGCGTGCCGTTCGGACCGACGGCGACGGCGGCGGCCGCGTGGTCCTGGGTGGAGAAGATGTTGCAGGACACCCAGCGGACCTGAGCGCCCAGGGCGACGAGGGTCTCGATCAGGACGGCGGTCTGCACGGTCATGTGCAGCGAGCCCATGATGCGGGCGCCGGCCAGCGGCTGGGCGGCGGCGAACTCCTTGCGGATCGCCATCAGGCCGGGCATCTCGTGCTCGGCGAGGGTGATCTCCTTGCGGCCGAACTCGGCCAGGGAGAGGTCGGCGACCTTGAAGTCCTGCCGGTTCTCGACAGTCGTCATGCGAGCTGCTCCTCGGGGTTGGGGCGAGGTGGGTACGGCTGGTCTGCGCGGCGGCGGACACAGGGGTGCCCGAAGAGGACACAGGCATGCCCGGTGCGCGCAGCGCAGTCCGTCGGAGGCCCTCTCTCCCTCGGTCGGTCCGCGATGGGACCGCCCGACCGCCATCAGCAGCGACGTCTGGCTCCGTCCCAAGCTACACCGGTCGGCCGGGTGACCCCAGTCCGCCTCCGAATACATCAGGCCGACCAGGGGCTGCCGTCCGGGATATGGCCGGGGCGCCGTCAGTCGTCCTGACAGGGTGCCCTGGTCGCGGTGACAACAAGCCTGCCGATCGCGGAACAGGTGCCAACAGCCCAGGTCATCCAGGGACTTTTGCTTCTGGGGCGGCCAGGGCAGGTGAGGCGGAGTGTGAAGCGATCGGAACATCTGATCGACCTTGCGAGGCGCCCGGGACGGCATGACCGCGCCAGTTGTCGGGTTCGCGCCGTCCGCCGAGGGCATCGAGTGGGGCTCGTTGGACGGCACGAAGGCCAGGCTGCTGATGGACCCCGGCTTCCGGGAGCGGCTCGTCACCGCACCCGACGAGAGGGCGAGGTCCGGTAGCTGCCGGGGGCGCTGCGAACCGATGGGGCCGGTCTCAGCGCAGCGGGCGGTCAGTGGCCGGGGGTCGGCTGCTGGGCCGGTCCCCCGGGGGTTGCCTCGCGGTCGGCGCCCTTGGCGGCCTCGGTCTCGCTGTAGATGTCCGGTTCGAGGTAGATGACGCGGGCGATCGGGACGGCCTCACGGATGCGGGCCTCGGCGGCGTTGATGGCGGAGGCGACCTCGGCGGCCGAGTCGTCGTGCTGGACGGCGATCTTGGCGGCGACGAGAAGTTCCTCGGGGCCGAGGTGGAGCGTGCGCATGTGGATGATGCCAGTGACGGTGTCGCCGTCGACGATGGCCGTCTCGATCTTCTTGACCTCTTCGGCGCCGGCGGCCTCGCCGAGCAGTAGGGACTTGGTCTCGGCGGCCAGGACGAGGGCGATCAGGATGAGCAGGATGCCGATGCAGAGGGTGCCGATGCCGTCCCAGACTCCGTCGCCGGTGAGCAGGGCCAGGCCCACGCCGCCGAGGGCGAGGATCAGGCCGACCAGCGCGCCGAAGTCCTCCAGGAGGACGACCGGGAGCTCGGGTGCCTTGGCGCGGCGGACGAACTCCTTCCAGGAGAGGTCGCCGCGCAGCGGGTTGGACTCCTTGATGGCCGTACGGAAGGAGAAGCCCTCGGCGATGATCGCGAAGACGAGGACGCCGACCGGCCAGTACCAGTGCTCGACCTCGTGCGGGTGCTTGATCTTCTCGTAGCCCTCGTAGATGGCGAACATGCCGCCGACCGAGAAGAGCACGATGGAGACCAGGAAGGCGTAGATGTAGCGCTCGCGGCCGTACCCGAAGGGGTGTTGGGGGGTGGCCTCGCGCTGGGCCTTCTTGCCGCCGAGCAGCAGCAGGAACTGGTTGCCGGAGTCGGCGAGCGAGTGCACGCCCTCGGCGAGCATCGAGGACGAGCCGCTGAAGGCGAACGCGACGAACTTCGATGCCGCGATCGCGAGGTTGGCGCCGAGTGCCGCCACGATCGCCCTGGTTCCGCCTGACGCGCTCATCTGGTCGCGTTGTCCCTTCGCCTCAAGTGCCTCTACGCCGTCCAGGCCTTTGCCCGTCCTTTGCCGGTGGGCCATTCTTGCAGCCCCGTCCCACGACGGCGCGTCAGGTATCCACAGCCCCGGTCATGCAGTCATACGATCACAGTGGCCCGGAAGACTGTGCCCGTCCCGGTCACCTCGGCCTTTTCGCCGGCCGGTACGAAGACCGACTGCCCCGGGCGCAGTTCGTGTTCCCCGGCCCGCACGGAACCTGACGTGCACAGCAGGATCTGCGGGATCGCACGGGTGAGGTCGTGGGTGATGGCGCCCTCGGGGAGGACGTAGCGCGAGAGCCGGAACTCGTCGATGGGGGTCTCGTAGACCTCCTCGCCGTCCGGGGACGCCTCGGGGCGCAGCACGCCGGGGTCGGCGGCCTCGAAGTTGACGATGCGCAGGAGCTCGGGGACGTCCACGTGCTTGGGGGTCAGACCGCAGCGCAGGACGTTGTCGGAGTTGGCCATGATCTCGACGCCGAGCCCGTTCAGGTAGGCGTGCGGGATGCCGGCGCCGAGGAACAGGGCCTCTCCGGGCTGCAGACGGACGTAGTTGAGCAGCACCGCGGCGATGACACCTGGGTCGCCCGGGTAGTGGTGGGCGATGTCGGCGTAGGGGGCGTGGTCGCCGCCGAGGCGGGCGCAGGCGGCCGCGGCCTCGGTGACCGTGTGGGCCATCTCGTCGGGGTCGGCGGTAAGGATCGCCGTCAGGACCTCGCGCAGGGCCGCCTCCTCCGGGTGGGCGTGCAGGAGGTCGACGTAGGGCTTGAGGGAGTCGACGCCGAGCGCGTCGAGCAGCTCGGCCGCACGCTCGGGCTCGCGGAAGCCGCACAGGCCGTCGAACTCGGTGAGCGCGCAGATCAGTTCGGGCTTGTGGTTGGCGTCCTTGTAGTTGCGGTGTCCCGCGTCCACGGGGATGCCACGGCGCTCCTCGTCCTCGTAACCCTCCTTCGCCTGGGCGAGGTTGGGGTGCACCTGGAGGGAGAGCGGGGCACCCGCGGCGAGGATCTTGAGCAGGAAGGGCAGGCGGGGGCCGAACTTGGCGACGGCCTCCTCGCCGAGCTCTCGCGCTGGGTCCGCGTCGATCACCTCGACGAGCGTGCCGCGCGCGGTGCGCGAGGGGGCGCCGGGGTGGGCGCCCATCCACATCTCCGCCTGCGGTTCGCCGGTCGGCCGGGCGCCGAGCAGTTCTGGGATGGCGGTGGTGGAACCCCAGGCGTAGGGGCGGATGGTGTTGTCGAGGCGGTCCATCAGGCTCTTTCTGTACGTACGGCGATCACGGCGTCCTGGGCCACGTCAGGCCCCTGAGGCGAGCGCCAGGTAAACGGCGGCGAAATCCGTGACGGCGATCAGCTCCGCGAGGGTCTCCAACTCGCCGCCGGGCTCCGGTTCCAGCTCGCTGATGGGAGTGTCGTGGCCGAGGGCCAGGTCACGGGCGGCCGGGGCGGCGGTGAGGCCACCGAGCGGGCGGTCGCGAAGAAGCACTACGCGTGCGTGCAGCGCGGGAGCTTCCTCGACGCGGTCGCGGAAGAAGTCGTCGGGGTCGGCCCCTGCGGCGAGGCGGCCGGCGAGCAGGGCGTTGTGCGCGGCGAGGGCCTCGGGCAGTTCGGCGACGACGGCGGGTCGCCCGGAGAGCTCGGCGAGGGCGGCGGCGAAACGGCGGCCCGCGGGGCCCGCGGAGGTGCCCTCGGTCCAGATCAGCGGGAGGGTGTCGGCGAGTTCGGCGGCGAGGGTCTTGGCCGGGTTGCTGTAGGTCGCGATGGCGGGGCCGCAGCGCTCGGCGATGTGGTCGAGACGGTCGGCGACCTGCTCCAGCGCGTCGGGCGGGGCGGCGAGCAGGCCGGTGCGGTCCAGGATCGCGAGGAGCGGGGTGAGCAGGGCCCACAGGACGCCGGGGGCGGAGGCGGTGAGGGGGGCGTCCTGTTCGTACGGGGCCGTCGCCATCGACACGAACAGACCGTGGGCGCCCTCGACCGCTTCGGCGAGCGGGGTGCGGGCGGGGGCCACGGCGACGACCGTGCAGCCGCGGCGGTAGGCCTGGTCGGCGAGGAGGGACAGGCCCGGTTCGGTGCCGTCGGGAGTGGCGATCAGGAGCAGGTCCACCGAGCCGGTCCAGCCGGGGAGTTCCCAGCGCAGGGCGCCCGCGGCGGGGGCGACGCCGGTGGGGGCGAGGCGGGTGACGGGGCTGCCGGCGCCTGCGAGTGTGCCGAGGAGGTCGGCGACGCAGGTGGCGGCGGCGCCGGGGCCCGCGATGAGGACTGCGCGCGGGCGGCCGTCGGGCTTGAGGTCGTGCACCCCGGCCTCGGCGGCGTGCCGGGCGGCTGTGCGGACGCGGGCGCCGGCCTCGGCGGCGCCGCGGAGCAGGCCTCGGCGGTCGGCCTCCGAGAGTGCCTCGGGGGTGTCTAGCAGCGATTCGTCGAGCATGGGGCGGCAGCCTCCGATCGCCGGGTCTCCGGGACGCCGGGTTGTCGCTTCGCCGGGTCGTCGGTCGCGCGCGGACCGGGACGCCGGTGGTCGCTGTGTCGTTGTCGCCCTTCGCTTGTGGCAGGGAGGGCGCGGTGTCGCCGGTCGTTTGCGGCGGCGCGGGCGCTGTTTCGCCGACGGCGGCAGCGGGGCGCTTACGCCGGGCGGCGGGCCTCGTCGACGAGGAGGACGGGGATGCCGTCGCGGACGGGGTATGCCAGGCCGCAGTCCTGGCCTGTGCAGATCAGCTCGGTGTCCTGCTCCTTGAGGGGGGCGTGACAGGCCGGGCAGGCGAGGATCTCCAGGAGGCCGGCTTCGAGCGGCATGGGGGTTCCCTTCGGGGGCGGTACGGCTGCTTGTGCGGATGTGCCTGGTCAGGGTACCGCCGGGGAGAGGGGGGTGCGGGGGTTGGGGCGAGGTCGGGGTCGGGGTGCCGTGGGGGACTTCGCCCCCGCCGCCCCTATACCCATCCCATCCCCAGGGGCCGCCGCCCCTTCTACCCGCTTCCAGGGGGCTCCGCCCCCTGGACCCCCGCTCCTCAAACGCCGGGGGGCCTGAAAAGCGCCGGACGGTCTGACATCAGGCCCTGATGATCGCCAGTACGTCGTCCCGTACCTTCGCCATCGTCGCCTCGTCCCTCGCCTCCGCGTTCAGGCGCAGGAGGGGTTCCGTGTTGGAGGGGCGGACGTTGAACCACCAGTCGGTGGTACTGATCGTGAGGCCGTCGAGTTCGTCGGTCTCCACGCCCTCCTGGCCCTCGTAGGCCGCCTTGATCGCTGCCACGCGGCCCGTCTGGTCGGCGACCGTGGAGTTGATCTCGCCGGAGCCCACGTAGCGGTCGTACTGGGCGACCAGGGACGAGAGCGGGCCTTCCTGGCCGCCCAGTGCCGCCAGGACGTGGAGGGCGGCCAGCATGCCCGTGTCGGCGTTCCAGAAGTCCTTGAAGTAGTAGTGCGCGGAGTGCTCGCCGCCGAAGATCGCGCCGGACTTCGCCATCTCGGCCTTGATGAAGGAGTGGCCCACGCGCGTGCGTACCGGCGTGCCGCCGTTCTCCCTGACGACCTCCGGGACCGACCAGGACGTGATCAGGTTGTGGATGACGATGCCCTTGCCGCCGTACCTGGCGAGTTCCCGGGCGGCGACGAGTGCGGTGACGGCCGAGGGGGAGACCGGGGCTCCGCGCTCGTCGACGACGAAGCAGCGGTCGGCGTCGCCGTCGAAGGCGATGCCGAGGTCGGCGCCCTCCTCGCCGACCCGCTTCTGGAGGTCGACGATGTTGGCCGGGTCGAGGGGGTTGGCCTCGTGGTTCGGGAACGTGCCGTCCAACTCGAAGTACATCGGGACGGTGTCCAGGGGCAGGCCCGCGAAGACCGTCGGCACGGTGTGGCCGCCCATGCCGTTGCCCGCGTCCACGACGACCTTCAGGGGGCGAATGGAGGTCAGATCGACCAGCGAGCGGAGGTGGGCCGCGTAGTCCGCCAGCGTGTCCCGCTGGGTGATCGTGCCCACGGCCGTGGTCCCTGCCGGGGCGCCCGTCTCGCTCCACTGCTCGACCAGTGCGCGGATCTCGGCGAGGCCGGTGTCCTGGCCGACCGGGGCCGCGCCCGCGCGGCACATCTTGATGCCGTTGTACTGGGCGGGGTTGTGGGAGGCCGTGAACATCGCGCCCGGCAGGTCCAGCGCGCCGGAGGCGTAGTACAGCTGGTCGGTCGAGCACAGGCCGATCTCGGTGACGTCCACACCGCGGGCGGCCGCTCCGCGCGCGAAGGCCCGCGACAGACCAGGGGACGTGGGCCGCATGTCGTGGCCGGTCACGATCGCGCTCGCGCCGGTCACCTGGACGAAGGCGGCACCGAAGAGCTCGGCCAGCGTCTCGTCCCACTGGTCGGGGACGACTCCGCGCACGTCGTACGCCTTCACGAGCTGTGACAGATCAGCGGCCACGGCCAACCTTCCTGAAAGTTATGTCGGTCGGCACAAACTACCCCCAGCCACTGACACCTGGCTGTGCGGGACCTGAGTGGGATCCGAGCCGTTACCTGAGGTCAGACGGCGTCAGGGCAGCATCCAGTCCAGCACCGGCGAGCTCTGCCCCACCACGATCAGGCACATCACAAGGAGCAGTCCGAGGCTCCAGGGCAGCACCTTGCGCAGCAGGTCCCCTTCTCGGCCCGCGAGTCCGACGGCCGCGCAGGCGATGGTGAGGTTCTGCGGGGAGATCATCTTGCCGAGGACCCCGCCGGAGCTGTTGGCGGCGGCCAGCAGCTCCGGGGACAGCCCGGACTCCCGCGCGGCGGTCACCTGCAGGGCTCCGAACAGCGCGTTGGCCGAGGTGTCCGAACCGGAGACGGCCACTCCGAACCAGCCGAGGACCGGCGACAGGAAGGCAAGCCCGGCGCCCGCCGCCGCGACGAAGTGACCGATGGTCGCCGCCTGTCCGGAGAGGTTCATGACGTACGCGAGCGCCAGCACGGAGGTCACGGTCAGGATCGCGAACCTCAACTCGTGGACGGTCGCGGCCCATTCGCGAACGGCCACACGCGCGTGCACGCCGAGGACGATCGCCGTGAGGATGCCCGCGAGCAGCACGAGGGTGCCGCCGGTGGAGACGACCGGCCAGGTGAAGACGTTGCCGCCGACCGGGTCCCCGTCCGGGTTCACGACGTTCAGGAAGGGCCAGTCGTACGTCTGGGTCGCCTTCGCCAGCCAGTCCTTGATCGCCGGGATCTGCGCGACGGAGAAGATCACGACGATCAGCGCGTACGGCGAGTAGGCGCGCAGGACTTCACCGCGCGGGTCGGTCTCGTCGAGGTCCTCGCTGCGGGCGCCGGTGAGGACGGCCGTGCGGACCGGTTCGGCGGCGGGCCTGCGCGCGTGCGGTACGGCGACCAGGGCGCCCGCGCCGGCCAACGCGGCGCCGATGTCGGCCAGTTGCGCGGAGACGTAGTTGGAGGCCGCGAACTGGGCTACGGCGAAGGCGATTCCGCAGACCAGCGCCGGTATCCAGGTCTCGCGCAGGCCCCGCCGGCCGTCGACCAGGAAGACCAGCACCAAGGGCACCACCAGGGCCAGCAAAGGCGTCTGACGGCCCACCACTGACGCCACGCCATCCAATGGCAGCCCGGTGACCTGAGCCAGCGTCACGACCGGTGTGCCCATCGCACCGAAGGCGACCGGGGCGGTGTTGGCCACGAGTGCGACGACCGCCGCGCGCACCGGGTCGAAGCCGAGCGCGACGAGCATGACCGAGCAGATCGCGACCGGTGCGCCGAAGCCCGCGAGGGCCTCCAGGAGCGCGCCGAAGCAGAAGGCGACGACGAGGGCCTGGATGCGCGGGTCGTCGGAGAGCCGCCCGAAGGAGCGCCGCAGGATGTCGAAGTGCCGGCTGCGGACCGTCATCCGGTACACCCACAGGGCGTTGACGACGATCCACAGGATGGGGAAAAGACCGAAGACGGCTCCCTGGGCGGCGCTGGAGACGGTCTGGCCCAGCGGCATGCCGTAGGCGAGCCAGGCGACCAGAGCGGCCGCCAAGAGGCCTGTGAGGCCTGCCAGGTGCGCCTTCATGCGGACGCCGCCCAGCAGGACGAGGACGATCACCAAGGGCAGGGCCGCGACGAGGGCGGACAACCCCAGAGAGTCGGCGACGGGTTCGAGTTCCTGGACGTACACGGGCGCCTCCCCGATTCCGTCATGCGGAAAGCGATTTCTCACTTCGGCCTACGGAATGGTCGTGTCCGCGCCAAGCACCCGTCAATGGTCGTGCGTCACTCAGCGGAACACATACACAACTGGCGGACGGAACGGCTCAGTTGTCCGGCGAGCGCAGCACCCGCAGATGGCCGCGGCGCGCGACCTCCATCGGGTCGGCCCTGCGGGCCCCGCCGGCCCCGGCAGCGCGCTCCTGCGGACGGGCCGCTTCACGCACGGCATTGGCAAGCGCTTCCAGGTCGTCGCCGCTGGGCCGGGCCGGAGCCGAACCGTCGAGGAGCCGGACGACCTCCCAGCCGCGCGGCGCGGTGAGGCGCTCGGAGTGCTCGGCGCACAGGTCGTAGCAGTGGGGTTCGGCGTAGGTGGCGAGCGGGCCGAGGACCGCGGTCGAGTCGGCGTAGACGTACGTCAGCGTCGCGACGGCGGGACGGCCGCAAGCGGTGCGCGAACAGCGACGTACAGGGCTCACGACGTTGGACGGTACCGCACTCTTGAGCGGGCCGCGACGACTCTCCCCCAGGTCACCCCACCGTGTCGTGTTGTGAAACGCCCCACACGTCACTCCGATCACACCCCGATGACCAGCGCGAACACCCGCTTTCGAGAGGCCGAACACACCTGAATCCGATCACCAGTTGGCACAAATCATGTCAATTGCCTTGATATCGACGGTCTCGGAGACATACGGAATCGAGCCCAACCTTGGCTGGAATGGTCAACTGCCGACATGCCGTACGAGGCGGCCGTACGTCGTTTCGGACAGTGACCTGGGTGCCGCGTGGGGACCGGGCGCGGAAGTGCGGCGAGGATTACGCTTCACCAGTGATGGACAACCCTGTACCGCCCCGCGCCACCGGCCCCGGGCCCCGCCGCCGTGATCGCCACGGACGAGGCATGCGCGGCCCGATCGCCCCGCCGCAGGTGCCGCTCGCCGCGAGTCGTGCCGAGGCGTTCGCAGACCTGGTGCAGGACTCCGTGGAGCGTCTGGAGCGGCGCTGGCCGCAGCTCGCCGACATCGATTTCCTGGTCCTTGAGGTGCCTCGGCTGGACGGGCATGCCTGGAAGGACGCGGCGGTGCCGCTGGGCGGGACGATTCCCGCGCGCGAGGGACGGCCCGCGCGCGTGGTCGTCTACCGGCGGCCCGTGGAGATCCGCACCAAGGGGCGCGACGAGCGGGCGGCGCTGGTGCACGAGGTGGTCGTGGAGCAGGTCGCCGAGCTGCTGGGGCTCACTCCGGAGACGGTGGATCCGCGGTACGGCGAGGACTGAACCCGCTACCTCTGGAGTACCGACAAGTCCTCGTCCGCCTCCGGCACCGACACCATCCCCCGGTCGTCCGGGAGCGTCTGGATCGTGAAGCCGGGCACGCCGTCCTCCGTCGCCGCCAGGGTGCGTGCGCCGTGGACCGGGCCGCCCGAGACGTGCTCCACCGTCAGGGCGTAGGTGCCCTTGAGGCCGGTCGGGGTGGGGGCCGCCACGTTCTGAGTGGTGCCCGCCTTGAGCGTGAACGTCTTCGAGACCGCCTCGCCGCCCTCGCTGCCCGCCGAGGCCGTGACCTTGACCGTGGCCGCCCGGGCCGGGGCGGTCAGGGAGAGCGTGGTGCCCTTGGCGCTGTTGTCGGCGACCGTCGCGCGCGTGCCGACCGGACGCGTGGCCGGTATGAACGCCGTCTCCTGATCGTCGCCCTTGCCGCGGACGACCCGCAGCGCGGCGACCACCGGCACGGAGGTGTCGGTGGGGGTCAGGACCAGCGAACCGGCCTCCCCGCGCGTGACGTCGCCGAGGTCGGCCGAGGTCGTCATGCCCGCCTTCACGTGCAGCGTCTCGTTCCCGGCCGGCGTGATCAGGCCGGACGGGGACGCGAGCTGCACCTTCAGGTCGGCGTCGGAGTCGCTGGGCGTGAAGGCGACCAGGCGTACGGCGGTCGCGTCCTTCGGGATGCCGGGCAGCACCAGGCTGCCGGACGGGTCCGTGGACGCGGCCAGCCAGTCGCCGCCGAGCTTGTCGTCCAGGGCCTGCACGGCCGCGCCCACACGCCCGCTGCGGACGTTCACATGGACGGTGAGGTTCTCCTGCTTCTCCTCGGTGAGCGTGGACAGCAGGATCGGGTCGCTGGAGTGCGGCGCGACGGTGACGCCCTCCCCCAGCGTGGAGTCCAGGGCGCCGTCCTTGCCGTAGAGCTCGATGTCGACGACGGCGGCGGAGTCGTCGGGGTTGGTCAGGTGGACGTAGTCGGTGCGGTCTGCGGCCGTGCTCGCGCCCGGGAACCAGAACTCGGTGTCGGGGGCCGTGCAGTTGACGCCCTGGAGCCCGCGCCCGGAGCCCGCGGCGACCTCCGTGGTCTCCTGGACGGTCCAGCCGGGCGCGAACTTCCCCTCCGCGGTGCCGACGAGGGCGGACGCGTCACCGCCGGACGTCTCGCCGGTGGCGGGCTTGCCGGGCTCCTCGGGTTCGAGGACCGGCTTGGCGGCCTTCTTGCTCGCGCTCTTGCCGTCCGACTCCTCGCCGGCCGCCTGGAGTTCGGCCTTGCCGCTGTCGCCGGCGCCCTTGGTGACGGGCGTGAAGGACGTGTACGCCGTCTCCGCGATGTCCGACGTGCTGGGTACCGGGCACAGCAGGCTGGTGCGCTCCACGGGCAGTTCGGCGGCCGTCCTCGCGGTGTTGTCGGGGGCCTTGGGCGAGCTGAGCGTGGCGAACCCGGTGACGGCGGCGAGCGCGGCGGTGCCGGCGATGAGGGACAGGGTGGTGCGGTTCACTGCTGACTCCCGTCGGGGCGCTCACTGCCGTCGGCGCCCGGGTACTGCTGCGCCGGGTCGTACGCGGGGTCGTAGCCCTGCTCGTACTGCTGCTGTTCGTACTGGTCGCCGTACGTCGGGTCGTACGGCGTCTGCTGGGCCTGTCCGCCGTAGGCGTACGGGTCGTACTGGCCGCCCTGGTACGGGTCCGCCTGGTACGGCTGCTGGTCGTAGTCGCCCGGCTGATACTGCTGGGCTGCGGCGTTCTGGTACTGATCGCCGGCGTAGGTGCCGTACTCGGCGTTCGCGTAGCTCGGGGCGTCCCAGTCGCCGTAGGGCTGCTGCTGCGGGACGGCGGCGGGGGCCTCCTCGGGAGGCGGGGGGAGGTCCTCGGTACCGGCGCTCTCCTCGGCCTCGGCCTGGGCGCGCAGGCGGCGGGCGCGGCGGCCCTCGCCGGCCACGGCCTGGGCGGGGATCGACGGCTCCTCCGGGAGGTCGTCGTCGACGTGGCGGCGGCGGCCGGGCAGGGCCATGACCACCAGGACGACGGCGAGGGAGCCCTGGATCCACAGCCAGAGGGTGTGGGTGAAGGGGTCGTCGAAGGTGACGTCCAGCGTGCCGCCGGAGGCGGGGAGCTCGAAACCCTGGGCCCAGCCGTCGACGGTGGTGCGGGTGAGCGGCTCGCCGTCCAGGGTGGCCGTCCAGCCCTGCTCGGCGGTGTCCGCGAGACGCAGGATCCGGCCGTCGGTGCCGGACGGGATCGTGGTGTGGATGTCGACGGGGCCCGCGGCCACGGGCTGCGAGGCGCCCGAACCGGACTTCGCGACGATGGTCGCGCGCGCGACCTCCTGGTCGACCCGCCACAGCCCGCTGCCGTCCTGCTGGCTGAGCCGGGTCAGGCCGGGCGTGGCGTCCAGCACGCGGGTGACCTCGCGGGGCGCGCCCTTGTGGACGAGGACGTAGCGCACGGCGAAGCCGCCGAGTTCGTCGGCCTGGTCGGCGCCGGAGCCGGCGACGAGGTTGGCGACGACCTTGTCCAGCTTGTCGTTCTCACCGTCGGCCGCGGCGAGTTCGGCGTCGCCGAGGCGGGCGCCGGAGCCGCGCACCAGCATGTAGCCGACGTGCGCGGTGGAGTCACTGTCGAGGACGAGGGTGCGTGCCTGGTCGCGGGTGCCGCTCTCCTCGGCGACGAACGCGGGCACCTGGACGGGGTCGCGGCGCTCCAGCGGTCCGTCGGCGCCGCCGATCATCCAGCCCGCCGCGACGAGCAGTGGGCCGGCGGCGGAGGCGAAGGCGATCAGCGCGGCGACGGGCTGGCGCCAGCCGAAGCTCTGCTCGGCCACGCGTGCGCGTGCTCCGTCGGCGCCGAGCACGGCGGCGGCCAGCAGGGCGAGACCGTAGACCAGGGTGGCGGGGCCCGCCCAGGTCGAGTCGTTGGACAGGACCGCGAAGACGAGGCCCACCAGGGCCACCGCCCAGGCCGTCCAGATGCCGAACTGCCGCTCGGTGCGCAGCAGGGCGGCGAGCGCGGCCAGCACCACACCGATGAGCATCAGCCCCTCGACCGTGCCCGGGCCTCCGGGGCTCGCGCCGAGCAGGTCGAGGGCGGAGGCCGACGAGGAGCCGAAGTCCAGTCCCGCCTGGTCGAAGAATCCGAACGGGAGCAGCGTCAGCGACCAGGGCGCGAGGACCAGCAGGGGCGTGCCGAACTGGGCCAGGAAGCGCAGGCCGTAGGCGGTGAGGTCGGTGCGGCGCACGACCAGCAGTGCGATGCCGAGGATCAGGGTGATCGGCCAGATGATCGGTGTGAACGCGGTGGCGATGGTGAGCAGGAGGGCGTACGCCCAGGTGGCGCGCCAGCTTCCGCGCGCGCCGGTGGTGCTGGTCAGGCCGGCGGCCGCGGCACCCGCGCGCGCGGTGAGCGGCAGCAGGACGGCGAGGACGGCGGTGCCGACCCGGCCGCCGGCGAGGGCGCCGGTGGCGGCGGGCAGGAAGGCGTAGACGACGGCCGCCCACGCGCGCAGAAGGCGGGACTCGACGAGCGGACGGGAGGCGAAGTAGGCGGTGAGGCCGGCCAGCGGCACCGAGCAGACCAGCAGGACCGTCAGCGCGAGGCCGGTCGAGCCGAGCAGGACGGAGGACAGCGCGGCGACGATTGCCAGATACGGCGGCGCCGACGGGGTGCCGCCGGCGCCCACCGCGTGCCACGCGTCCGCGTAGCGCGACCACAGCTCGCTCGCGTCGGCCGGGGCGGGCAGCAGGGCGCCGCCTGCGAGCGCGCCGCCGCCCAGGAGGTTGCGGCAGGCGACCAGGGCGACCAGCAGCAGCCCCAGGAAGAGCATCGGGCCCGGATTGCGGGCGATGCGCTTGAGGCGGGCGAACTGCTCGATCTCCAGGAAGTCCGCGTCGTCGCCGCCGGGCCCGGACTCGATGCCGCCGCCATGGCGTCCGGCCGCGGTGGCCTCGGTGTCCGAGCCGCCGAAGAAGTTGCCGGCCACCTGTTCCACGGTGGCCCGCACGGTCGCGCCGGGCGGCGGGAACAACTGCTTGAGCTCGTCCTTGTCGACGACCGGCTTGCCCCGCTTGCTCCGCCCGGCGATGATCCGCTCGGGCCGCAGCAGGGTGCCGAGGAGGCCGCGGATCTCGTCGAGGGCCTGTCCGGGAACCTTGCCGACGAGGTAGGCGAAGGTCCGCAGCAGGGTGCCGAGGATCAGACGCACCAGGACCCAGGGGAGCGCGGCCGTACGTGTGTTGACGAGCAGGGTGTAGACGGCGCCGGCCTTGTCGACCTTGTGCGGGGAGGCCGTGGTGCGGCCCGCGCAGTCGACGGTACGGCGCTCGCGGGAGGCCGCCTCGGCATGGCGTACGACGGCTTCGGGGGCGATGAGGACGCGGTGGCCCGCGGCCTGGGCACGCCAGCACAGGTCGACGTCGTCGCGCATGAGGGGCAGGCGTCGGTCGAAGCCGCCGAGCTGTTCGAAGAGGTCGCGGCGGATCAGCATGCCGGCGGTGGAGACCGAGAGCACGGACCGGACGTGGTCGTGCTGGCCCTGGTCCTGCTCGCGGCGGTCAAGGCCGGTCCAGCGGCGGCCGGAGTGGGCGATGGAGACGCCGACCTCAAGGAGCTGCCGCTTGTCGTACCAGCCGCGGAGCTTGGGGCCGACGACGGCGACGTCGTCCCGGCCGAGCTCCAGTTCGTTCTCCACGACGCGCAGCAGCTGGGCCAGGGCGTCGGGCTCGGGGGCGCAGTCGTCGTGCAGCAGCCACAGCCACTGGACCGGCTCGCCGTGCGGCAGCTCCGGCATGTCGTAGGCGTCGTCGCGCCAGGTGCGCGTGACCGGGTCCCAGCCGCTGGGCCGCTTCAGGTACGGCAGCTCGTCCGGGGTGAGGACCGGAGCGGTACGGGCCGCCTCCTCGACGGCCTGCCCGAAGCCGGTACGCCGGGCGAGGTGCAGGACGCGGTCGGCGCCGAGGGCGTCGGTGACCAGCTGGGCGGAGTCGTCCGCGCTGCCGGTGTCGGCGGCCATGGCGAACTGCACGGGGCGCTCCTGGCCGAGCAGCCCGGCGAGCGCGTCGGGCAACCAGCGGGCGCCGTCGTGGGAGACGAGCACCGCGGTCACCACATGACGCGGGAACTCGGGAGTGGCAGCGTGGTCTTGGGCTGCCGTGTGGCTGTGCACGGACATCGAGGTACGGGCCCCGGTTCGGTGGACTGCGGTGGACGCCTGTGCCCTGAGGGGGCGGCGAGGCGTCTCGGACGAGCGCCCACACTATCGGCTGGGCAAGACGGCGGCCCGCCGCCTGTGGATAACCCACGTGCGACGGGCCGTTCGGTTGCGTACGAAAAGTGCTGCGAGGCGTGCCTCGCGTCAGACGGCGGCCTTCTTCAGCCTGCGGCGTTCGCGTTCGGACAGGCCGCCCCAGATGCCGAAGCGCTCGTCGTTGGCGAGGGCGTATTCGAGGCACTCGGAGCGGACCTCGCAGGAGAGGCAGACCTTCTTGGCCTCGCGGGTGGAGCCGCCCTTCTCCGGGAAGAAGGACTCGGGGTCGGTCTGGGCGCACAGCGCGCGCTCCTGCCAGCCGAGTTCCTCGTCCGCGTCGTCGACCAGCAGTTGCTGCACCGTCTCGGTCATGTGCGCCCCTCGTCTGTCTTTCGCGTCCCCGTGTGACGGCCGTTACCGATTTCGGCTGAACGACACGAGTGAAATTACAAGTGTGCTGCTCCGGGCGAGTCAAGCCGAGATCTGCTATTGGGCCCCTTATTCACTCTGCGGAACCAAGGCCTTGCAGAAAGTGTTTAAATCGGCATAAATCTTGACAGCAGGCGAGGCCCGGGGGATTGCCGACCCCGCCGCAAGCCTGTGCGGACCTGTACGAGGAAGGACGCCCATCAGTTCGATCTCGTTCCGTACGCGCGCGTGGAAGTCGCGTGGAGGTCACGGCCCGTGCGCCCAGTTGTGCGCCATGTGTCCCGGTAGGCACCTGAACAAACCTTTCACCTACGAGATGAACCGGATGAGGTGAAACCCGTCCCACATGCCGGTGTCGAGTTGACAGTGATGGTGCGAACCGCTTGCCTTGTGGGCATGCTCGCGAACTCGGCACTCACCTCGACCCGCACCGCCGGGTCCCACGGTGCTGCCCGCGCTCGCTGTAGCTGTTGTTGCTGTTCCAGCTGTTGAGCCCAACGCGCTCCGGCTGTCCCTGAGTCCACCGTGACTCGGCTGCTTGTTCCCCGCCCGCACCAGGGCATTCCTGTCTTCCCGTGATCCGGGCGGACGGTACGCGACACCCAGCCATCCCCCACTCTTCCGCCGAGGACCCACCGCACTCCATGAACAGCGACAACGACCTCCAGATCGCCGGCGACCTCCTCGAAGTCCCGCACCTCCTGCAGGCGCCGCGCGAGCACCCGGCCACCGTCGCCGACTTCGTCGGCCTGGCCCGCTCCATCGCCGCCGACCGCTCGCAGTGGGCGCACCTGGTTCAGTACGACGCGACGAGCCGCTGGTACCACCGGCTGCGTACCGGGCCCGGATACGAGGTGTGGCTGCTGTCCTGGGTGCCCGGGCAGGGCAGCGGGCTGCACGACCACGGCCGCTCCTCCGGTGTCCTCACCGTCCTGGAGGGCGAGCTGACCGAGCGGACCGAGCGGGGTGCGCGCGCGCTGGGGGCGGGGGCACAGCGGGTGTTCGCGCCGGGATACGTGCACGAGGTCGTCAACGACGCGCTGGAACCGGCGGTGAGCCTGCACGTCTACTACCCCGGCCTGACCGAGATGCCCATGCACACGGCTTGCACCGCGTTCGAGTCCTACGGCGAGGTGGACGTCGTGACCGCATGACGCGTTGTCGTACCCGCCTGCAAGACTGGCTTCCATGCGAATCGTGGTTCTGGCAGGCGGCATCGGTGGTGCCCGTTTTCTGCGCGGTCTGAAGCAGGCCGCGCCGGACGCGGACATCACGGTCATCGGCAACACCGGGGACGACATCCACCTCTTCGGGCTGAAGGTCTGCCCGGACCTCGACACGGTGATGTACACGCTCGGCGGCGGCATCAACGAGGAGCAGGGCTGGGGGCGTGCCGAGGAGACCTTCCACCTCAAGGAGGAGCTCGCGGCATACGGGGTCGGGCCCGAGTGGTTCGGGCTCGGGGACCGGGACTTCGCCACGCACATCGTGCGGACGCAGATGATCGGTGCCGGGTATCCGCTGAGCGCGGTGACCGAGGCGCTGTGCGACCGGTGGAAGCCGGGGGTGCGGCTGATCCCGATGACCGACGACCGGGTCGAGACGCATGTCGCGGTCGAGATCGACGGTGAGCGCAAGGCCGTTCACTTCCAGGAGTACTGGGTGCGGCTGCGGGCGTCCGTGCCGGCCCACGCGGTCGTTCCGGTGGGCGCGGAGCAGGCCAAGCCGGCGCCGGGCGTCCTGGAGGCGATCGCCGAGGCGGACGTCGTGCTGTTCCCGCCGTCCAACCCTGTGGTGTCCGTCGGCACGATCCTCGCCGTGCCCGGTATCCGTGAGGCGATCGCCGAGGCCGGGGTACCGGTGGTGGGCCTCTCCCCCATCGTCGGTGACGCGCCCGTGCGCGGTATGGCCGACAAGGTCCTCGCGGCGGTCGGCGTCGAGTCCACCGCCGCCGCAGTCGCCGAACACTACGGCTCGGGACTGCTGGACGGCTGGCTCGTCGACACCGTGGACGCCGGCACCGTCGAGCGGATCGAGTCGGACGGCATCCGCTGCCGGGCCGTACCGCTGATGATGACCGACCTCGACGCGACCGCGCGGATGGCCCGGGAGGCACTGGAGCTGGCGGAGGAGGTGCGCGCAGCTTGAGCGGCGTGGTGTCGGACGGGGCACGGGGAGCAGGGGAAACTCCGGGGGCGGATGGTTACCGTGTGTGGGCCGTCTCCGGGATGCCCGAGGTCACTCAGGGAGACGACCTCGCCAAACTGATCGCGGCCGCCGAGCCGGGGCTGGTCGACGGGGACGTGCTGCTCGTCACGTCGAAGATCGTGTCCAAGGCGGAGGGGCGGGTCGTCGAGGCGGGCGACCGGGAGGCCGCGATCGACGCCGAGACCGTACGGGTCGTGGCGCGGCGCGGGCCGCTCCGGATCGTCGAGAACCGGCAGGGGCTCGTGATGGCCGCCGCCGGGGTGGACGCGTCCAACACCCCTTCGGGGACCGTGCTGTTGCTGCCCGAGGACCCGGACATGTCCGCGCGGGCGATACGGGACGGGCTGCGGGACGCGCTGGGAGTCGCCGTCGGGGTCGTCGTCACCGACACCTTCGGGCGGCCCTGGCGCGCCGGGCTCACCGATGTCGCGATCGGCGCCGCCGGGGTGCGGGTGCTGGACGATCTGCGGGGCGGGAGGGACGCGTACGGCAATCCGCTCAGCGCGACCGTCGTGGCGACGGCCGACGAGCTGGCCGCGGCCGGGGATCTCGTCAAGGGCAAGGCCGCCGGGCTGCCCGTCGCCGTTGTGCGCGGGCTGGGGCATGTGGTGGCCGAGGAGCACGGGGAGGGGGCGCGGGCCATGGTGCGCGACGCGCGCGACGACATGTTCCGGCTCGGGACCTCGGAGGCGGTCCGGGAGGCGGTCACCCAGCGCCGTACCGTACGGGCCTTCACGGACGAACCGGTCGACCCCGGCGCCGTACGGCGGGCCGTCGCCGCGGCCGTCACCGCGCCGGCGCCGCACCACACCACACCGTGGCGGTTCGTGCTGCTGGAGTCCGAGGGTGCGCGGACCGGGCTGCTGGACGCCATGCGGGACGCCTGGGTCGCCGATCTGCGGCGGGACGGGAAGTCCGAGGAGTCCATAGCCAAGCGGGTCCGGCGCGGCGATGTCCTGCGGAACGCGCCGTATCTCGTGGTGCCCTGTCTGGTGATGGACGGGTCGCACACGTACGGCGATGTGCGGCGGGACGGGGCCGAGCGTGAGATGTTCGTCGTCGCCGCCGGTGCGGGGGTGCAGAACCTTCTCGTGGCATTGGCCGGGGAACGGCTGGGGTCGGCGTGGGTGTCGTCCACGATGTTCTGCCGGGACGTGGTGCGCGAGGTGCTCGGGCTGCCGGAGGGCTGGGACCCGATGGGCGCGGTGGCGGTGGGGCATCCGGCGGAGGAGCCGCGGCCCCGGCCGGAGCGGGATGCGGGGAGTTTCATCGAGGTGCGCTGAGATGCGTCTAGTGTCATAGGGCTTCTCCCTCTCCCGGTTTCTCTCGTACCCCAGGACTTCATTCGTGGCAGGACGTTTCGCTCCGCGGCCCACGCGTACGACGGTGCGCGGTGGGGAGGTCGTCGTGCCTGCCGCGCGGCGGGGGGCGGCGCCGGTGGAGGCCGGGCGGGTGCGGGTCTGGGTGCCGGATTGGCCCGTCGAGCTCGGGCTGGTGCTCGGGGCGCTCAGGCGGGGGCCGGGTGATCCCACGTTCAGGGCGATGCCGGACGGGTCCGTGTGGCGGGCCAGTCGTACGCCGGTCGGGCCCGGCACCCTGCGGGTTTCCGTGTACGGCGGTGAGGTGCGCGGGGAGGCGTGGGGGCCGGGGGGTGAGTGGCTGCTCTCGCGGTTGCCGGAGATGCTCGGGGCCGCCGACGACCCTTCGGCGTTCGTGCCCCGGCATCGGATCGTCGCGCATTCCTGGCATCGACGGCCGGGGTTGCGGCTGACGCGGACCGGGTTGGTGCTGGAGTCGTTGATTCCGTCCGTGCTGGAACAGAAGGTCACGACCGACGAGGCTTATCGGGCCTGGCGGTTGCTGGTGCGGAAGTTCGGGGAGCCTGCGCCCGGGCCCGCGGCGGGTGGGCGGTTGTGGGTGATGCCGTCGCCTCGCGCGTGGGCGTTGATTCCGTCGTGGGAGTGGCACCGGGCCGGCGTGGACAACAAACGGGCCTCGACGATTCTGCGGGCGGTGCGGGTGGCTGCGCGGCTGGAGGAGGCGGTGGGGATGTCGCCGTCGGCTGCGCAGGCTCGGTTGGAGGTGGTGCCGGGGGTGGGGCCTTGGACCTCCGCGGAGGTGGTGCAGCGGAGTCATGGGGCGGCGGATGCGGTGACCGTGGGGGATCTGCATCTGCCGGGGATCGTGGGGTTTGCGCTGGCGGGGGATCGGGATGCGGACGATTCGGTGATGTTGAAGTTGCTGGAGCCGTATGCGGGGCAGCGGCATCGGGCGGCTCGGTTGATTCTGTTGAGTGGGCGTACGCCGGCGAGGCGGGCTCCGCGGATGACTCGGGGGGACATCGGGCGGTTGTGACGGTGTCCTCCAGGGGGGTCGGGTTTTTCTCGCCCCCGCCGCCCCTACCCGTCCCATCCTCCCGGGGCCGCTGCCCCTTAGACCCCGCCTCCCAGGGGGCTCCGCCCCCTGGACCCCCGCTCCTCAAACGCCGGAGGGGCTGAATTTCGCGGACCGGCGCTCCTCAGCACACCGACAGATTCACTGGTCCGACGAGAAGCGGACCGCCCCCGCCGGGATCCGGGCGTCGCACCAGATCCTCGTGCCGTCCAGCAGCTCGTTGTCGGCGCCGATGACCGCGCCGTCGCCGATGACCGTGCCGGTGAGGACGGAGCGTTCGCCTACTCGGGCCCTGGTGCCGATCAGGGAGTCGGTGATCACCGCGCCCGGTTCGATCACGGCGCCCGGGAGGATCGTGGAGCCGGAGACTCGTGCGCCTTCCGCGACGTAGGCGCCCTCTCCCACCACCGTGCCCCCGGTCAGCTTCGCGTCGAGGGCGACTCTGGCCGTGGGGAGGATCAGGCGGTCGCCGCAGCGGCCGGGAACCGCGGGTGACGGGGCCCGGCCCAGGACCAGGTCGGCGGAGCCACGGACGAAGGCGGCCGGGGTGCCGAGGTCCAGCCAGTACGTCGAGTCCACCATGCCCTGGAGATGGGCTCCGGCCGAAAGGAGTTCGGGGAAGGTCTCGCGTTCGACCGAGACCGGGCGGCCCTGCGGGATCGTGTCGATGAGCGAGCGGCGGAAGACGTACGCGCCCGCGTTGATCTGGTCGGTGACGATCTCCTCGGGGGTCTGGGGTTTCTCCAGGAAGGCGAGGACCCGGCCCGTCTCGTCCGTGGGGACCAGGCCGTAGGCCCGGGGGTCCGTCACCTTCGTGAGGTGGAGGGAGACGTCGGCGCCCGTCGTCTCGTGGGTGCGCACCAGCGCCCCGATGTCCAGGCCCGTCAGGATGTCGCCGTTGAAGACCAGCACCGGGTCGTCGGCGGCCGAGTGCAGTCGGGCGGCCACGTTGCGGATCGCTCCGCCCGTGCCGAGGGGCTCCTCCTCGGTGACGTACTCCAGGTGAAGCCCCAGGGACGAGCCGTCGCCGAAGTGCGGTTCGAAGACCTCCGCGAGGTAGCTCGTCGCGAGGACTATGTGGTCGACGCCCGCCGCTCTCGCTCTGGCCAGCTGGTGGGTGAGGAAGGGGACGCCGGCCGCACGGACCATGGGCTTCGGGGTGTGGACCGTGAGGGGCCGCAGCCTCGTGCCCTTGCCGCCGACCAGGAGGATCGCTTCTGTCACCTGTCGTCTCCGCTTCCTGCCGGGACCGGCCCGAACTGCCTTTCGACCGGCCAGTGTATGCAGACCGTTGTGCGGTGCCTTCGACGGCCGTGCGGCATTTCGCGCCTGCCCCCCGACGGCGGTGAAACGGGTGGTACGAGCCCCCGATGCTCAGCGCCCCTGGAGACGGGCCGCAGTCGAGCGGGTGGAGCCGAGCTTGCGGTAGAGCTGCCGTCCGGGGCACTCCGTGGCGAAGCCGTCCCGATGGCCGGAGATCACGTTCAGTCGAACCTTCTTACCCTTCGGATAGAGGTTGCCACCGCCCGACTTCAGGTACGTCGTTCCCTTCGGATTGACGCCATGGAGACCGAGCTTCCACGCGGTGAGCCGCGCCACCGCCTTCGTCACCGCGGCGGGCGGCTTCTTGGAGCCGTAGCTGCCGAGGACGGCGATCCCCACGCTGTTCGTGTTGAAACCGAGGGTGTGGGCGCCCAGGACCGGCTTCGCCACACCGCCCGCCCGGCCCTCGTAGATGTTTCCGCACTTGTCGACGAGGAAGTTGTAGCCGATGTCGCGCCAGCCCATGCTCTTGACGTGGTAGCGGTAGATACCGCGAATGAGCGAGGGCACCTGGGCACAGCGGTACCCGTTGCCGGACGCCGTGTGGTGCACGAACGCCGCCTTGACCTTCTTGGTGTAGACGAACTTCCGCTCGCGCAGCTTCTCGTCGGCGCCCCAGCCGCGCCGGGTGACGATGCGTGGACGCGGTCCGATGTACGGCTTCACCCGCCGTTGCTCCGTCAACTCCCCCGCGCGCAGGGCGAACAGTTCCTCCTCGGTCTGCTTCCGGTTCAGCGCCGGGATCTCGGCGACGGCGGGGCCGGACAGACCGGACAGGCCCCTGTTTGCGGCGGACGCGTCCGCCTCGGCGAGGGCCTCGGCCGGTGCGACGGTGAGGGCGGAGGGCTGAGCGGCTCTGCGCCGGGGGGCGCCCGCTGCCGCCGCTTCCCGTGCGCCGAGCGCCGGCGCGCTCTCCCCCGGGTCCACCAGTTCCAGACGCAGGCCCTTCGGGAGGGGGGAGATCGTCGTCGCCGTACGGGGGCCGCGCGCGGTGTCCTCGGTCCTGCGGTCGACCTCGGCGCGGACGCGTGCCTCCACTCCGTCCGAGTCCCCCACCCACAGCGGTGCCGTGGCGCCGTGGACGCGGCCGGAGGTGCGCTCGGCGGTGCCGGGGTCGGCGGCGTCGTCGTTGTGGGTCTCCAGGTCCTGCCAACCGGACCAGGTGTGCGAGCCGGCCGCGCGGGTGCGGACCTGGACGCTGCCGTGCAGCACGGTGTCCGGGTCGTCCCAGATCACGCCCACGAGGGAGAAGTGACCCACGTCCCGGCGGGGCAGGCCGTGCTCGGCGGTCGGGGCGAGGGTGCGGTCGCGGGGGGCGAGGGGCGCGAGCGGCAGCGACTGGGTGCCGCCGAGGGCCTCCGCGACCGGCGCCGGTCTCGCGGTCGCCGGGGACGCCGGTCTCGCCGAGAGCGCGAGCGCGGGCGCGGGTGAGGTGACGGGCAGGGCGAGGGCGGCCGCGCAGGTGACGCCGATCGAGGAAGCAAGAAGTCCACGCATGCTCCCGATCTTGGACATAGTCATATAAATCTGTCCATCGGGGAACTGACGGCCCGTCGGGTGCCGTTCCGCCGAACCGGTGGCCCCGCACGGAGGTGTCCTGCCGTGCGCCCGCGTACGCTTCTGCGGGTGAACGCCACCGATCGCACCCCTGCCGACCTGCTGCGTTCCGCGCTCGCCGCGGACCCCGGACGCCCCCTGGTGACCTTCTACGACGACGCCACGGGTGAACGTGTCGAATTGTCCGTGGCCACCTTCGCCAATTGGGTGGCCAAGACCTCGAACCTCCTCCAGGACGACCTCGCGGCCGCGCCGGGCGACCGGGTGGTGCTGCTGCTGCCCGCGCACTGGCAGACGGCGGTGTGGTTGCTGGCGTGTGCGTCGGTGGGAGTCGTCGCGGACCTCGGCGGGGACCCCTCGGCGGCGGACGTCGTGGTGAGCGGGCCGGATTCCCTGGAGGCGGCCCGGGCGTGCTCCGGGGAGCGGGTCGCGTTGGCACTACGGCCGCTGGGCGGGCGGTTCCCGCAGCCGCCGGACGGGTTCATGGACTACGCCGTGGAGGTACCGAGTCAGGGGGACCGTTTCGCCCCCTTCGCTCCGGTGGATCCGGAGGAGCCCGCGTTGATCGTGGCCGGGCGGGAGTTCAGTGCGGCGGAGGTCGTGGAGCGGGCTCGGGCCGAGGGGACAGCGGATCGAGTGCTGTCGGGGCTGCCGTACGACACGTGGGACGGGGCGTGCGCCGGGCTGTTCGGGCCGCTCGCCACAGGGGGGTCCGTGGTGTTGTGCCGGCATCTGGAGCGGTTGGACGAGGAGGCCCTCGCCAAGCGGATCGAGGATGAGCGGGTCACGGCCACTCGTCGATGAGCTGACGTTCGACGCCGGGTGCGGGTGCTTTGTGGCTGGTCGCCCCCGCGCGGCGGAGCCGCCCATCGACACAGCCCCGCGCCCCCAGGTGGGGACAGTCACCCGGATGGATCAGTACCGGGCCGCCCCCGCACCCGGTTCGCGCCATGGTCGTAGGAACAGATTCCTATGCCATGAGGGGTGGGCCGACTCGTGACCCACAGCGCACGCACCCTCGGTCCCGGCGCCGGTTCGTCCGCGACGGGGAAAGGGCTCGTACGGCGGCGGCGGCGCAGGTGGGTCCGGTACGGCGGGCTCGGGGCCGTGCTGCTCGTCGTCGGTGCCGTCGGGACCGGGTGGGGGCTCTACGCCGCACTCGACGGGAACATCACACCCGATGACGCGGCCGCCGCCGAGCTCGCCCGGTACGAGAAGGAGCGGCCGACCGCGCTGGTGAAGGACGCGCAGAACATTCTGCTGATCGGGTCGGACTCGCGGTCGGGGGACGGGAACGCGCGCTACGGGCGGGACTCCGGGACCGAGCGGTCGGACACCACGATCCTGTTGCATCTGTCGGCCGGGCGGCGCACCGCGACCGCCGTGTCGCTGCCGCGCGATCTGATGGTGGACGTGCCGGCCTGCCGGGAGCCGGACGGGACCCGTAGCGAGCCCGTGTTCGCGATGTTCAACCACGCCTTCCAGAAGGGTGGTTCGGCCTGCACGATCCGGACCGTCGAGAAACTCACGAACATTCGCGTGGATCATCACATGGTCGTCGACTTCCACGGCTTCAAGGACATGGTGGACGCCGTGGACGGGGTGACCGTCTGCCTCGACGAGCCGATCAACGACAAGGCGGCCAAGCTGCGGCTTCCCGCGGGGCGGGTGACGCTCGACGGCGAAGAGGCGCTCGGCTATGTACGCGCCCGCAAGTCCCTCGGCAACGGCAGCGACACCGAACGGATGGACCGTCAGCAGCGGTTTCTCGGGGCGCTCGTCAAGAAGGTGCAGAGCAATGACGTACTGCTGAATCCGGTGAAGCTCTTTCCCGTGCTCGACGCGGCGACTTCCTCGCTCACCACCGATCCCGACCTGGCGAGTCTGCGGGGCCTGTACGAACTCGTGCGCGGACTGAGGGACATCCCCACGGAGCGTGTGCAATTCCTTACCGTGCCGCGGGAGTCGTACGTCTACGACGCCAATCGTGATCAACTCGCGGAACCCGAGGCCCGGCGGCTTTTCGAACGGCTGCGCAAGGACGCTCCGGTGAAGGTGACGGAGAAAGCCCCAAAGGTTTCAGAACATTCTCATGACGAAGGAGCCTATGAAGAATCCGAGAAGGGCGACGGGACGCCCACCTTCCGCGGGAACACGGCCGCCGAGGGCAGCTGCGGGTAAAGCATTGCCCAAGGCGGCGAAGCGGTGTCCGAGCAAATGGGCGGATTGCCCGGTTGTAGGGACGTGGAATTCGTCACCGTCGTAACCTGTCGGCGAATCGGACGGCTAGTGTGAGCGCTCCGGTGCATCCGGCCGACGGAGGATTCAGCAACCGTGGACGCACAAGGCCGTGGGCGGGCGGGCGACATCGATCCCGCCGATCAGTGGGTGCTCAACCCGCACACCGGTGAATACGAACTGCGACTGACCCCTTCCGCACCGCAGTCGGGTATTCCCGGCCCCCGTAGATCCGTGCCCTCCGCGAGCAGGGCGGGTGCGCCCGGTGGTCGTACGACCGCCCCCGTGGCCCCCGGCCGTGACGTGCCGCCGCAGCGCAGGCGGCGGGGCGCGCCGCCCGAGGAGCCGTTGCCGGGGCGCCGTGGACGGCGGCCGGTCAAGCAGAAGTCGAAGGCGAAGAAGGCGCTGCTGTGGACCGGCGGCACGATGGCCTTCGTGCTGATCGCGGCGGCAGGCGGCGGCTACCTCTACATCCGGCACCTCAACGGGAACATCACCTCCGTCTCCGACGACGGTGCGAGCACCGGCGGCTTCCAGTCGGACAAGGCGATCAACATCCTGCTGATCGGCACCGACAAGCGCACCGGCGCGGGCAACGAGAGCTACGGCGACTCGGGCAGCGTCGGGCACGCGGACACCACGATCCTGCTGCATGTCTCCAAGGACCGTACGAACGCGACCGCGTTGAGCATCCCGCGCGACCTGATCGTGGATGTGCCGGACTGCGAGACCACGCAGGAGGACGGCAGCACCAAGGTCATCCCGGGCACCGAGAACGTCCGCTTCAACACGAGCCTGGGCCAGGACGAACGGACCCCCAGCTGCACGGTGCGCACCGTCACCGAGCTCACCGGGGTCCAGGCCGACAACTTCATGGTGGCCGATTTCAACGCGGTCAAGACGCTGACCACGGCGGTCGGCGGGGTGGAGATCTGTCTGGCGAAGGACATCGACGACGCAGACTCCAAGCTCAAGCTGTCGAAGGGCAAACACACCATCTCGGGCGAACAGGCCCTGGCGTTCGTGCGCACCCGGCACTCGGTCGGCTTCGGCGGCGACCTGAGCCGGATCGGGCTGCAGCAGCAGTTCCTGAGCGCGCTGATGCGCAAGCTGAAGTCGAACGACACGCTCACCGACCCGACGAAGATGATCAAGCTGGCGGAGGCGGGCACCAAGGCGCTGACCGTCGACTCCAATCTCGACAGCATCGGCAAGCTGAAGGACCTCGGTCTGGAGCTCGGCAAGCTCAATGTCAAGAACCTCACCTTCACCACCGTGCCGGTCGTCGACAACCCGGCGGAGAAGGTGAAGGCGACCGTCGTCCTCAACGACTCCACCGCGCCCACGGTCTTCGACATGATCAAGAACGATGTGTCGTTCACCGAGGTCAAGCAGAAGGCGAGCGCGTCGAAGAGCGCCGAGGCGGCCGATGAGGCGGCCCGGTTGAAGGGCACCAAGTCGGCCGCGTCCGAGGTGCGGGTGCGCATCCTCAACGGCGGTGCGGCGGCGGGCAGCGCACAGGCCGAGCTGGAGTACCTGCAGAACGAGGAAGGCGTACTGAAGTCGGAGAACGCGGGCAACGCGGACTCGTCGCTGAGCAGGACCACGCTGGAGTACGCCCCCGACCAGGCCGACCAGGCACGCAGGCTGGCCGACATCCTGGGTCTGTCCGGGGCGCAGATGAAGCCCGGCAAGAGCGTCACCAACTCCCAGGGCCTGCCCACCATGACCCTCACCCTGGGCAAGGACTTCAAGGGCGCCGGGGTGTCCTTCACCACGGCGACCAAGGCACCGGCGGGGGTGCAGCAGTCCACGGCCGACAAGGTCGAGTGCGCGAAGTGAGGTGACCCCCGGAAATCGGGTGCGCCGACCGAGGTGACCTGAGAGGCCTGGCGTGCGTCTAACGGGACGCACGGCAGGTCTTTTCGTTCGTTCGGCGTGAGGGTGGGGAGACAGGGGATGGCGCACAGCGATGTGCAGAGGGAGGAAACGCGGCCGGATGTCCGGCCGTCCGAGGGGCCTGGTCCGGAGACATCCGGGCGGCACGGGAGGCGGCGGGCCAGACGCAAGCACCGGCTGCTCAGATGGTCCGCGACCACGCTCGCCGTGCTGATACTCGGGTCCGCCTGTGGCGGATACCTCTACTACCGGCATCTCAACGGCAACATCCGCAAGGGCGAGCGCAGCAGCGGTGACTCCAAGGCGCACAAGACCGAGGCCAACGCCGCCGGACAGACGCCGCTCAACATCCTGCTGATCGGCTCGGACAGTCGAAACTCCGCCGAGAACGTGAAGCTCGGCGGCAGCAGGGACAACCGCGGCAACCCGCCGCTGGGCGATGTGCAGATGCTGATCCACCTGTCCGCGGACCGCAAGAGCGCCGCGATGGTGAGCATTCCGCGTGACACCCGGGTCGACATTCCGAAGTGCAAGGACCCGGACACCGGCAGGACGTACGAGGCCACCACCGACATCATCAACACCTCCCTGGCCCGCGGCGGCGCCGGCTGCACGCTCGCCACCTGGCAGAACCTCACCGGGGTCTACATCGACCACTGGATGACGATCGACTTCTCGGGTGTGGTGCGGATGGCGGACGCCATCGGCGGCGTCAACGTCTGTGTGAGGCAGAACGTGTGGGACCGCCCGACGGCCGCGGTGCCCGGCGGCTCCGGACTGAAGATGCGGGCGGGGACGCACAAGGTCCAGGGCAAGGAGGCCCTGCAATGGCTGCGCACCCGGCACGCCTGGGGCAGCGACCTGATGCGGGCCAGGGCCCAGCACATGTACCTGAACTCGATGATCCGCACGCTGAAGGGGCAGAACGTCTTCACCGACACCCCGCGGCTGATGGACCTGGCCGAGGCGGCCACGAAGTCGCTGAAGGTGTCCGAGGAGATCGGCTCGGTGAAGAAGCTCTACGACCTGGGCATGCAGCTCAAGTCGGTGCCGACGGACCGCATCACCTCGGTGACGATGCCGAACGTCGAGGACCCGCGGAACAGAGACCATGTGATACCCGACGGCGCGAACGCCGACAAGCTCTGGGAGATGCTCCGCGACGACGTGTCCCTCGACAAGAACGGCAAGGCGTCGAAGGCGAAGAAGACCACCGAGGCCACCGAGGCCCCTTCCGCGCCGGACGGCGAGATCGGCGTCCTCGTGCAGAACGCCACCGCGAGCTCCACGCTCGGCCCGGTGAGCGGCCGCGCGGGCACGATCACCCAGGCGCTCGTGCGGAAAGGTTTCTCGCAGGCGTCCAAGGACGCGACCGCGGGGCTCTCCGAGGACCGGACGGTCGTGCGCTACCCGAGCGCCGACCTGGAGGGCGACGCCCAGCGCATCGCCAAGTCCCTCGGCATCCCACTGAGTTCGGTGAAGAAGTCGACCGACGTGTCCGGAGTCACCCTCGTCGTGGGAGCCGACTGGCGCACCGGGACGGCGTATCCGAAACAGTCCGCGGCCAAGGCCGGTGATCTGCCGGGCAACTCCGACGCCATCAACGGCTCGGACACCGGCCAGTGCATGGACGTGTACTCGGTCTACCGCTGGTAGCCGGTCGAACAAGCCGGTCCGGATGCCGAACGGGACGACCCGGTCGTACGTACATACTTACAGAATCGGAACAGGAACAACTCACGTCGCTCAAAGCCCAACCGGGCCGATAGTGTGAGCGATCCAGCGATCGCCGCGTGGCCCTGACGGAGGATTCGGACAACCGTGGACGCACAAGGCCGTGGGCGGGCGGACGACGTCGATCCCGCAGACCAGTGGGTGCTCAATCCGAACACCGGCGAATACGAACTGCGGCTGGCCCCTTCCGCACCGCAGCCGGCCGTTCCCGGTCCGCGCAGAGCCGCACCCGCACCGAGCAGGACAGGTGCGCCGAGCGGTCGTACGACCACTCCGGTGGCCCCCGGCCGGGACGTCCCGCCGCCGCGCAGGCGACGAGGCGCACCGCCCGAGGAGCCACTGCCGGGGCGGCGCGGACGCCGGCCGGTCAAGAAGCAGTCGAAGGCGAAGAAGGCCGTGCTCTGGACCGGCGGCACCATGGCCTTCGTGCTGGTCGCCGGCGCCACGACGGGCTACTTCTACCTCAAGCACCTTGAGGGCAACGTCGGTACGACCGATGTCGGTGACGCGGCCGCGAGCAGCTTCAGCAAGGACGAGGCCTTCGACATCCTCATCATCGGCACCGACAAGCGCACCGGTGAGGGCAACGAGGGCTACGGCGACGCGGGCAGCGTGGGCCATGCCGACACCAACATCCTGCTGCACGTCTCCAAGGACCGTACGAACGCGACCGCGCTGAGCATCCCGCGCGACCTGATCGTGGACGTCCCGGACTGCGAGACCAACAAGGAGGACGGCACCAAGGACGTCGTCGCGGGCACGGAGGACGTCCGCTTCAACACCAGCCTCGGCCAGGGCGGCCGGGACGCGGGCTGCACGATGCGCACGGTCGACGCGGCCATAGGGATCAAGCCCGACCACTTCGTGATGGCCGACTTCAACGCGGTGAAGACCCTCACCTCGGCGGTGGGCGGGGTCGAGGTCTGTGTGGAGAAGGCCGTCGACGACAAGCAGTCCAAGCTCAAGCTGCCCGCCGGCAAGTCGACGGTGGAGGGCGAGCAGGCCCTCGCCTTCGTGCGCACCCGGCATGCCTTCGGCAACCAGGGCGACCTGGACCGGATCAAGGTGCAGCAGCAGTTCCTGGGCTCGCTGATGCGCAAGATGACCTCCGGCGACACCCTCACCAGCCCCACCAAGCTGCTGAAGCTGGCGGAGGCCGCCACCGAGGCACTGACCGTGGACGAGGCGATCGGCAAGGTCGGCACGCTCAAGGACATCGCCCTGGAGCTGAAGAAGGTGCCGACGAAGAACATCAGCTTCATGACGATCCCGGTCAAGGACAACCCCGCCGAGCCGACCCCGGTGACCGTGGTCGTCGACGAGTCGAGGGCTCCACAGGTCGTCGACGCGATCAACAACGACGTCTCCTTCACCGAGGTCAAGGCGCAGCAGAAGAAGGAGGCGGCTGCCGTCGCCGCCCGCCTCAAGGGCACCAAGTCGGCCGCCTCCGACGTGCGGGTGCGCATCCTCAACGGCGGTGCGGCGGCGGGCAGCGCACAGCAGCAGCTCGCCTACCTCCAGACCGAGGCGGGTGTGACCAAGTCCGACAACGCGGGCAACGCCGAGGCGACGCTGGCGAGGACGACCCTGGAGTACGACCCTGACCAGGCCGACCAGGCCCGCCGTCTGGCGGACATCATGGGCCTGTCCGGCTCCGCGCTGAAGCCCGGCAAGAGCGTCACCAACTCCCAGGGCCTGCCCACCATGACCCTGACCCTGGGCAAGGACTTCAAGGGGGCGGGCGTGAAGCTCAACTCCTCCACGGCGGCCACTCCGGACGTGGAGAAGTCCACGGCCGACAAGGTGCAGTGCGCGAGCTGAGAGCCTGTGTCACATCTCCGGCCGGATCAGCGCGCGGCGTCATGGGGGTCCCCCCGCGCGAGGTTGTTCGAGCGTGGGGGAGCGTGCGATCGCAAGGCGCCGGAGCGTCCTCGTGGCGGAGCCACGTGGGCGTTTCGGCAACGCGGCTGGGGGTCCCCCCTCTGGGGCAGTGCGTGCCAGGCGTCGCGCGCCCGGCCGGGGATGTGACACAGGCTCCGAGGTCCACGGGGGACCGCGAGCCGGCCCCCAGGTCTCGCACAGGTTCGTAGGGCAACCTCACGGCCCCGTCGTATGTCTAAGACGTGCGGCGGGCCCGTGGCATGACCGCGGGTCCGGTGGGGTGGGTGGGGAGGACGGAACGTTGACAACGCAATACAGGGTGCAGGAAGTCGCGCCGGAAACCGAGGGGGACGGTGGGCCGGGCAGTCGGCGGGCACCGCGCAAGCACCGGGTGCTCAGATGGTCCGCGACCACCCTCGCGGTGCTGATACTCGCGGTGGCCGGGACCGGCTACCTCTACTACCGGCACCTGAACTCCAACATCGAGCAGGACGACCTGAACCTGGGCGACAACAAGGTCGCCGAGCCGACGCCGAACGCGGCGGGCCAGACCCCCCTGAACATCCTGCTGATCGGGTCCGACGCCCGGGACAGCAAGGAGAACCAGGAACTCGGCGGCGCCAAGGAGACCTTCGGCTCCACCCCGCTCGCGGATGTGCAGATGCTGCTCCACCTGTCCGCCGACCGCAGCAACCTCTCGGTCGTCAGCATGCCGCGCGACACCCTCGTGAAGATCCCCAAGTGCACCGACCCGGACGACGGCAAGGTGTACGCGGCGAGCGACGGCAGGGTGATGGCCAACCAGAGCCTCGGCCACGGCGGTCCCGGCTGCACGGTGGCCACCTGGCAGGAGCTCACCGGCATCCACATCGACCACTTCATGATGGTCGACTTCTCGGGCGTGGTGTCGATGGCGGACGCCATCGGAGGGGTCCCGGTCTGTGTGGACGCCAACATCTACTCCCGGGACAGCGAGGGCCACGGCTCCGGTCTGAAGCTGAAGGAGGGCACCACCTCGGTCAAGGGCGTCCAAGCGCTCCAGTGGCTGCGCACCCGCTACGGCTTCGAGGACGGCAGCGACCTCGCCCGCGCCAAGGCCCAGCACATGTACATGAACTCGATGGTCCGTGAGCTGCGCGACAACGCCACCCTGAGCAGCCCGAACAAGCTGCGCAAGCTCGCCGAGCAGGCCACGAAGGCCATCACCGTCGACTCGGGACTCGGGACCGTCAAGGAGCTCTACGACCTCAGCAACGAGCTGCGGAAGGTCGAGCCGGAACGCATCACGATGACGACCATGCCGAACCGTTACGTCGGTGCGCGCGTGGAGCCCACCGAGGACGCCGAGACGCTCTTCCGGCTGGTGCGCGAGGACATCGCGCTCGACGGCAAGGACGCGAAGAAGGCGACCGCCGAGAAGACCGAGGCAGCCTCCGACGACCCGGCCGCGGCGAAGGACGAGATCGGGGTCCTGGTCCAGAACGGCACCCGCACCAGCGCCCTGGCCGCGGCGACCGGACGCGCGAGCACGGTGGCCGGGCTGCTCGTGAAGAAGGGCTACACCAAGGCGGTCTCGGACCGGGCGGGGTCCCTGAGCGAGGCGACGACCCTCGTCCGCTTTCCGAGCGCCGAGCTGGAGGGTGATGCCCAGGCGGTTGCCAAGTCCCTGGGCATTCCCATGAGTTCGGTGAAGAAGTCGACCGATGTCTCCGGCGTCACGCTCGTCGTGGGCGCGGACTGGCGCGAGGGTACGACGTACAAGGCGGCCAAGGAGGACAACACCACCCCGCAGACGGCGGAGGCTCTCAACGGGGCGGACGACTCGGCCTGCATGCATGTGAACCCGGGGTTCACATGGTGAGGTGTCTCACGCCTTGTTGAGCACCGCGGGCCGCCGCGAGGCTATGACCCGCTTCGCCAGCGAACGCGGGCTGGTCAGGAAGCCGTAACCCCAGCACATGTGCATGGTGGCGAGGGCGACGGGGATCTGGAGCCGTGCCTTCAGCGGCAGCCCCCTGCCCGCGGGCAGCGAGCCGAGGACGATCGCCGCGAGGTAGCCGCCCGGGATCACGAACCCGAGCGGGGTCAGCGCGGCGCCGGCCACGATCCCGGCCGCGATCGCGCACACGGCGGTCGGCGGGGCGAGGTAGCGCAGGTTGATGGAGCCCTCGTGGTAGCGGGCGACCACGTGCCGCCAGCGGCCGTAGTCCTTGTACTGCTTGGCGAGGGCCTTCACGGACGGCCTCGGCCGGTACGACACCCTGAGCTCGGGCGAGAACCAGATCAGCCCGCCCGCCTCACGGATGCGGAAGTTGAGCTCCCAGTCCTGGGCGCGGATGAACTCCTCGTTGTAGCCACCCTGTTGCTCAAGGGCCTCGCGCCGGAACACCCCGAGGTACACGGTCTCGGCGGCCTGCGCCTCACCACCCGTGTGGAAGGCCGCGTTGCCGACACCGATCTTCGAGGTCATCGCGGCGGCGACCGCGTGCTCCCAGTCGTTCTCGCCCTCGGCGTGCATGGTGCCGCCGACGTTCTGCGCGCCGGTCTCCTCCAGGAGCCGTACGGCGGTCGCGATGTAGTTCGGCGAGAGCATGCCGTGCCCGTCGACGCGGACGACGACCGGGTGGCGGGAGGCCTTGATCGCGGCGTTCAGCGCGGCGGGTGTGCGGCCCGTCGGATTCGGGACGGTGTGGACGCGGGAGTCTTCGGCTACGAGCTCGGCCGCGATCTCGTCCGTACGGTCCGTGGACGGACCGAGGGCGATCACGACCTCCATCTCGCCGGCGTACTCCTGCGAGAGGATCGCTTGGACGGCTCCGCGCAGATGCCGTTCCTCGTCGAGGACGGGCATGATCACAGATACGGCGGGGAGCTGCACGTCGGGCTTGGCGTTCATAGGGGGCTCACGTTACCGCGAACGGGGGACACCGCCGCGCCCCGCCCGGGGCGGTGCCGGTCGTCGCAGATCGTATGGACCTACGGTGCTCACGATCCCTCGTTCGGCTGCCCTCGCGGAGGTGTCCCCCATGCCCGCCACGCCGCCCCGCTCCTCCGCCACCCGCCCTCGCCCTCCGCAACGCCGGCCCGCCCGGCCCCCCGTACGACGGAAACGGCCCCGCTGGGCCATGCGGGCGGCGACCACGCTGTCCGTCGTCGTCCTGGCCTCCGCCGGGATCGGGCACGCGGTGATGACCAGCCTCGACGCGGACATCGCGCGCGTGGACCCCTTCAAGGACATGAAGAACCGGCCGCGCGCCGGGCACGGTATGAACGTCCTGCTGGTCGGCACCGACGGCCGCGACAAGATCACCGAGGCCGAGCGGCGGAAGTACCGGCTGGGCGGCGCGCCCTGCCGCTGCACCGACACGATCATGATCGTGCACATCTCGGAGGACCGGGAGCGGGCGAGCGTGGTGAGCCTGCCGCGCGACTCGTACGCGATGACGCCGTCGCACGTCGACGGGACCACAGGAGGACGGCACCGCGGCCACCCCCTCAAGATCAACGCGGCGTACGCGGAGGGCGGGCCGCAGCTGACGGTGCGGACCGTGGAGAACATGACCCACGTGAAGATCGACCACTACCTGGAAGTCGACTTCACCAGCTTCATGCGCACGGTGGACGTGCTCGGCGGCGTCGAGATCTGCAGCGCCGACGCGCTGAAGGACGCGTACACCGGCCTGAACCTGTCTCCGGGCCGCCACCGGCTGGTGGGCGGACAGGCCCTCCAGTACGTCCGCTCCCGGCACGCCGACGGGTCCTCCGACCTCGGCCGGATGAAACGGCAGCAACGATTCCTCGCGGCGCTGATCGACCGGGCGACCTCGTCCGGCATCCTCCTGAACCCCATGAAGTTCCGCGACGTGACCCGGGCGGTCCTCGGCTCCGTACGCGCCGACAAGGGCTTCGGCACGGACGAACTGCTCGACCTGGGCCGCGCGATGCGGAACTTCTCCCCCTCGTCGTCGGAGTTCACGACGGTGCCGATCGGGCAGATGGGATACGTCGTCAAGGGCGTGGGGTCGACCCTGAAGTGGGACCCCGCGAAGTCCTCGCAGCTCTTCAGGACCCTGCGCGAGGACAAGCCGCTGGCCGTGCACAAGCCGAAGAGCAAAGCGCTGCTGGTCCCGGTGTCCCCGCAGCAGATCCGCGTCCAGGTCGAGAACGGCACGGCGACGGGCGGGCTCGGCAAGCGGCTCGACGCGGCGCTGGCGTCGACGGGATTCCGTACGACGGGGAACCCGGTGAACTCGACCGCCCCCGCCGTCAAGCGCACGATCATCTCCTACGACCCCCGCTGGGACCGCTCGGCCCGCTCCCTGGCAGCCGCGCTGCCAGGGAGCGGGCTCCGGGCGGTGAAGGGACAGGGTCCGGTGCTGAAGGTCATCGCGGGCAAGGACTTCGAACGGGTACGGAAGGTACGGGCCGAGAACGAGCTCCAAGGGGAGTTCGGGGTGGTCACCGGGGACGAGGTGGGGTGCGCGTAGGCGAAAACCCCGTAACTGTCGTCGGGCGGCCCACACGGGATGGTGGCGTGCCCGACACCGTCCTCCACATCGCCGAGTACCTGATGGCCGCGGTCGACGACCTCGCCCACGTCCGGCCCCACGAGGACGTGGTGGACCTCACGACCTGGCCCCACCCGCAACCAGCGGCTCCTGCGGGACCACCTGCGCGCCCGCCCGGAGGACGCGGCCCGGTACGCGGCGCTCAAGCGGGCGGTCGTCGCCTCCGGTACGGACCCCGGGGGCGTACGCGTGCCAGGACCGCCCTGGTGCAGGAGCTCACCGACCGTGCCCGGGTGGGACGGTGGCTGGTGCCGGAGCCGGTGTGGGAGAAGCCGAACTGATGCGGCCCGGGGCCCGATCACGTCAGCGGCGTGGCGGTCGGGGCCGGACGGGCGTAGGACGGAAGGCAACGGGGCCCACCCCGGGCTCCCGCGTCCCCCAGGAGGAGCCATGACCCAGGCCGAGAACATGTCCGTGATGAGCAAGGAGATGCAGGACTGCGTGGCGGCGTGCATGGAGTGCCACAGCGTCTGCGAGGAGACCATGAGCGTCGTCATGCAGATGGGCGGCCAGGCCCAGATGCAGATCATGCGCGCGCTCATGGACTGCGCCGACATGACCCGCGTGTGCGCGGACATGATGATGCGCCGCTCGCCCCTGCACGCCGAGATGTGCGCGCTGTGCGCCAAGGCGTGCGAGATGTGCGCCGAGGCGTGTATGTCCGTGCCGGACGATCCCCGGCTGATGCGCTGCGCGGAGGCGTGTCGCCGCTGCGTGCAGACCTGTCGCGCGATGTCCGGCATGGCGATGTGACGCCTGCCGGCTGACCGGATCGAGGGCACCAGCCCGGGTGCCCTCGATCATGTGTGGGGCACCCTGGCGTTCATGACCTCACCCGAGAACGCGACGGTGCCGTACGGGGACGCACGAGGACGGCCCTCGGACCGGCTCTTCCAGCCGCCGCCCCCGACGACGGACGCCACCGAGGCCTTCGATGCCGCCGAGCGCCAGATGTGGCACGGCCGCACCGACGCCTACGCCGGGAGCTTCGCGCGGCTCTGTGCGCACCCGGTGGAGGAGTTGCTGGACGCGGCCGGGGTCGGCGCGGGCACGAGGGTTCTCGACGTCGGCACCGGGACGGGTACGGCGGCGCTGGCCGCGCAGGCCCGCGGGGCCGAGGTCACCGCCGTGGACGCCGACGCCGGCATGGTGGCGGCGGCCCGCGCCCGCGGGGTCGACGCGCACATCGGCGAGTTGCCCGAACTCCGTTATCGGGACGGCGAGTTCGACGCGGTCGTCGGCAACTTCGTCCTCAACCACGTCGGCCGCCCCCGCGCCGCCCTCGCCGAACTCCACCGCGTCCTGCGCCCCGGCGGCCGTGTCGCCCTCACCACATGGAGCGCGAACCGCGGCGCCGGACAGGACCTCCTCGGCCGGGCCTGTGAGGCGGGCGGGGCCGTGCCCCCGTCCTGCATCCCACGGCTGGATCCGGCGGAGGACTGGCCCCGTACGGCCGGGGGCCTCGCCCAACTCCTCGGCGAGGCGGGCTTCATGGCGGCGGAGACGGTCGAACTCGCCTGGGACCACCGAGCCGCAGTCGAGGAGTGGTGGAGCGCGGCGGCCGGTGGCGTCGCCAGCATCGGACTCGTCGTCACCTCGCAGGAACCGGAGACCGTCGTACGGATCCGGCGGGAGTACGACCGTCTCGGCGCCCAATTCGCCGTGGGGAACGGCGAATTGGCGCTGCCTCACATCGCGCTGCTCGGCTCGGGGCTCAGTTGCCCGAGACGGTGACCTTCTCGTCGTTCTTCAGCTCGTCGACCAGCGTCTTCACCTTGGCCTTGTCCCAGACCAGGTTGCCGCCGGTGGAGCCGGAGATCGGCATGTTCATGGACTTGCCGTCGCCGCCGTTGACGCCCTTCATCGCCCAGAACATCTTGGCCAGGCTGTACAGGCCCATGTCCTTGTCGACGACCAGGGAGTCCAGGCCCGCGCCCATCGTCGGGTAGAGCTTGAAGGGGTTCAGGATGGTGCTCGGGGTGGCGACCTGGTTGGCGAGCGCGTTGAGGAACTTCTGCTGGTTCTTCGTGCGGTCGAGGTCGGAGCCCGCGAGCGCGTACCGGGTGCGGACGAAGGCGAGGGCCTGGTCGCCGTTCAGGGTCTGCGTGCCCGCCTTGAAGTCGGCACCGGACTTGGTGTCCTTCATGCCGCCCTTCGGGATCTCGATCTCGACACCGCCGACCGCGTCCACGATGTTCGCGAAGCCGGCGAAGCCGATCTCGACGTAGTGGTCGATCTTCAGGCCGGTGTTGTACTCGACCGTGCGCACCAGCAGCTCGGGGCCGTCCTCGGCGTACGCGGCGTTCAGCTTCACGTGCCGGCCCGTGCCCTTGTAGGTCTTGCCGGACTCGGAGCCCACGAAGGTCGGTATCTCCACGTCCGAGTCACGCGGCAGCGAGATCAGCGTGTCGCCGTTGCTGCCCGTGTGCAGGATCATCATCGAGTCGGTGCGCTTGCCCTCGGCGGAGCCGGTGTGCAGCTGCTTCTTCTGCTCGGAGGACAGTCCGGCGCGGCTGTCGGAGCCGACGATCAGGTAGTTCGTGCCCTCGCCCTGCTCCGGCCGGTCGATGACCTTGGACAGGTCGACCTCGCGGTTGAGCTTGGAGTCGGCCCAGAAGTAGGTGCCGACGGTCGTCACGATCAGCCCGGTGATCACGACGATGGCGGTCCACTTGATCCGCTTGCGCCAGTTCGGCGCGGGCCGCGGACCCCGGACGCCGCCCGGGTCGCCGGGCCCGCCGTGGCCACCGCCGCCGGGGGAGCCGTAGACCTGGCCGGTGTTGTAGCCGCTGTCGTAGCCGTCGCCGCCGTCATAGCCACCGCCGTGGCCCTGACCGTTGACGTACGACGGCTGCTGCGGAGGCACGCTGTTGCCGTACGGGGGCGCGGACGGCCCCTGTCGGCCGTACGCCCCCTGCCCGGGCGCCGCCTGACCGCGGCGGACCTGCCGCATCACGCGGGCGCTCTCGGGCTGTGCGCTCGCGCTGCCGCGTCCGTACCGGTCGCCGCGGTTGTCGCCGGACCATCCCTCGGGCCAATCGTTCATGGGCCCCAGTGTGCATGTACCTGCAGTGCCCTTCACAAGGGTCGTCGGAAAATCAGGGCAGCGCTGTTGCCAAGCTGACACAAATTCCCCGATTGTCATCACGGCATAAGGTGGAGGCCATGACAGACCAGGCCACCGCCCCGGAAGGCACGGAACGGGGTACTCCGGAAATCCCGGGCAAGCCCACCTCGGCGTCCCGCACCACGCTGAGCCACATCATGACCCAGGCCGACACCAACCTCCTCGGTACCGTGCACGGCGGCGTGATCATGAAGCTGGTGGACGACGCGGCGGGCGCGGTGGCCGGGCGGCACAGCGGCGGGCCCGCCGTCACCGCCTCCATGGACGAGATGGCCTTCCTCGAACCGGTCCGCGTCGGTGACCTCGTCCATGTGAAGGCCCAGGTCAACTGGACCGGCCGGACCTCGATGGAGGTCGGCGTCCGGGTCCTCGCCGAACGCTGGAACGAGTCCACGCCCGCCACCCAGGTCGGCTCCGCCTACCTCGTCTTCGCGGCCGTGGACGCCGACGGCAAGCCACGCCGGGTCCCACCGGTGGTCCCGGAGACGGAGAAGGACGAGCGCCGCCACCAGGAGGCCCAGATCCGCCGGACACATCGGCTGGCCAGGCGGCGGGCCATCATGGAGCTGCGGGAGAAGCGGTCCGCGGAGGGACTCGACGACTGAGCCCGGGTGCGCGCCAACGGCTTCTCGGCCCTCACACCGTCTCAGCCCTCACTCCCCGACGAAGCTCACCGTCTCCGCCAGGTCCGCCCGCCCGGTCCGCGCCCGCGGGGCGCCCTCCCTCTCGTGTCCCACCGCGAGACCGCAGAAGAGCACGAGCCCGTCTCCGGCCCCGACCACCTGGCCGACGGTCTCGCGGTACATCGTCCACATCACCTGAGGACAGCTGTGCAGGCCCTCCGCCCGCAGCAACAGCATGACCGTCTGCAGGTACATCCCCGCATCACCCCACTGCCCGGGCCCCATCTCACGGTCGAGGTAGCAGAACAGCACGGTCGGTGCCCCGAACGCCTCCGTGTTCAGGGCCGCGATCCTCATGGGCCGGTCGGGGTCGTCACGGTCGATCCCCAGGGCCTGGTAGCGCTGGGCGGCCGCGGCGGAGAAGCGGTCCAGGTACGGGGAGGTGAGTTCGGGCGGGTACATCGGGTACTCCCGCTCGTCGCCCGGGTCACGTGCCAGGGCCCTGGCGGTGGCGCGCCTCTTCAGTTCGGCCAGTGGGTCACCTGTCACGACGTACACCTGCCACGGCTGGAGGTTCCCGCTCGACGGGGCCCGCCCCGCCGCCGTCAGCACGCGTTCGAGCGTCTCCCTCGGCACCGGCTCGTCACTGAACGCCCGTACGGCCAGGCGGCTGTTCACGGCCTCGTACACATCCACGTCGTCCCGTCCCCTCCCTCAGCACACCAATCCTTCAGCACACCAACGACGAAGCCCCGCACCTCCAGGAGGCCGGGGCTTCGCAGAGCAACGCGGGTCACGGCAGGTTGCGGGCCATGACTATCCGCTGGACCTGGTTCGTGCCTTCATAGATCTGGGTGATCTTCGCGTCGCGCATCATCCGCTCCACCGGGTAGTCCCGCGTGTAGCCGTACCCGCCGAGCAGCTGGACCGCGTCCGTGGTGACCTCCATCGCCACGTCCGAGGCGAAGCACTTGGCGGCGGCACCCTGGAAGGTGAGGTCCTTGTCGAGGCGCTCCGAGGCGGCCGCGGCCTGGTAGGTCAGGGCGCGGGCGGCCTCGATCTTCATGGCCATGTCGGCGAGCATGAACTGGATGCCCTGGAAGTCGGCGATGGCCTTGCCGAACTGCTTGCGCTCCTGGACATAGCCCTTGGCGTAGTCGAAGGCGCCCTGGGCGACGCCGAGGGCCTGGGCGGCGATGGTGATGCGGGTGTGGTCCAGGGTCTTCATCGCGGTCGCGAAGCCGGTGCCCTCCTCGCCGATCATGCGGTCGGCGGGGATGCGGACGTTGTCGAAGTAGACCTCGCGGGTCGGGGAGCCCTTGATGCCGAGCTTCTTCTCCGGGGCGCCGAAGGAGACGCCCTCGTCGGACTTCTCGACGACGAAGGCCGAGATCCCCTTCGAGCGCTTCGAGGGGTCGGTCACGGCCATGACCGTGTAGTACTCGGACTCGCCCGCGTTGGTGATCCAGCGCTTCACGCCGTTGAGGATCCAGTGGTCGCCGTCGCGGACCGCCTTGGTCTTCATGCCGGCCGCGTCGGAGCCGGCGTCCGGCTCGGAGAGGGCGTACGAGAACATCGCGTCGCCCTTGGCGAGCGGGGTCATGTACTTCTTCTTCAGCTCCGGCGAGCCGGAGAGGATCACCGGGAGCGAGCCCAGCTTGTTCACCGCGGGGATCAGGGACGAGGACACACAGACGCGCGCGACCTCCTCGATCACGATCACCGTGGCGAGCGCGTCGGCGCCCGCGCCGCCGAACTCCTCGGGGACGTGCACGGCGTGCAGGTCGTTGGCCACCAGGGCGTCGAGCGCCTCCTGCGGGAAGCGGGCCTCCTCGTCGACCGCCGCGGCGTACGGCGCGATCTTCGCCTCCGCCAGCGAGCGGATGGCGTCCCGGAGCATGTCGTGCTCCTCGGACGGGCGGTACAGGTCGAAGTCAGCCGATCCGGCCAAGGTCTCTCACGCTCCAAGGACGCTGCGATGCCTGTGCTAATTACCGTTAAGTAACTCAAATTTTAGGGGCCTGCCCACGGGAGTGATACGTGAGCTTGGCGACAGCGGGAAAGCTGCCCGTCACAGGGCCCGACTATGCTCGGGCACCGCATCAGCGCAGACCTTCTCTGGAGACCCCATGAGCCTCAAGATCACCGTGATCGGCACCGGCTACCTCGGCGCGACACACGCCGCGGCCATGGCCGAGCTCGGTTTCGAGGTGCTGGGGCTCGATGTCGTTCCCGAGAAGATCGAGAAGCTGGAGCGGGGCGAGGCCCCCATGTTCGAGCCCGGCCTGGACGAGCTGCTGCGCAAGCATGTCGCCGGGATCGAGGGGTCCAGCGGTCGGCTCCGCTTCACCATGGACTGGGCCGAGGTCGGCGAGTTCGGCGACATCCACTTCGTCTGCGTGACGACCCCGCAGAAGCACGGCGAGTACGCCTGTGACATGTCGTACGTCGACTCCGCGATCGCGTCCCTTGCCCCGCACCTGACCCGCCCGGCCCTCGTCGTCGGCAAGTCGACCGTGCCCGTGGGGTCCGCCGACCGGCTCGCCCACTACCTGGCCGACCACTCCCCCGTCGGCGCCGACGCCGAGCTGGCCTGGAACCCGGAGTTCCTGCGCGAGGGCTTCGCGGTGGACGACACGCTGCATCCGGACCGGATCGTGGCCGGCGTGCGCAGCGAGCGCGCGGAGAAGCTGTTGCGCGAGGTGTACGCCACGCCGCTCTCGGAGGGCACGCCGTTCGTGGTGACCGACTTCCCGACCGCCGAGCTGGTGAAGACGTCCGCGAACTCCTTCCTCGCCACCAAGATCTCCTTCATCAACGCCATGGCGGAGATGTGCGAGGCCTCCGGCGGCGATGTCGCGAGGCTCGCGGAGGCGATCGGGTACGACGACCGGATCGGGAAGAAGTTCCTGCGGGCCGGGATCGGCTTCGGCGGCGGGTGTCTGCCGAAGGACATTCGTGCCTTCATGGCCCGCGCGGGTGAGCTCGGGGCCGACCAGGCGCTGACCTTCCTGCGCGAGATCGACTCGATCAACATGCGCCAGCGCGGCCAGATGGTGGAGCTCGCCCGGCAGATACTTGGCGGCGGGCCGTTCCTCGGCAAGCGGGTCGCGGTGCTCGGCGCCACCTTCAAGCCCGACTCGGACGACGTCCGGGACTCGCCCGCGCTGAACGTCGCCGGGCAGATCCACCTCCAGGGCGGCCAGGTCACGGTGTACGACCCGAAGGGCATGGCCAACGCCCGCCGGCTCTTCCCGACGCTGGCCTACGCCGACACCGCCGTGGACGCGGTACGGGGCGCCGACGTCGTACTCCACCTCACGGAGTGGCGCGAGTTCCGCGAGCTGGACCCGGCGGCGCTCGGTGAGGTCGCGGCGGCGAAGGTCGTCCTGGACGGCCGCAACGCACTCGACCCGGTGCTGTGGCGGAAGGCCGGGTGGACGTACCGGGCGATGGGGCGGCCGAGGGCCTAGGGTCTGTCCGGACGGATCGCATCGGCGCCCACGGGCGCCGGCACGCAGGTCCCAGAAGCCGCGTAACGGCTGATGTCACAGCCTCCTCCGCCTGACGGTCGGGCTGTACGGATGCGCTCAGGTCAGTGTTCGGTGCGGGTGTCGCTTCTGTCGTCGCCCCGGACAACGTGGTCGTCGCACAGGCCCGCGCGGGCGACGCGGCGCACCGGGCGGGCGAGGCGCACGGCGCGATGTGGATGTCGGTGTCTTGGGTGCCGCGGCCGTCATCGCCGGACTCCTCTGACAGGTTCGCCGGCACATGGGTGGACGCCGTTCCGGCCGGGGCTCAGCCGGCCGGAACGGCGCCCGCGGCCATTCTCCACATCCCCGCCACATTTCGGGAACGCTTTCCCAGGAGTTGGGAATGACGCCCGTCACTCCGTGGCGGCCCGGCTCACCCCTTGGCCCGGTAGCGCCGCATCTTCGCGCGAGCCCCGCACACCTGCATCGAGCACCACCGCCCCCGCCCCGCCGGACTGCGGTCGTAGTACGCCCAGTGGCAGTCCACCGCCTCACAGGCCTTCAGGCGCTCCCACGTCCCCGCGATCAGCGACTCCGCGACGGCGGCGGCGACCCGGGAGAGCAGCGGCCGCGCGTCGGCCGGGGCGAGGGCCGCCGAGCCGTCCGACGCGGTGACCGTCAGCAGCAGGGGCGCCGAGGCCAGCAGCTCCCCCAGTGGCGTCACCGCGCGATGCGCCGGGTGCCCTGCATGAGCCAGCAGCGCGACCCGCAGCGACTCACGCAGCTCACGGGCCGCCGCCACCTCACCCTCCGCGATGCCGAACCGCGCCCGCCCTTCCGCCGTGTCCAGCGAGTCGGTGCCCGACTCCAGGTCCAGCGTGTTGACCAGGGACTGGACCAGGGCCAGATCTCCGGGCGCGGGAGATCGCTCACTCATGGCTGCACGCTACCTGCCTGCCTAGGGAATTCCCTTGCGACGTTACCTCCGATGCGGGAGCATGCGGTAACGGTTACTGGTTATCCGGCTCTACAGGTAACCGACAGGTGACTCTCGCTTCAAGGAGGAAGCAGCCATGGCCATCGCCGAACTCGGTGTCGTCGTACTGGACTGTCCGGACCCCCGCGCCCTCGCCGGTTTCTACGCCGGTGTCCTCGGCGGCAGCGTCGAGGGCGAGGGCGACTGGGTGGATCTCAGGACCCCCGGCGGACAGTCGCTGGCCTTCCAGGCCGCCCCCGGCTTCGTACCGCCGAAGTGGCCCGCCCCCGACGCCTCGCAGCAGTTCCATCTGGACCTCACCGTCCAGGACCTGGACGCGGCGGAGAAGGAGGTGCTGGCGCTCGGCGCGAAGCCACTGGACGCCGACGACCGCTCCCGCGGCTGGCGTGTGTACGCGGACCCGGCGGGGCACCCGTTCTGCCTCTGCGCCTGCTGACGTGTGCGCCCGCTGAACCAGGAGGGTTTCCCGTGACTGTCGCGTCTTTCCGTTCCGTTGTGATCGACTGCCCCGATCCCCGCGCGCTCGCCCGCTTCTACGCCGGAATCGTGGGCGGCGCTCCCGAGGACGACGACCCCGACTGGGTCGTCCTGCACGTCCCCGGCGGGCCCCGGCTCGCCTTCCAGAGCGCGCCCGGGCTCACCCCGCCGGAGTGGCCGCGTGCGGACCGCAATTCCCAGCAGTTCCACCTCGACTTCGACGGCGGGACCACCTGGGAGGAGATCGACGCGGCGGAGGCCAAGGTGCTGGAGCTCGGGGCGCGGCTGCTGCACGCCGAGGACAAGGAGGACTTCCGGGTGTACGCGGACCCGGCGGGGCATCCCTTCTGCCTCTGCCGGATCGACCCGATGTAGCCCCTTCGCAGGCCTAGCCGTCGAGCTCGGCGATCTTCGCCGTGGACGGCTGGCGCCGCTGCTGCGCCGCCCGTGCGGTGAAGTCGGAGCCGCGCAGGACCCGCTGGACGTTGCCCCAGGTCAGCAGCGCGAGGTCGGCCTCCTCCCAGCCGCGCAGCAGGAGCTCGGCGACGAGGTGCGGGTAGCAGGAGGCGTCGCCGAGCTCCTGCGGGTGGGCGGTACCGGCGTCGAAAGTGCCGGACAGGCCGACACACTCGGCGCCCGCGACCGCGCGCACATGGTCGAGGTGGTCGGCGACGTCCCGGACCGTCGGGCCGGTCTGCTCGGCGGTCAGCGGCACCATGCACAGGCCCTTGGCGGCGCCCAGCTCGGCGAGCAGGTCGTCGGGGAGGTTGGCCGGGTGCGGGCGCAGGGCACGGGCGGCGGAGCGGGTGAACAGCACGGGCGCCTTGGACACCGCCAGGGCCCGTCGCATGGTGGCCTCGGAGGCGCCGGAGAGGTCGGCGAGCACACCGAGCCGGTTCATCTCGCGCAGCACCTCCTCGCCGAACCGGGTGAGCCCGGCCTCGCTCGCCCAGGACACCCCGGACAGCGTGAGGGCGCGCAGGCCCAGGGCGTGCAGGGAACGCAGGATGCCGAGCGAGTCGCCGAGGGCGGCGGCACCGGCGGGCCCGAGCAGGACGGCGGCGCGGCCGCAGTTGTGGGCGTCGGTGGTCTGTCCCGCCGTACAGGCCAGGCGCAGGCCCTCGGGGTGGTTGCGCACGACCGTCTTCACCAGGTCCAGCTGCTCCAGCGTGGCCCCCACGGCCCGGTCCCCGGCGAGCCCCTCGGGCAGGTGCAGCGACCACAGCAGCGCGCCCACATGGCCCTCCCTCAGCCGCGGCACGTCCGTGTCCACGGCGCTCTCGCCGAGCTCCAGGTCGAACCAGGGCAGGTGCCTGAGGGCCCAGGGCAGTCCGCTGTACCCGTCGGCGACGGGGTGTACGGCGAGGATGGCGTGGGCACGCTCCAGGGGCTCGGTGTCCGGGTCGGAGACGGGGGTGTACAGCTCCGGCACATCCTCTAGGAGCCGGGGCAGCTCTCCCACCTCGGCCGTGGTGTTCAGTTCGTCCTGGAGGTCTGCCATGACGGGCTCCGTACGTCGTGATCTTCCTGATCGCCGTACGGTCACCGTCGCACGGAGCGCCGGGGGCTTCCTGGTGGGCGGGGCGTTCGGGGGGTCCCGGTGGCCACCGGTCGGGCGGTCAGCCGTCCAGGTCGGTGATCGTCACGTGGGACGGGCTCCTCGTGGCCTGCAGGTCCCGGGCCACGTCCTCCGCCGCGCCCAGCACCCGTACCGCGTTCTGCCAGGTGAGCTTGGCGAGGTCGGGCCTGGACCAGCCCCGGGTCAGGAGTTCCGCGATGAGGTTGGGGTAGCCGGAGACGTCGCTGAGGCCGTCGGGGGTGAAGGCCGTGCCGTCGTAGTCACCGCCGATGCCGATGTGGTCCACACCGGCCACCTCGCGCATGTGGTCCAGGTGGTCGGCCACCGTCGAGACCGTGGCGACCGGGCGCGGGGTGCACTCCTCGAAGGCGCGGTGCACCTTCATGGCCTCCGGGGTGGTCGCGAGGTGGTGGAAGCCGTGCTCGCGCATGTTCTCGTCGGCCGCGGCCGTCCAGTCGACGGCGGCCTGGAGGACGAACTTCGGGACGAAGGTCACCATCGCCATGCCGCCGTTGGCCGGGACGCGTTCCAGGACGTCGTCCGGGATGTTGCGCGGGTGGTCGCACACCGCACGCGAGGAGGAGTGGGAGAAGATCACCGGCGCTAGCGAGGCGTCGAGCGCGTCCCGCATCGTCGTCGCCGCCACGTGCGAGAGGTCCACCAGCATGCCCTCGCGGTTCATCTCCCGCACCACCGCACGGCCGAAGGCCGACAGACCTCCGACGCCGGGCTCGTCGGTCGCCGAGTCCGCCCAGTCCACGTTGTCGTTGTGGGTGAGGGTCATGTAGCGCACGCCGAGGGCGTACAACGCCCGGAGCGTGGCGAGGGAGTTGGCGATGGAGTGGCCGCCCTCGGCGCCCATGAGGGATGCGATACGACCTTCCCGGCGCGCCGCCTCCATGTCCGCGGCGGTGAGTGCGGCGCGCAGCTGAGCCGGGTACCGCGCGATCAACTGCCGTACGCAGTCGATCTGTTCCAGCGTCGCCGGCACCGCGGCGGGCAGGTCCGAGCGGACGTACACCGACCAGTACTGCGCGCCCACCCCGCCGGCCCTGAGCCGTGCCAGGTCGGTGTGCAGGTGGGCGGACTGGTCCGTGGCGATGTCGCGTGCGTCGAGGTCGTAGCGGACCTGTTCGCGCAGGGCCCAGGGCAGGTCGTTGTGGCCGTCGACGACCGGGAACTCGCGCAGGAGTTCCCGGGCCGTCTCCAGCGGGTCCATGGCCGTCACGTGCCGAAGCCGAAGCCGTCGGAGCCCTCGACCTTGGACCGCAGGCGCTTGCCCTTCTCGGTGGCCTGGTCGTTGAGATCCTGCTGGAACTCCCGCATCCGGCCGAGGAGTTCCTCGTCGTGGGCGGCGAGGATACGGGCCGCGAGCAGACCCGCGTTGCGGGCACCGGCGACGGAGACGGTCGCGACCGGGACGCCGGCCGGCATCTGCACGATGGAGAGCAGGGAGTCCATGCCGTCGAGGTACTTCAAGGGGACGGGGACGCCGATCACCGGGAGGGGAGTCACGGAGGCGAGCATGCCGGGCAGATGGGCCGCGCCGCCCGCCCCCGCGATGATCACCTTCAGGCCGCGCTCGGCCGCCTGCTCGCCGTACGTGATCATCTCGCGCGGCATCCGGTGCGCGGAGACGACGTCGACCTCGTACTCGATCTCGAACTCGTCGAGGGCCTGGGCGGCGGCCTCCATGACGGGCCAGTCGGAGTCCGAACCCATGACGATGCCAACAACGGGGCTCATTCGGTGATCGTGCCTCTCAGGTAGCCGGCAGCGTGACGTGCGCGTTCGAGAACGTCGTCCAGGTCGTCGCCGTAGGTGTTGACGTGGCCGACCTTGCGACCGGGCTTCACGTCCTTGCCGTACATGTGGATCTTCAGTTTGGGGTCGCGGGCCATGCAGTGCAGGTACGCGGAGTACATGTCGGGGAAGTCGCCGCCGAGGACGTTGACCATGACGGTCCACTTCGCGCGGGGGCGCGGGTCGCCGAGCGGGAGGTCGAGGACGGCCCGGACGTGGTTGGCGAACTGCGAGGTGATCGCGCCGTCCTGGGTCCAGTGACCGGAGTTGTGCGGGCGCATCGCGAGCTCGTTGACGAGGATGCGGCCGTCGCGGGTCTGGAACAGCTCGACGGCGAGATGGCCGACGACGTCCAGTTCCTTGGCAATGTTGAGGGCCATCTCCTCGGCCTTGAGGGCGAGGGTCTCGTCCAGGTCGGGCGCGGGGGCGATCACGGTGTCGCAGACGCCGTTCACCTGCTGGGACTCGACGACCGGGTAGGCGACGGCCTGGCCGTGCGGCGACCGTACGACGTTGGCGGCGAGCTCGCGGACGTAGTCGACCTTCTCCTCGGCGAGGACGGGCACGCCGGCCCGGAAGGGGTCCTCGGCCTCCTCGACGGAGTCGACGACCCACACGCCCTTGCCGTCGTAGCCGCCGCGGACGGTCTTGAGGACGACGGGGAAGCCGCCCGCCCGTCGCCCACCACCACCCTTGCCGGAGGGCACTTCGTGCCCGCCCCTTTCGAGCTCCGCCGCGAAGGCCGCCACGTCCTGCGGATCGCTGACGATCCGGTGCCGTGGGCACGGCACCCCGATCGCGTCGAGCTTCGCGCGCATCACGCCCTTGTCCTGGGCGTGCACCAGCGCGTCAGGGCCGGGGCGCACGGGGATGCCGTCCGCCTCCAGGGCCCGGAGGTGCTCGGTAGGTACGTGTTCGTGATCGAAGGTGATCACGTCGCATCCCCGCGCGAAGTCGCGCAGCGTGTCGAGGTCGCGATAGTCGCCGATGACGACGTCGCTCACCACTTGCGCCGCGGAATCCTGGGGGGTGTCACTGAGGAGCTTGAACCTGATGCCGAGCGGGATGCCTGCCTCGTGTGTCATACGAGCGAGCTGGCCTCCGCCGACCATGCCGACTACGGGGAACGTCACGACCCCAGGGTATCGGTCACGCCATCGCGGCCGGATTCCGCGCCTCTTACCGACCCTCTTACCAGCTTGTTTCCGTGTGTGTGAGTTCATCCACAGGCAACCGACAAGGGGGATGGTTAGCATGGTTGAGTTGACGAAACCAACCGACTGGGGGCCTGTACGACCATGGGACATGGTTCCTCAGGGCTGCGAAGGATCGTTCGCGAGGTCGCCAAATTCGGTGCGGTGGGCGGAGCGGGGCTCCTCGTCAACCTCGTCGTCTTCAACCTCGTCCGGCATCTCACCGAGCTTCCGGTGGTCCGGGCGAGTGTGATCGCCACGGTCGTCTCGATCGTCTTCAACTACATAGGGTTCCGTTACTTCACGTACCGCGACCGCGACAAGAGCGGCCGCACGAAGGAACTGACCCTGTTCCTGCTGTTCAGCGTGGTCGGCCTGGTCATCGAGAACGGCGTCCTGTACGCCGCGACCTACGGCTTCGGCTGGGACAGCCCTCTCCAGAGCAACGTCTTCAAGTTCCTCGGCATCGGGATCGCCACCCTGTTCCGCTTCTGGTCCTACCGCACCTGGGTCTTCAAGGCCCTGCCGGCCCGGGAGGCCGTGGCCAGCGCGGAGTCCTTCCTGGAGGAGGCCGAGGAGGAGGCGGCAAAGCCCCGCCCGAAGCAACGGGTCATCTGACTCTCCGGACCACCTGGGACACCTAGGGGCGCGGGGCTGTGTCGATCTGCGGCTCCGCCGCGGGGGCGTCCAGCCCCCGCCGGCCCTCGGACGACTATCAGCCGTCCCCCGTTCAGCCTGCGCAGCTCACCGCACCGTCGGCTCGTCGTCCTGCACCGCCGCGGACTTCAACGGGGTGCGGGACAGGAACAGGCCGAAGACCGGCGGCTGGGTCTGAAGCATCTCCAGGCGGCCGCCGTCGGCCTCCGCGAGGTCGCGGGCGACCGCCAGGCCGATTCCCGTGGAGTTGCGGCCACTGATCGTGCGTTCGAAGATGCGGGCGCCGAGGTCGGCCGGGACTCCGGGGCCCTCGTCGGTGACCTCGATGACGGCCTGGTTGCCGGTGACGCGGGTGCGCAGCGCCACCGTGCCGCCGCCGTGCATGAGGGAGTTCTCGATCAGCGCGGCCAGGACCTGGGCGACCGCGCCGGGTGTGCCGACCGCCGTCAGGTGACGTTTGCCGGAGCTGACGATCGCCCGCCCCGCACTGCGGTACGCGGGCCGCCACTCGGCGAGCTGCTGCTGGATGACCTCGTCGAGGTCGAAGGTGACGGCGTTGCCGGCGCGGGGGTCGCGGGAGTTGGTGAGCAGCCGTTCCACCACGTCCGTCAGCCGCTCCACCTGGGTGAGCGCGACGTTCGCCTCCTCCTTCACCGTGTCCGGGTCATCGGTGAGGGTGATCTCCTCAAGGCGCATCGACAACGCGGTCAGTGGTGTACGGAGCTGGTGGGAGGCGTCGGCCGCCAGGCGCCGTTCCGCCGTGAGCATGCGGGCGATGCGCTCGGCGGAGGAGTCCAGGACATCGGCGACCCGGTCCAGCTCGGGGACGCCGTACCTCTTGTGCCGGGGCCGGGGGTCGCCGGAGCCGAGGCGTTCCGCGGTCTCGGCGAGGTCGGTGAGCGGCGAGGCCAGCTTGTTGGCCTGGCGGATCGCGAGGAGCACCGCGGCGATCACCGCGAGCAGCGCCACAAGCCCGATGATCAGCAGCGTACGGCCGACCTCCCGGGTCACCGAGGAGCGCGGCTCCTGCACGGTGACCGTCTCGCCCTCCTCGCCCTTCTCGGTGGAGCTGATGACCTGTCCGGAGGGCTTGGCGCCGACCTCGATCGGCGGCTTCCCGGAGATCCTGATCACGGCGTAGCGGTCGAGGCCGACCTGGTCGCGCAGGATCTCCGCGGTCACGTCCTCTGCGGCGAACAGCCGGCTGTCCACGATCCCGGCCAGCCGGATCGCCTCGGAGTCGACCCGCTCCTGGGCGCTGTTGCTGATGGTGCGGGTCTCGACGATGACGAGCGAGACGCCGAAGACGGCGATCACCACCAGCACTACGGCGAGCGTGGACTGGATCAGTCGACGGCGCATGTCCTCTTACCTGCTAGACGGATACCCACGGATATCCGGGCTTCAGCTCTTCTCGAAGCGGAAACCCACTCCTCGTACCGTCGCGATGTACCGCGGGTTCGCCGCGTCGTCGCCCAGTTTCTTACGGAGCCACGAGATGTGCATGTCGAGGGTCTTGGTCGACGACCACCACGTCGTGTCCCAGACCTCGCGCATCAGCTGGTCCCTGGTCACCACGCGGCCGGCGTCCCGCACCAGGACCCGCAGCAGGTCGAACTCCTTGGCGGTGAGCTGGAGTTCCTCGTCGCCCATCCACGCGCGGTGCGACTCGACGTCGATCCGCACACCGTGGGTCGCGGGCGGCTGCGCCGGCTCAGCCGCCCCGCGCCGCAGCAAGGCCCGGACGCGGGCGAGCAGTTCGGCGAGCCGGAAGGGCTTGGTCACGTAGTCGTCGGCGCCCGCGTCGAGTCCGACGACGGTGTCCACCTCGTCGGCGCGCGCGGTCAGGATGAGGATCGGTACGGCATGGCCTTCGGCGCGCAGCCGGCGGGCCACCTCCAGGCCGTCCATGCCGGGCAGACCCAGGTCGAGGACGACCAGGTCGATACCGCCCTGCATTCCGGCGTCGAGTGCGGTGGGGCCGTCCTCACGCACCTCGACCTCGTACCCTTCCCGGCGCAGGGCGCGGGCCAGCGGCTCCGAAATGGACGCATCGTCCTCGGCGAGCAGTACACGGGTCATGAGCTGATGGTAGACCGCTCTTGACAGAACGAAGAGTGTGATCAGGGCGCTGTGGTTCTTACCTTTGAGCACCTTCGCGCGAACCTGTGAATATCGGCATGGAACTGTGCAGGCACCTTGGAAAGAGGGTGCACAACCCCTAGTTCACCTGTGATTCATGTCTCAAGTCCTTCCATTTCCGGCGAGGCTCTGTCGTATGGTGAAACAACGCCTTTAGCACCACGGGGACCTTCAGTGATGAGTTGACACTGAAGGTCTCTTTTGTGCCCCGATCAGCAAGGAACCACCATGGCGTCCAGCCTGACGAAGGACTCGGTGACGCCGGGCACCCCCGGTACCGACAGGACCTTCTTCGGCCACCCACGAGGACTGGCCACTCTGTTCATGACCGAGATGTGGGAGCGATTCTCCTACTACGGCATGAAAGCCCTGCTCACCGTCTATCTGCTGTCCGGCGGCCCCGACGCCGGCAAGGGCAGCATGGGCGGCGGCCTCGCGATGGACCTGGCGACCACCACCGTGATCGTCTCGGTCTACTCGGCGATGGTCTATCTGCTCGCCATGCCCGGCGGCTGGCTCGGCGACCGCGTCTGGGGCCCCCGCAAGACGGTGGCCATCGCGGCCGTCACGATCATGTGCGGTCATCTCGTGCTGGCACTGCCCGGCGGTCAGGCACCCTTCTTCGCCGGTCTCGCGCTCGTCGCGGCCGGTTCCGGACTGCTCAAGGCCAACATCTCCACGATGGTCGGCCACCTGTACGACGGCCCGGACGATCCGCGCCGCGACGGCGGCTTCACGATCTTCTACATGGGCATCAACGCGGGCGCCTTCTTCGCCCCGCTGGCCATCGGCACCGTCGGCCAGGAGGTCAGCTGGCACCTCGGCTTCGGCATGGCCGCGGTCGGCATGGCGATCGGTCTGGCGGCGTTCCTGCTCGGCACCCGCAACCTGAACCCGCGGAGCAATGTCGTCCCGAAGCCGCTGGCGGCCGAGGAGCGCGCGGCCTGGCTGCGCAAGGGCCTGTTCTGGGTGATCGCCGCGACCGTCTTCTACGGCGTCGTCGGCTTCACCGGTCACTTCACGCTGAACTGGGCGATGATCCCGCTCACCGTCATCGGTCTGGTCGTCCCGGCGGGTGTGCTGCTGCGCATCAAGCGGGACAAGGAACTGACGACCGCCGAGCAGTCGAAGATGTCCGGCTACATCTGGTTCTTCGTCGCGGCCGCCGTGTTCTGGATGATCTACGACCAGGGCGCGTCCACGGTCCAGGCGTTCGGCTCGAACGACCAGAAGACGGCCGGCTCGCTGCTCGGCTTCGACTTCCCGACCTCCTGGTACCAGTCGCTGAACCCGCTGTTCATCATGGCGCTGGCCCCGGTCTTCGCCTGGCTCTGGGTGTGGCTGAACCGGCAGGGCAGGGAGCCCGGCACCATCGTGAAGTTCGCGATGGGCCTGGTCCTGGTCGGTGTCTCGTTCTTCTTCTTCCTGGTCCCGATCGCCATGGCGGCGAACGGCACCACGGTCAGCCCGATGTGGCTGGTGGGCATCTACTTCATCCAGACCGTGGGTGAGCTGTGCCTGTCGCCGGTGGGTCTGTCGGTGACGACGAAGATGGCTCCCGCGAAGTACGCCTCGCAGATGATGGGCGTGTGGTTCCTCGCGGTGACCGCGGGTGACTCGATCACCGGTCTGCTGTCCAACCCGGCGATCGCGGGGGTCGACCTCAGCGGGACGCCCGCGGTGTTCGGGGAGGCGGCGCTTGCGGCTCTCGCCGGGTTCGCGGTGTGGATGTACCGGCGGAAGGTGAAGTCCCTTATGGGGGACGTTCGCTGACCTGGACCCGAACCGACGGGGCCGTTGGAATCCAGGTGGGTTCCGGCGGCCCCGTCGGTTCACGTGCTGTGCGCGGTCCCCCGCGCCCCTGAGGTGCGTTACCTGGTCCGCCTTCCCGGCATGAACGTGAAGACCGCGCCGCCCAGCAGCACCGCCGTCCCCGCCACCAGACCCAGTGCCTTCAGCGCCGCGTGGTCGTCCGCACCCGTCGCCGCCAGGCCGCCGCTGGTGGACGTGCCGGACGAGGAACCGCCGGAAGACGACGAACCACCCGACGCCCCGCCCTCCTGCTCCTCCGTGGTCAGCGTCAGGGAGACCGCCGTGCTGTCCGGCGTGCACGTGGTCGTCGTGCCCAGGGCCTCGATCGTCAGCACACCCGGCGACAGCGTCGACTCACCCGTCGCGCCCGGCTTGTACGTGCCCGTCATGTCCGGGATCTCTATCGGGTCGCCCGACTTGATGGCCTCGGAGTTGGTGGGACCCTCGACGTGGACCGAGCCCGTGTCGTCGCCGCCCAGGACCACCTCCATGGAGGGCTTCACCGAGTCCGCGGGGATGTCGGCGGGGCTGTCCATCGGGGAGTTCTTGAACTGCACGGTGAGGCCGTAACTGCCGCCGTCCTTCTTGGCGTTGATCTGGATCGTGGAGGTGGCCTTCTTCTCGCCGATGGGCGACTGGCAGGTGTAGGGGATGTCGACCGCCTTGCCGGTGAAGTCGGTCTGCTCGTCGCCGGAGGAGGTGGCGGACGGCGAGGTGCTGTCCGTCGGGGTCGCGCTGTCGGTGGGTGTGGCGCTGTCGGTGGGTGTCGCGCTGTCCGTCGGGTCCGGTGAGTCGGTGGTGGTCGGGGTCGAAGTCCCGTCCCCTGCCGCCACGTTCACCGTCGCGGCCTTCGGCACCGTCTCCGTCGGTGTGCACACCGTGTTCGTCCCCATCGCGTTCACCGTGTACGGCCCCGGCGTCAGCGTGAGTTCCCCGGCCGCCGTCAGCTTCAGCGTGCCCTTCATGTCGGACAGCACCATGTCGCCGCCCTTGGGGATCGCCGGGTTCTCGCGCGGCCCCGTCATCGCGATGTCGGCGGTCTGAGCGCCCGTGGCCTTCAACGTGCCGGTCGGCTGCACCGAGTTGGCGGGCAGGTCGATGATGTCCGGGTTCTTCGACGCGGCCTGGGTGAACTTCCACACCACGTCGATCTCGTTCCCGACCTTCGCCGTGGCCGGTGCGGTGATCTCGACCTTGGTGGTGCCGTTGACGGGGTCGAGCCCGACGCCCGCGGGCGGTACGCACCGGGTGGCGAACGACACCTCCGCGGCCTGGGCGGGCCCGGCGGCCAGACCGAGGACCACGCCCGCTCCGGTCAGCGCCAGCACGAGTCCCGCCGCGCCCGCTCTTCTCGGCCCGCCGGCCGGTGTGACTCTCCTTCGCATGCTCACGTGGATCCCTCTCTGGTGGGAGTCGTTGGACTCGTCGGGCTGTCGTCGTGCGGTGCGGAGAGCCGGCCACCGGCCGCGCCCGGATCGGCGTCCGGGCTGAACCAGGGCAGGGTGGAGGTCGGAGGTGCCGCGTGCGCGGCCGTGGAGGGCTTGAACCCCGGCAGCCGCAGAGCGAGTTCGGGCAGCCGCAGTCCGCGGTGCCGGAGGCCTCCGGCGGGCCGGGGCCGGACCCGGTCCACCACGGCCATACCGATGCGGAACAGTGCCGCCGGCACGACCAGGCAGACCAGGATCCAGAACAGGGGCACGCCCCAGGGCCGGCCCACGTCCCAGGGCTGCTCGGCGAGCACCTTGCCGCCGTACTTCAGCGACACCGTGTAGTCGCCGTGCGCGCCGCCCGAGAGCTCGACGGGCAGTTCGATCCGCGCCTTGCCGCCCGGCGGGATCGAGCCGCGCCACTGCTGTTCCTCCCACTGCGGGGCGAACACGCCGTGTGCGGTGCCGACTTGGAAGACCGGGTTCTTGACGTCGGAGGTGCCGACGTTGCCGACGGTGAAGACGAGAGTGCGGGCGGGGGGTGCCCCGAACCAGGTCAGCAGCCCACCGGAGCCGTCCAGTCGGGTGTCGGTGAGGACGGACAGCCGTCCGCCGGAGGTGTCCGCGGGCAGCGGTTCCACGGCGTGCCCGGCCACCTGGAAGATCGCGTCGGCGTCGGCCTTCGCCCCGGTCACGGTGGCCACATGCACCACGCAGGGGCAGGGCACCGGCGGCTCGGCCACCGGTAGTTTCTTGCTGAAGCGGCCCTTCGAGTCCGTGGTGACGGCCCGGCCGTCCGCGTTGGCACAGGAGTTGGTGCCCCCTGGCACCCCGCGCGACGGCACGGCCTGTCCGCAGATCAGGATCATCAGCAGCGCCCGCTCCCGCCAGCCGCCGCCGGACACGGTGATCGAACCACCGGTCCCCGCCTGGGACTTGGACAGCTTCACGCTCGGCCCGTCCGCCGCGTTCGCCGTGCCCGCCAAGGGGCCGAGGAGCAGCGCGAGGACCGCCGCCCACACCGCCGGCCGCGCCCTGCAACTCGGGTTCACGTCGTCGCTCCCGTCAACTCGGCTTCCGTACCAGGGGATTCGGGCACGGGTCGGCCGTACGACGTCATCGACGCGGGCGGGGAAAGCATGGGCGGCTCCCGTTGTCGTACGAAACCGGTCCGGATCGCTCAGCGGCGGACGCGGGCCGCCTGGTTGCGCCGGGTCAGCCACAGCGCGCCCGCCGCGCCCGCGAGCAGCACCGTGCCGCCGAGTGTGCCGAGGGCGATCGCGGAGTCCTCGGGGCCGGTCTGCGGGAGTGCGGTGCCCGAGTCGTCGCTGCCGCTGTCGCTCTGGGTGCCGCCGGAGGAGCCCGAGGCCGCGGTGACGTCCAGGGTCAGCGAGGCGCCGGGGCTGTTGGTGGGCGTGCACGTGGTCGTCGTACCGAGCGCCTTGATGGTGAGGATGCCCGCGGTGAAGGTGACCTTGCCGGACTTCTTCGGGGTGTACGTCCCGGTCAGGTCGTTGATCTTGATGGGGGTGTTGGCGGGGACGACGGCCTGGTTGGCCGGGCCCGTCACGTTCATCGTCCCGCTGTCCGCGCCGCCGAGCTTGATGGTGGCACTCGGGTTCATCGCGCCCTTGCCGAGATCGACCGGGCTGGAGGAGACGCCCTTCTGCCAGGACATGGTGATCCTGTAGCCGCTGCCGCTCTTCACGCCCTCGATGTCGATGGGCGAGACGGCGCTCTTGTCCCCGATCGGTGTCTTGCACTGGTAGTTGACGTTCACGACCTCGGCCCTGGCCGCGGGGGCGGCCATCAACACCGCCGAGCCGGCCAGGGCCGCGGCGGTCGCGAGAGCGACGGTTCGCTTCTGCTTCGACACGGTCCCCTCATTCCTGACGGCATATCAGATCGGCCGTCAAGGTACGCCGGGGTACGAGAGGAAGGAAGAGAAAGTAAGTGTCGGAACTGTGGGGACAGCACCGGGCGAGCGCCAGGGGGCCGCCCCGCGGAGTCCTGCCCCGTTTCCTGCGGCGAGCCCGATCCGCCGGACGGCGCTAGGCCGGAGCGCCCAGCTCCGCCCACACGGTCTTCCCGGCCACTCCGGGAGCCCGTACGACTCCCCAGTCCAGGCAGAGCCGCTGCACGATGAACATGCCGTGGCCGCCGGGGCGCCCGGCCCGGTGCGGGGTCCGCGGTGCCGGCTGCCCGGCTCCCTTGTCGGAGACCTCGACCCGGATCACCTTGTTGTCACAGGAGATCCACAACCGGTCGGGGCCCTCCGCATGGAGGCAGGCGTTGGTCACCAGTTCGGAGACGACGAGCAGCACGTCCTCCGCCGCGGCGCGCTGGTCCGCGGACTCGGCCGGCAACCATCCCCACGCGTACAGGGCCTGCCGGGTGAAGTCGCGGGCGAGGGGAACGACCCCGCTCTCGCCGTCGAAGCTCAGCCGGCGGACCTGCCGACCGGTCGACACCTCGACTTCGCCGCCAGGCTCCGCGCTGGGCTCCGGGTCACGGTCGCCCGGCGAGTAGGGCCGGGTGGTGCTCATCAGCGCTTCACCTCACCGATTCACCGGTTCACAATTTCAAAACGTCACTGCAAGGTCGCTCACCGCACAGTCGGTACGGATGTCTCCTGCCCGGGCGGACCGGCAGAACACCCCCGTATTCGGGACGTATGTCCGCCACGCGCGGTGTGACACCCGCTGAGCACCGGCCGGATGGGACGAACGGGGCGCGAACGGGGACACCGGGGCCGCCGCTCGGCTCGCCGCCTCAGCCGCCGGCCTCGTCGGCAAGGGCCTCGTCCAGGGTGTCATGCACGGTGAAGACCGCATCGGCCCCCGTGATCTCGAAGACCCGCGCCACGACCGGCAGCATGCCCGCAAGATGTACGCCACCCCCCGCGGCCTCGGCTTTCAGGCGCGCCCCCAGCAGCACGTTCAGTCCGGTGGAGTCACAGAACTCCAGCCGTGTGCAGTCGACGACAAGCCGGCTCTTCCCTTTGGCGAGGCAGTCCTCGAGTGGCTCACGCAACAAATCGGCCGTGTGGTGATCCAACTCACCTGCCGGAGTCACGATGGCACTGGAGCCCTCTTGCCGCACCTCAACCAGAAGCCGGCCAGACTGTGCGCTGCCGACCGTCCCGCGGTCCATGCCGTCTCTCTCTCCCGACGTCGTGGCTGCTGATGACGCCCTCGAACACTACGCCTTCTCCACACCCTCCGACACCCGAACAATCACCCACAAACGGACATAACCGCACAGAAAACACTTGCGATCGTGTCGGGAAACCGGGTAGGGCTAGTAGAGACACGTACTCGACACGGCCGGCTTTGGAGGCGCCGCACACCGCAGTGCACGAACTGGCTTCGGCAGCCATATGCCGAGAACGATGGAGGACATCATGTCACCCCGGCTCGACGCGTCGCATACCCAAGAGGCGACGTCGACATCCCCCCCGGAACATCTGGATCCCATCGAGCAGGACAGCGAAGGCGATGCGCTCGCCGGGCTTCCGGAGATCCCGCCGTACCAAGAGGTGGGCCCGGTCGACGCACGAGCCCTCTCCAAGACCCTCTTCGCGCGGCTGGAGTCGCTGGAGGAGGGCACGCACGAGTATTCGTACGTCCGCAACACGCTCGTCGAACTGAACCTCGCCCTGGTCAAGTTCGCCGCCTCCCGGTTCCGCTCCCGCAGTGAGCCGATGGAGGACATCATCCAGGTCGGCACCATCGGCCTGATCAAGGCGATCGACCGCTTCGAACTCAGCCGCGGCGTCGAGTTCCCCACCTTCGCGATGCCAACCATCGTGGGCGAGATCAAGCGCTTCTTCCGGGACACGTCCTGGTCGGTGCGGGTGCCGCGGCGCCTCCAGGAGCTCCGGCTCGACCTGGCCAAGGCCGGCGACGAACTGGCCCAGAAGCTCGACCGCGCCCCCACGGCGGGCGAGCTCGCCGAGCGCCTGGGGCTGTCGAAGGAAGAGGTCGTCGAGGGCATGGCCGCGTCCAACGCGTACACCGCCTCCTCCCTGGACGCCCAGCCCGAGGAGGACGACTCCGAGGGCGCGCTGGCCGACCGCATCGGCTACGAGGACCACGGGCTCGAAGGCATCGAGTACGTCGAGTCCCTGAAGCCGCTCATCGCCGAACTCCCGTCCAGGGACCGCCAGATCCTCTCCCTGAGGTTCGTGGCGGGCATGACCCAGTCGGAGATCGGCGACGAGCTCGGAATCTCCCAGATGCATGTCTCGCGTCTGCTGTCGCGCACTCTGGTACGGCTCCGCAAGGGGCTGACCGTCGAGGAGTGACGCGTCGGCACCACCGACCTGCGCGTGTGCCCGGTGTCCGGAGGGACACCGGGCACCGTGCGTCTCCGGCCCCTACTGCCGTCAGAGCACGCGGGTGCCGCGCCGCCACACCCCGCTGACCAGCGGCACGCCCGGCCGGTAGGACAGGTGCACATGGCTCGGGGCGTCCAGCAGGATCAGGTCGGCGTAGGCACCGGGGGTGAGGCGGCCGATGTCCTCGCGGCGGAGGGCGGCCGCGCCGCCCGCCGTCGCCGACCAGACCGCCTCGTCCGGGGTCATTCCCATGTCCCGTACAGCGAGGGCGACGCAGAAGGGGACGGAGGAGGTGAAGGACGAGCCCGGGTTGCAGTCCGTCGACAGGGCGACGGTCACACCGGCGTCCAGGAGGCGGCGGGCGTTCGGCCACTGCGCGCGCGTGGAGAACTCGGCGCCGGGGAGGAGCGTGGCGACCGTGCTGCTGTTGGCGAGGGCGTCCACGTCGTCGTCGGTGAGGTGGGTGCAGTGGTCGGCGCTGGCGGCGTCCAGTTCGACGGCCAGTTGTACGCCGGGGCCGTGGGAGAGCTGGTTGGCGTGGATGCGGGGGTGCAGGCCCTTCGCCTTGCCGGCGGTGAGGATCGCGCGGGCCTGGTCGCCGTCGAAGGCGCCCTTCTCGCAGAAGACGTCGATCCAACGGGCGTACGGCGCACAGGCGTCGAGCATCTCGCCGGTGACCAGAGCCACATAGGTGGCCGGGTCGTCCGCGTGGTCCGGGGAGACGATGTGGGCGCCGAGATAGGTGACCTCGTCCGTGTGGGCGGCGGCGATCCGCAGGGCCCTCGCCTCGTCCTGGACCGTCAGGCCGTAGCCGGACTTGGTCTCGAAGGTCGTCGTGCCCTGGCGGAGGGCCTCGGCGAGGTAGCGGGTGAGGTTGCGTTCGAGTTCCTCGTCGCTCGCCGCCCGCGTCGCCGCGACCGTCGTACGGATGCCGCCGGCGCTGTAGACGCGGCCTGACATGCGGGCGTTGAACTCCTGGGTGCGGTCGCCCGCGAAGAGGAGGTGGCTGTGGGAGTCGACGAAGCCGGGGAGGACAGCCCTGCCGCCTGCGTCGACCCGATTGTCAGTGGCGGGTGCTTTGCTTTGATCACCGGTCCACACGACGCGGTCGCCCTCGATGACGACGGCCGCGTCCTGGATCAGTCCGAGGGGGGATCCGTCACCGGAGGAGGGGTCGTTGGTGACCAGGGCGGCGATGTTGGTGATGAGCGTGCTTGCGGTGCTCGCGGAGTGGGCGGGGCTGACGGTCGTCGCGTTGCTCATGGCGTCCTCGGTGGCCTGGTCGGCGGTGGGGGCGGGTTCGCTGCCCGGGTTCCCTCGCTTCATCCGCGCAGGGCTGCGACGGCGTCCGCGAGGGCTTTCGGCACATCCGGTACGAGGGAGTGCGCCCCGTCCCGTACGACGTGCCGGCCTCCCACGACCGTGTGCGACACATCTGCTGCCGACGCGGCGAATACGGCCGTCTCGGCCCCGAGCCGCGGAAGCGGCCCTGCCGTCCTGACCGAGTCGAGGGCGATGGTGGTGAAGTCGGCGAGCGCGCCCGGCTCCAGGGTGCCCGCGCCGTCCCAGCCGAGGGCCGCGTGGCCGTCGGCCGAGGCCGCCCGCAGCAGGGCCGCCGCCGTCCAGTGACCCCGGGTGCGGGTGCGCAGGCGCTCGTTGAGCTCCATCGCGCGGGCCTCTTCGAGGAGGTCGATGACGGCGTGGCTGTCGGAGCCGAGACAGAGCGGTGAGCCGGCCTTCTGGAGGGCGACGGCAGGTCCGATGCCGTCGGCGAGGTCCCGTTCGGTCGTCGGGCACATGCAGGTGCCGGTGCCGCTGTCGCCGATCAGGGCGATGTCCTCGTCGGTGAGGTGGGTGTTGTGGACGCCGGTGGTGCGGGGTCCGAGGACTCCGTGCTCGGCGAGGAGGCGGGTCGGCGTGCACCCGTGGGCCTCGCGGCAGGCGTCGTTCTCGACGGTCTGCTCGGACAGGTGGACGTGGAGCGGGGCCCGCCGCTCCTCGGCCCAGCCCGCCACGGTAGCCAACTGGTCGGCGGGCACGGCCCGTACGGAGTGGATCGCCGCACCGATCCTCGCGTGATCCCGGTCCTTGAGAACTGAACAGCGTTCGGCCCATTGCTGAGCCGTCCCGTCGGAGAAGCGGAGCTGGTGGGTGTTGGGGGGCTGTCCGAAGCCGGAGGAGAGGTAGGCGGTGTCGAGGAGGGTGATCCGGATACCGGCGTCGGCGGCGGCCTCGACGAGGGCCTCGCCCATCGCGTTGGGGTCGGCGTAACGGGTGCCGCCGGGGGCGTGGTGCACGTAGTGGAACTCGCCGACCGCCGTCACGCCCGCGAGCGCCATCTCGGCGTACACCGCGCGGGCGAGCGCGTGGTAGGTCTCCGGGGTCAGCTTGTCGGCGAACGAGTACATGACCTCGCGCCAGGTCCAGAAGGTCCCGGAGCCGACCTGGACGGTGGAGCGCAGGGCGCGGTGGAAGGCGTGCGAGTGGGCGTTCGCCAGGCCGGGGAGCGTCAGTCCGCGCAGGATCTCGGCGCCGGGGGGCGGGGTGTCGAGGTCGGTGCGGACGGCGGTGATGCGGCCGTCCAGTACGGCCATGGCCACGCCCGGCTCGACGTGGGTGTCGAGCCAGGCGTGCTCCAGCCAGTAGGTCTTCGCTGTCACCTGCGGGCCAGTCCTTCCAGTACGTCGGCGAGTGCCAGGGCCCCGGCCACGCAGTCGTCCTCGGCGGCGGACTCCGCCGGGGAGTGCGAGACGCCGGTGGGGTTGCGCACGAACAGCATGGCGGTCGGGATGCTCCCGGAGAGGATTCCGGCGTCGTGTCCGGCGCCGGTACCCAGGACGGGCACCTTGAGATCGGTGTGGGTGCCCAGGATGCGGGCGAGTTCGTCGCGCAGGGCGTGGTCGAACTCGACCACGGGGGTGAAGGACTCCCGGACGACGTCGAGGTCGATGCCGTGCGTGTGCGCGTACTCCCTGGCCGCCTTCTCGATACCGCCGACCACCTGGTCGAGGCTCGCCTGGTCGGCGGCGCGGGAGTCGAGCCAGCCGCGCACCAGGGAGGGGATGGCGTTGACACCGTTCGGCTCGACGGAGATCTTGCCGAAGGTGGCGACGGCACCGGCGAGTTCGGCCTCCCGGCGGGCGGCGAGGACCGTCTCGGCGTACGACAGCATGGGGTCGCGCCGGTCGGCGAGGCGGGTGGTGCCCGCGTGGTTGGCCTCGCCCCGGAAGTCGAACCGCCAGCGCCCGTGCGGCCAGATGGCACTGGCGATGCCGACCCTGTCGCCGCTGAGGTCGAGGGCTCGGCCCTGCTCGACGTGGAGTTCGACGAACGCGCCGATGCGGGCGAGCCGCTCCGGGTCGGCGCCGATGCCGTCGGGGTCGTGTCCGGCGGCCTCCATGGCCCGCGGGAGCGTGATCCCCTCCGCGTCGGTCAGCCGGTGCGCCTGCTCGACGGTCAGCTGCCCGGCGGTGAGCCGCGATCCGACACAGGCGAGCCCGAACCGGGCACCCTCCTCGTCACCGAAGTTGACGATGGCGAGGGGCTTGCTCAACACGGCCTGCCGGGCCCGGAGTTCGTCCAGGGCCGCGAAGGAGGACACCACACCGAGGGGCCCGTCGAAGGCGCCGCCATCGGGCACGGAGTCGAGGTGCGACCCGGTGACGACGGCGTCCCCGGCGGCCGGGTCCCCGAGCCAGGCCCACTGGTTCCCGTTCCGGTCGACCTCGTACGCCAGCCCTCGCCCCTCGGCCTGCTCCTTGAACCAGGCCCGGCATTCCCCGTCGGCCCCGGTCCAGGCGAACCGGCGGTAGCCGTGGGAGTCGGGGTGCCGCCCGATGGGCACCAGCTCGCGCCACATCTCGTGAAAGGAGCTGCCGGCCGTCGGCGGACCCGCGCCCGGCGACGAAGCCCGCGCCCCCACCGAAGAGTTGCCGCGTTCCGTCACGCCGAGTCACCTTCACGCATCGGCACCCGCACGTCCCGCTCATCGGCGACCGACTCCGCGATGTCGTACCCCGCGTCGACGTGCCGGATGACGCCCATGCCCGGATCGTTCGTCAGCACCCGCCGGATCTTCTCGCCCGCGAGCTTCGTACCGTCGGCCACGGAAACCTGCCCCGCGTGAATGGACCGCCCCATCCCCACGCCCCCACCGTGGTGGAGGGAGACCCAGGACGCCCCCGACGCCACATTCACCATGGCGTTCAGCAGCGGCCAGTCGGCGATCGCGTCGGACCCGTCCAGCATGGCCTCGGTCTCGCGGTAGGGCGACGCCACCGACCCGCAGTCCAGGTGGTCCCGCCCGATCGCCAGGGGCGCGGCGAGCTCACCGGAAGCCACCATGTCGTTGAACCGCTCGCCGGCCTTGTCCCGCTCCCCGTAGCCCAGCCAGCAGATGCGCGCGGGCAGGCCCTGGAAGTGGACCCGCTCCCCGGCCAGCTTGATCCACCGCGCGAGGGACTCGTTCTGGGGGAACAGCTCCAGGATCGCCTTGTCGGTCTTGGCGATGTCGGAGGCCTCACCCGACAGCGCGGCCCACCGGAAGGGCCCCTTGCCCTCGCAGAACAGCGGCCGGATGTAGGCGGGGACGAACCCGGGGAAGGCGAACGCCCGGTCGTATCCGGCGAGTTGGGCCTCGCCGCGAATCGAGTTGCCGTAGTCGAAGACCTCGGCCCCGGCGTCCATGAAGCCGACCATGGCCTCGACATGCCGGGCCATCGACTCACGGGCGCGGGTCGTGAAGCCCGCCGGGTCCTTGGCGGCCGCGTCGGCCATGTCCTCGAAGGCCACGCCCACCGGCAGATACGCCAGCGGGTCGTGCGCGGAGGTCTGGTCGGTGACGATGTCGACGGGTGCGCCCTCGGCAAGCATGCGCGGCAGCAGCTCGGCGGCGTTGCCCAGCAGGCCGATGGAGAGCGGGCGGCGGGCGTCGCGGGCCTCGACGGCGAGCCGGAGGGCGTGCTCCAGGTTGTCGGCCCTCACATCGAGGTACCGGTGCTCGATGCGGCGCTCGATCGCACGCGGGTCGCAGTCGACGCAGATCGCGACACCGTCGTTCATGGTGACGGCGAGCGGCTGGGCGCCGCCCATCCCGCCGAGGCCGGCGGTGAGCGTGATCGTCCCCGCGAGGGTGCCGCCGAACTTCTTCGCGGCGACGGCGGCGAAGGTCTCGTAGGTGCCCTGGAGGATGCCCTGGGTGCCGATGTAGATCCAGGAACCGGCGGTCATCTGCCCGTACATGGTCAGTCCCAGCTGCTCAAGGCGCCGGAACTCCTCCCAGTTCGCCCAGTCGCCCACCAGGTTGGAGTTGGCGATCAGCACGCGCGGGGCCCACTCATGGGTCTGCATGACGCCGACGGGGCGGCCGGACTGGACCAGCATGGTCTCGTCCTGCTTGAGGGTGCGCAGTGTGCGGACCATGGCGTCGAAGGAGCGCCAGTCGCGGGCCGCCTTGCCGGTGCCGCCGTAGACGACGAGCTTGTCGGGGTGCTCGGCGACCTCGGGGTCGAGGTTGTTCTGCAGCATCCGCAGGGCGGCTTCCTGCTGCCATCCCAGGGCGCTCAGTTCCGTACCGCGCGGCGCTCGTACGGGGCGGGGTCCTGACATGGTCTGCCTCCTGGGGACTGCTGCGGAGTATCGCTGTCGAGTAGTGCTGTCGAGTTTCGCCGTCGAGTTTTGGCGTTGATATTCACATCCTGACTTTCTGAATAGAACTAGTCAATACGTTCTCGCGTCAGCCTCAGCACGGCAGGGATGTTTCGCTGGACATGCGAAGAGCGGGCGAGGACAGGACGGGGAACGTGGTGGACGAGTACGACAGCACCGGCGAGGGACGGGCCGCCCGCCGGGACGAGGCGGTGCGGGCAGCCGTGGAGCGGGGCCTGCTGGGGCCGGACTCCCCCATCGTCGGGCTTCTCGACGTCACCGGCATCCGGGAGTCGGCCGCGGAGCTCCGGGCGGCCTTCGACGAGGTCACCGCGCCCGGCACCCCGGTGCTGCACGCGTTCGCGGTGAAGGCGACCCCGCTGGTGCCGGTGCTGCGGCTGCTGCGCGAGGAGGGCATCGGCGCGGAGGTGGCGAGCCCGGGTGAACTGGCGCTGGCGCGGGCGGCGGGGCTGCCGCCGGCCCGGACCGTCCTGGACTCGCCCGCCAAGACACCGGCCGAACTGCGGGAGGCGCTGGCCCTGGGGATCGCCGTCAACGCGGACAACCCGCAGGAACTGGACCGTATCGACGCCCTGGTGCGGTCGGCCGCCAGCCGGTCCCCGCTCGGCATCCGGGTCAACCCGCAGGTCGGCGGCGGTTCCATCGGGGCGACCTCGACGGCCACGGCGACCTCCAAGTTCGGGGTGGCGCTACGGGACGAGGGGGCACGCGAGTGGATCGTGCGCGCCTACGCCGAGCGGCCCTGGCTGTCCCGACTGCACGCGCACACCGGCTCGCAGGGCATCCCGCTCACTCTGATGGCCCGAGGTGTCGGGGAGGTGTTCGCGCTCGCCGAGGAGATCAACCGGTACATCGGGCGGCCGCAGATCGACACGATCGACATCGGCGGCGGGTTGCCGGTCAACTTCGCCTCGGACGTGACGGCGCCGACGTACACGGAGTACGCGCGGGCGCTCAAGGAGGCGGTGCCCGGACTGTTCGACGGACGGTACGGGCTGGTCACCGAGTTCGGGCGGTCGCTGCTGGCCAAGCACGGCACGATCGTGGCGCGGGTGGAGTACGCCAAGAGCGCGGGCGGGCGGGCGGTCGCGGTGACGCACGCGGGCGTGCAGGTGGCGACGCGGACGGTGTACGTGCCGGGGTCGTGGCCACTGAGGATCGTGGCGTACGACGGCAAGGGGCGGCCGAAGAGCGGGCCCGACGTGGTCCAGGACGTCACGGGACCCGCCTGTTTCGCGGGCGACCTGCTGGCCGAGGGGCGCGCGCTGCCGCTCCTTGAGCAGGGCGACCACGCGGCGGCGCTGGACACGGGCGCGTACTACTTCGCGCACCACTACGCGTACAACTCGCTTGCCCGGCCCGGGATCTACGGCTTCGCGCCCGGCCAGGAGGGAGGCGTCCGGTTCGCGACCGTGCGGGATCCGCAGACGCTCCCCGAGATCGTGGCCGAGTCGGGCGGGGCGCACGCCGGCGCACTCACCACCCTTCGCGCACCCGGGAGCCGTTGACACACGCCGATGGGGCCGCTGATCAACTTGCCTGTAAAACAAGGCAAGTTGACCCACTCTAGCCACCCCGAGCATGTTCCACCGGAAAATGCCAGATCCCTCACCCCTCGCGCACACGTTGCGTAGTTTCGGCGTCACTCAGCCGAACCCCAGGCGGGAGGGGAGCCACGGTGCAGGGAATCGACGAGTGCCTGCTGGAAGCCATGCGGCTGCCGGGTGCGCGGGGGGCCGCGCTGGTCGACTGGACGAGCGGGCTGGCCCTGGGAGCCGTGGGGGAATCCCCGGGCGGCAACCAGGAGGCGGCCGCCGCGGAGGCCGCCGAGCTCGCCCGGCTCGCCGCCGAGCAGCGCGCCTTCGCCTCCGACAGCTCCGACTCCGGCGAAGCGGGGGCGGCGGGTGACGAGCCGGACCCGCCGGTCGAGGACCTCATCCTCAGCAACCGGGACAGCTACCACGTGCTGCGGTTCGTGCCGACGTCCTTCGACAGCAGCGTGTTCCTGCACCTGTGGCTGGCCCGCGCGGAGGGCAATCTCGCGCTGGCCCGGATCCGGCTCGGCGAGATGGCGGGACGGCTGGAACTCGGATGACGACCGTGAAGGCCACCCACGCCACCCCGCCACCCCGGCTGCCGGTCCGCGACAAGGCGGCCGCCCTGGGCCGAGGTTGGGGCGGTGTCTCCCCGATGCTGACCCGGCTGGCCGCCGAGCGCGCCACCGGCATCCTGGTGCGCGAGCGCGGCACCCTGCACCTCGCCGACGGCAAGGTCGTGCACGCCGAGAGCCCGGCCGCCCCCGGCGCCCATGTCCTCCTCGCCGCCCACGGCACGCTCGACGCCGACGTCTGGCGGCAGGCCCTGGCCGAGAGTGTCGCGAGCGCCGGGGGCGCCGGCACCGGTGTCCGTCGTCTCACCGGCGCGGAGGCCGTGCACCGGGCGGGCCGCCGACTGGTCGCGGACGGGCTGCTCACCCCGGGCGCCCTGGAGATGTGCCGGCTGACCGCGCTGTACGACGCCGCGTATTTCGCCCTCGCCCCCAGCAGCACCCCGGGCCGCTTCCGCTACGGCTCCGAGGACGACCCCGACGGCACCCCCGACAGCGCCCTCAGCAACGCACTCGCCGGCGGACCCGGGGGCGGACACAGCGAGGGCGAGTACGGCGGCACCCCCGACGACCCGCTCACCGGCCCCAGCACCCCGTCCTCCGACCCGCACTCCGCCCCTGACTGCTCCCCGTACCCCGTCCCGGTCGCCGACCTGGAACGCGAGACGCTGCGCCGCCGCGACCTGCTGCACCACATCTGGCCGGACGCCCTGCCGGACGAGCTGCCGCTGACCCGCGACCACCGCATCGCGCCCCCGTCGATCCCGGTTCGCCGGCAGGCGGTGCTGGCCCGGGTGGACGGGGTGCGCACCGCGTCGGACATCGCCCGCGAGCTGGGCCGCCCGGCCTTCCACACCCTGGTGGACATACGGCGGCTGGTGGCGGCCGGAGTCGTCTCGCCCTGTCCGCCGCTGTCCCTCGCCGAGCCTGTGCCCGGACCGGTGGGCGACGGTCCCCCCGTGGAGCCCGTCGATCCCCACATCACGTTGCTGAAGAGGCTCAGGGATGCGCTGGAGGCCCTTTGAGCGGCAGCGGATCCGCGCCGAGAGGAGAGACCTGATGTCAGCAGCTCAGGACGGGATCCTGGAGGAGCTGCGTCGGCTCAGAGCCCGTGTGCCGCAGCTCACGGGTGCCCTCGCGGCCGACGCCGACGGTCTCGTCCTGGCCCAGGACACCCCGGGCGTCGATCCGGAGACCGTGGCCGCGCTCACCGGGGCCACCCGCACCCTCGCCGCCCAGCTGACCGACGAGACCGGCCAGGGCGACCTGCGCGAACTGCTCGTGCGGGGCGTGTACGGCTACGTCGCCACGTACGCGGCGGGCAACGGGGCCGTCATCACGCTGCTCGCCCAGGACCGCGTCAACGTCGGCCGCCTCCACCTGGAGGGCCGCCGGGCGGGTGCCCGGATCGGGGAGCTCGTCGACAGCGCGGCCACCGAACACACCGAGACCACCGCGAAGGCGCCCGCGAAGCCCGCTCCGGCACGTCCAAGAGCGGCCCGCACGTCCCGGGCCAAGCCCGCGGACACCCGCGCCACGGCCACCGCACCGACGGTGGCCCGTACCACCACCGAAAGTTGACAGAACCGAGGAGACACAGTCATGGCCAACACCGAAACCGCACTGAAGGAGGCCCTCGCCTCCATCGAGGGCGCGACCGGCGTCGCGCTCGTCGACTACACCAGCGGCATGGCGCTCGGCACCATGGGCGGCAGCAAGGGCTTCGACCTGAACGTGGCCGCCGCCGGCAACACCGACGTCGTCCGCGCCAAGATGCGCACGATGGAGCACCTGGGCCTCAAGGGCCAGATCGAGGACATCCTGATCACCCTGTCCGACCAGTACCACCTGATCCGCCTGATCAGCGGACGCGGCGGCAACGGGCTCTTCCTCTACCTGGTCCTGGACGCCAAGCGTTCCAACCTGGCGATGGCCCGCCATCAGCTGCGGGCGATCGAAGCCGACCTGGAGGTGTGACCCCGTACGACCCGTACCACCCGTCCTAGACGAGTGCCGCGGTGCGGCGGCGCGCCCCACCCGGGGCCGCGTCGCCCGCCGCGATACCCGTGCTGCGGTACGCCTTGACGGTCTTTCCGGCCGGGCGTCCGCCGTTCGCGGCGAGCCAGTCGACCCGCACCCACAGCAGCGCGTCCTCGGCCCGCTCACGCCGCCCGAGCCAGGCGGCCTTGAGCCTCAGGCCCGTACCGCACCCGGCGAGCAGCAGGCCGCCCGCGACGGGCACGGCGAAGTTGCAGCCCAGCGCGACCAGCCAGGCCAGCAGCAACCACCAGCGGTGCCCGCGGCGCCAGTTGCGCACTCCGACCGCACGGTCCTGGAGCACGTCGTGCTTGCCCGCGCGAGCGGCCGCGCGCCCCAGCGCCGTGTACCGTTTGCGGCGGCTGTACGACACCACGGCCACCGCGACGATGAACAGCGCCGCTCCGGCCATGGCACCGATCCGCCGGCCCGTGAGACCCGGTACCAGCAGCCCGACACCGGCCGCGAACACCCCGGCCCACCACAAGGGCGCGGCCCCGGCCCGTACGACCACGGCCACCCGCACCAGTCCTCTTCCTCCGCGACTCTCGCGAACTCCGCGTGCCACGTCCGTCTCCCGTCTCGCGTCCGTGCGGCATCCGCGAGGCACGCTAGCGGGACAAGGTGAGACCAGCCTGAAAAAGCGGTCAGGTCCGGGCTACTCCACGAACAGCCCCCGCGCCGCCGCCTTCGCGTCGAACTCCTCCAGGCGGGCCTGGGCGTCCGGAAGGTCGTCGCACATCGCCTCCAGGAGGACCCGGCCGAGCAGCATCGGCGCGCAGGCCGTGTCGAAGGCGAGGCCCGTGCCGACGGCGGCGGGCAGCAGCAGGTCGGAGACCTTGGCGACCGGCGCGAAGGCGGAGTCGGCGACCGTGACGACGGTCAGCCCGGCCTCCTTGGCGTAGGCGAGGCTGTCCACGACCTCGCGCGGATGCCGGGGCAGCGCGAAGCACAGCAGGGTCGAGGCGCCCGCGCGGACGGCGGCGTCGAGGCGGTCGTGGATCATCGTGCCGCCCTCGTTGAGCAGCCGTACGTCCGGATGGACCTTGGCGGCGAAGTACGCGAAGCCGTACGCCTGGGAGGCGGCGGCTCGCAGCCCGAGCACCGGCAGGGGGCGGGAGGCGGCAAGGAGTTGCCCCGCCCGCCGCACCGGCCGCGGGTCGGCGAGGACCTCCGCCAGGTGCCGGAGGTTCTCGATCTCCGCTTCCACGGCCTGCTGGTATTCGTTGTACGCCGCCGAGGCGGCCGACTGCTCGGCGGGCGCGACCTCGCGCAGGTGCCTGCGCAGGGCGGGGTAGCCGTCGAAGCCGAGGGCGACGGCGAAGCGGGTGACGGAGGGCTGGCTGACCCCGGCCACTTCGGCCAGCTCCACGCTGGACAGGAACGGCACGTCGGCGGCCCGGCGCACCATGCTGTGCGCGATGCGCCGCTGGGTCGGTGTGAGCCGGTGCCCCTCGAACAGTGCCTGCAGCCGTCCGGCGGGAGTGTCCGCCCCATCCATGTCGCTCATGCCTCGCTCCCCCTCCAGATGTCCCTGAACCGGTCCAGCAGTGCGGCCGCCGCTGTCACGTCGGCTGTGCGCGGCCGGTCGGCCGGGTCCTCGTCGAGGACCTGCCGGGCCGGGAGTTCCTCGCCGATCGCGCCGGCGTGGCTGCGCAGCAGACGCAGTCCGTGTTCGGCGGCCGCCTCGGTGGGCACGTCCTCGTTCCGGTTGGCGCCGACGCCGGTCGAGCGGCCGTGGACGCGTCCGGTCGCGGCGATCTGCCGGGCGGCGTCCCAGGACTCCGTGACCCGCTTCATCGCGTCGGTGCCGGGCACCGGTCGCGCGCTCCCGTCGGCGAGGCGGACACACACGGGATCCGGCGCGTCCACGGCCCAAGACGACATCAAGCCCGACCTCCCCTCAGTCGTGACATCCGATCCCCCGGATCGAAACCGAACCATTGACGGCCTATTCAGACACTGAGAACTCTGCATGACGCTATACAGCCGGGCAAGCGCATCTGATGATCCGGTTCGACGCGGTCCACGAACTCATCGACGACGAAGAGGCCGCGGCCGAAAGACCCGGCCGCGGCCCCCTCCGTACGACGCTCAGCCCACTGTCGTGCGCTCCCGAGGAGCCGTCAGCGCCGGGGCCGGCACGATGAGCGCGACGAGAACGGTCAGCACCCAGAAGGCACCGTTCCCGGAGCCCGACCTGGTCGCCAGCACCGCCGTGAGGGCGGCGATGCACGCCCAGTGCCGAGCCGATGTTGCGCAGCATGGTCGCCCTGAAAAAAAGGGGGGGCTATCCCCAGTGCGACCGGCGTCCCGGCTTCTTACCGTGGAGCGCATGACCGGAATGGACTCGCGGGACCCCGAACTCAAGAAGGAACTCAACGCCACCCTGCAGGCCCGCAGGGAACTGGGCGAGGAGTACGAGTCCGCGCTGGTCGACTCGTTCCTGGAGAAGGTCGAACAGCGGATCGACGGCGCGGTGGACCGCCGACTGCGCAGGCAGCTCGCCGAGCAGCAGATGGTGACGGCCCGGGGCGTCCGTTCGCCCACGCCCACCGACTCCTTCGGCGAACGCTTCGGCTTCGGCATCGTCTCCCTGGTGCTGGCGATCCCGCTCTCCGCGATCGGCGGCGGAGTCGCCGAACTCCCCGGCCTCCTGGTGGCCTGGGCCGGCATCGTAGGCGTGAACGCCTTCCAGGCCATGAGGAGCAACCCGGGAATGTTCCGGAGCCGGCGCGCGAGGCCGTCCTCCCAGGACAGCGACTGGGAAGGCTGACCGGGCGCTCACACCAGCCGTCGACTACTACATCCGGCTGGAACAGGGCCGGGGGCCGAGCGTGTCGGACGCGATCCTGGACACCGCCACGCGTGTCCTGCGGCTGGACGAGACCGAGCACGCCTGTCTGCGGTGGCCCGCCCCCGCAGACAGGGCGAGCAAGCGGTGAACCCCGGCGTCCGGTTTCTGCTGGACTGCATGGACCGCACCCGGGCCTTCGTCCTGGACCGCCGGATGACGTCCCGGCCTGGAATGCCCTGGCCGACGCGGTGTTCGGCTACAGCAGTACGACGGCCCCGGCCCGCAGCATCCCGCGGCAGGTCTTCCTCGACCCCGGCGCCCGTGCCCTCTACTCGGAGTGGCAGACCGTGGCCGCCCAGCGCGTCGCCCCTCTGCGGGTGCCGGCCGGCCACCACCATGACGACCGCGCACTGACCTCGCTCGTCGGTGAACTCTCCCTCAAGAGCGAGGACTTCGGCCGGCTGTGGGCCGACCACCAGGTCAAGGAGTGCGCCTACGGCGTGAAACGCGTCCAGCACCCGGTGGCGGGCCTGCTCGTCTGCACACCGGAGCCGGGGCCGGAGACGGCGGCGAGGCTGACGCCGCCGGCCAGTTGGGCTTCGAGCCCCGCCCGCTGAAGACCGCCGCGGGCCGCAGGAAAAATGTGCGCGGGGACCGCCGCACCCCCGTTGACGGGGGGCGGGACGACGGCGGTCCCCGCGAGGGACGTCGACCGGGTCGAGCCAGGTCTGACGTCCGGCGTCCTTGGAGGTCCGGGAGCCGCTCCGGAGGTCCTTGGACGTTCGGTGCCGGCCGGGGCGGGGAGCCGCTCCCGCCCTGCCGACAACCACTAATGTGCCGGACCCGTGTTAAGCGTGTGCTGCGTGGACGTGACGCGTTCGTACCAGTTCCGCGAAGTCCACCCTTTGGGTAGGAAACCGCAAGTTCACCACGTCCACGCCCTGTTCACCGCACGTTTGCCGTCACTTCCCGCCCTTGGCGAGGAAGGCCAGCAGGTCCTGGCGGCTGATGACTCCGGTGGGCTTGCCCTCGACGAGGACGATCGCCGCGTCCGCGGAACCCAGCACCTGCATCAGGTCGCCGACCGGTTCACCGGAGCCGACCTGGGGCAGCGGGGGCGACATGTGCTTCTCCAGCGGGTCCTCCAGGGAGGCCCGCTGGGCGAACAGGGCATCGAGCAGTTCGCGTTCGACGACCGAGCCGACGACCTCGGCGGCCATCACGTCCGGGTGACCGGCGCCCGGCTTGACGATCGGCATCTGCGAGACGCCGTACTCACGCAGGACCTCGATGGCCTGGCCGACGGTTTCGTCCGGGTGCATGTGGACGAGGGACGGGATGGCGCCGTGCACCTTGTCGTTGAGGACGTCGGCGACACGGGCGCTGGGGCCCTCGTCCTCCAGGAAGCCGTAGTCGGCCATCCACTCATCATTGAAGATCTTCGAGAGGTAGCCGCGCCCGCTGTCGGGGAGCAGTACGACCACGACGCCGTTCTCGTCCAGCCGCTCGGCGACCCTGAGCGCCGCGACGACTGCCATGCCGCAGGAGCCGCCCACCAGCAGGCCCTCCTCCTTGGCGAGGCGCCGGGTCATCTGGAAGGAGTCCTTGTCCGAGACCGCGACGATCTCGTCGGCCACCGTCCGGTCGTAGGCGGTCGGCCAGAAGTCCTCACCGACGCCCTCGACGAGATACGGCCGCCCGGACCCGCCGGAGTACACGGACCCCTCGGGGTCGGCGCCGATGACCTGCACCTTGCCGTCGCTGGCGTCCTTCAGATAGCGCCCGGTGCCGGAGATGGTGCCGCCGGTGCCGACACCCGCCACGAAGTGGGTGATCCGCCCCTCCGTCTGCTCCCACAGCTCGGGGCCCGTGGAGTGGTAGTGGGAGAGCGGGTTGTTGGGGTTGGAGTACTGGTCGGGCTTCCACGCGCCGGGCGTCTCCCGGACCAGCCGGTCGGAGACGTTGTAGTAGGAGTCCGGGTGCTCGGGATCGACGGCGGTCGGGCAGACGACGACCTCGGCGCCGTACGCCCGAAGTACGTTGATCTTGTCGGTGCTCACCTTGTCGGGGCACACGAAGATGCACTTGTACCCCTTCTGCTGCGCCACGATGGCGAGCCCGACCCCGGTGTTGCCGCTGGTCGGCTCGACGATGGTGCCCCCGGGCTTCAGCGCGCCGCTCTCCTCCGCCGCCTCGATCATGCGCAGCGCGATGCGGTCCTTCACGGAGCCGCCGGGGTTGAAGTACTCCACCTTGGCCAGGACGGTCGCCCTGATGCCCTTGGTCACGCTGTTGAGCCTCACCAGCGGGGTGTTGCCGACGAGGCTGATCATCGAGTCGTGGAATTGCACCGTTGTCTCCGGATGCTGCAAAAGAAATGGTCGTGGTGGTTCCGCCAGCCTATGGCCTGATCGGGCGCCATGACGGCCGTTCACTCCCCGTTGGGATTGGGCCACGGTCGGTGCGGGGCAAGGAGTGTGTGTAGCCAGTACGACGGAGGTGGCGGCGACGTATGACGAGCATGTCGAGGGCGAGGGTGGCCCGGCGGATCGCGGCCGGCGCAGCGTACGGCGGTGGCGGGATCGGTCTGGTCGGCGCGGCGGCCATGGGTCTGCTGCTGGCGGAGGTGCGGCTGGCCAAACGGCAGGTGGGCAACGGCTCGACACCGCATGTCCCCCAGGCCGGGGGCCGGTACGGCCACGCCTACTCGGCGCCCGGCGAACCTCCCCTGCGCATGGTGATGCTGGGCGACTCCACGGCCGCGGGCCAGGGCGTGCACCGGGCGGCCCAGACGCCGGGCGCCCTGCTGGCCTCGGGTCTGGCGGCGGTGGCGGAACGCCCGGTGGAGTTCCGTAACGTCGCCCTCCCCGGGGCCACCTCGGACGACCTGGACCGTCAGGTCTCGCTGGCCCTGTCGGACCCCGGCCGGGTGCCCGACATCTGCGTGATCATGATCGGCGCGAACGACGTCACCCACCGGATGCCGGCGACCCGCTCGGTCCGTCACCTCTCCTCGGCGGTACGACGGCTGCGCACGGCCGGTGCCGAGGTCGTCGTCGGGACCTGCCCCGACCTGGGCACCATCGAGCCGGTCCAGCAGCCGCTGCGGTGGCTGGCCCGCAGAGCCTCCCGGCAACTGGCGGCGGCCCAGACGATCGGCGCGGTCGAGCAGGGCGGCCGTACGGTGTCCCTGGGCGACCTGCTGGGCCCGGAGTTCGAGGCGAACCCCCGCGAACTGTTCGGCCCCGACAACTACCACCCCTCCGCGGAGGGCTACGCGACGGCGGCCATGGCGGTCCTGCCCACGGTCTGCGCGGCCCTGAGCCTCTGGCCGGCCGACGAGGACCGCCCGGACGTCTCCCGCCGCGAGGGCTTCCTGCCGGTGGCCCGGGCAGCGGCGGAGGCGGCCTCGGAGCCCGGCACGGAGGTCGCGGCCGCGATGCCGACAGGCCCGAAGGGCCCCTGGGCCCTGCTGAAGCGCAGGCGCAGGCGGCGGGTGAGGGAGACAGAGCCATCTCCCACCAGCCCGTCCGAGGTCTGAGATTCCGGGCGCCACAACGTCCGGCCCCTCCGGCTTTCAAGGAGCGAGGGTCACAACATCCAGCCCTTCCGGCACTTGAAGAGCGAGGGTCACAACATCCAGCCCCTCCGGCACTTGAAGAGCGAGGGTCACAACATCCAGCCCCTCCGGCACTTGAAGAGCGAGGGTCACAACATCCAGCCCCTCCGGCACTTGAGGAGCGAGGGTCACAACATCCAGCCCCTCCGGCGTTTGAGGAGCGGGGGTTCAGGGGGCGGAGCCCCCTGGGAGCGGGGGGCGAAGGGGCGGCAGACCCTGGAGGATGGGACGGGTAGGGGCGGCGGGGGCGAGAAAAGCAAGCGCTTAGACAAAGGTCACACCGTCGCCCCCGTGACCCAGGCCATACGTACGGGTAACTTCCCAAGCAGCCCGCGTGAACCCCCGTAACGCCAATGGAGCCGTGATGCCCGAAGCCGTGATCGTCTCGACCGCCCGCTCCCCCATCGGCCGCGCCGTCAAGGGCTCGCTCAAGGACCTGCGCCCGGACGACCTCACCGCCACGATCATCCAGGCCGCCCTCGCCAAGGTCCCCGAGCTCGACCCGCGCGACATCGACGACCTGATGCTCGGCTGCGGCCTCCCCGGCGGCGAGCAGGGCTACAACCTGGGCCGGATCGTCGCCGTGCAGATGGGCATGGACCACCTGCCGGGCTGCACGATCACCCGTTACTGCTCCTCCTCGCTGCAGACGAGCCGCATGGCCCTGCACGCCATCAAGGCCGGCGAGGGCGACGTCTTCATCTCGGCCGGTGTCGAGATGGTCTCCCGCTACGCCAAGGGCAGCTCGGACGGCCTCCCGGACACCACGAACCCGATCTTCGCCGAGGCCCAGGCCCGCACCGCCGCGACCGCCGCCCAGGAGGGCACGACCTGGCACGACCCGCGCGAGGACGGCCTGCTCCCCGACCCGTACATCGCGATGGGCCAGACCGCCGAGAACCTGGCCCGCACCAAGGGCGTCACCCGCGAGGACATGGACGAGTTCGGCGTCCGCTCGCAGAACCTCGCCGAGGAGGCCATCAAGAACGGCTTCTGGGAGCGCGAGATCACCCCGGTCACGCTGCCCGACGGCACGGTGGTCAGCAAGGACGACGGTCCGCGCGCCGGCGTCACCCTGGAGGCGGTCGGCGGCCTGAAGCCGGTCTTCCGCCCCGACGGCCTCGTCACGGCCGGCAACTGCTGCCCCCTCAACGACGGCGCCGCCGCAGTCGTGATCATGTCCGACACCAAGGCCCGCGAGCTCGGCCTCACCCCGCTCGCCCGCATCGTGTCGACCGGTGTCTCCGGCCTCTCCCCCGAGATCATGGGCCTCGGTCCGGTCGACGCGAGCAACCAGGCCCTGCGCCGCGCCGGCCTCACCATCGACGACATCGACCTGGTCGAGATCAACGAGGCGTTCGCCGCCCAGGTGATCCCCTCCTACCGCGACCTGAACATCCCGCTGGAGAAGCTGAACGTCAACGGCGGCGCGATCGCCGTGGGCCACCCCTTCGGCATGACGGGCGCCCGCATCACCGGCACGCTCATCAACTCCCTCCAGTTCCACGACAAGCAGTTCGGTCTGGAGACGATGTGCGTGGGCGGCGGCCAGGGCATGGCGATGGTCATCGAGCGCCTGAGCTGACGGACCGTATCCACGCAAAGACCCAGCGCTACCCTTTGGCCCAGAACCGAGGAAACTCCAAGGTTCTGGGCCGATTTGTGATCCAATCTCACTCAGGATGTGACATAAATCCCTCGCGGCGGAATTTCCGCAGGTCACGCCCTTCCCCTACTAAACCCCGGGCCCAAAGTCCTGTCCGTTTCGTGACGTTACGCACTGACAGCTGGATAGTCCGCCCTTCAAGCTGATGTAGGAAGTCGGGGGTCGACTTTGAACCGGGAGTACGTCAGTGAGCGCCATGCCGATCGCCTTGTTGGTCACCACGGCCGCCACGGGCGCCGTGGGCGTCGCCGTCCTGCGCACCCTCATGGTGCTGCGCCGACAGGTCGCCGCCCTGCACACCGAGCTCGCCAGGAACAACACCGCACCTGTACGGGGTCGCGTACCGGCCGCCCGCCCCGCCGCCGACGTCGACGAGATACGCGCCGCCGTGGCCGAGGCCCTCGCCGAGGAGCGTGAGCGCGAACTCGCCGAGGCGCGGGCGTTCTGGGCCGCCCAGGAGTCCCGAGACGCCCCCGACGCGTCCTCGCTCCTCGGCCTCCCCGACAGCGAGCTGTTCCTGCCCCGGCAGGCCGACTTCGTGGGCCTTGAGCCGCTGGAGCCGGTGACGGAGCCGGCCGCGGACACCGATGAGTTCGCCGGCGACAGCCCCGAACTGGCCGCGGCCCGCCGCCGCCACCCCTCCCACCCGGACTTCGTGCCGGTCGCCTCACCGATGGTGAACGACCACGAACGCACGGTGGCCACCCTGGAGGAACTGGCCGCATCCGGCACCGAACTGGCCGACGTCCGCCCGGGCCCCCTCGGCACGCTGGACGTCTACGTCTTCACCGACGGCACGACCCTCTGCATGACCCCGGGCCACCGGGAAACGGCGGAACGCCTCTCCGCGGCCCTCCGGGCGGGCGAGACGCCGGTCCTGCTGGGCGGCTCGGGCATCTCGGGCGCGTACACGTTGACGTTCGCGTGCGGCGAGGAGAACGTCTACATCCTGGCGGACAGGGTCATAGCGAGCCTTTAGACGCCGTAGGCGAAAAGGGGCGCGGGACTGTTCCGATATGCGGCTCCGCCGCGTGGGCACGAACAGCCACAACGCGCCCGCAGTCGCCGACGCACCTCAGACCCCCGCCCGCTTCTGCGCCTCCTCCACCAACTGCACAGCCTCAGAAACCTGGCCCTCGTCCGTAAGCACGAGGGCCAAGTCATGCACGGCAACGGTGACTTGGTCGGCGGCGGCAAACATCCCGGCGTCGGGCATCATCCGAGGCTCCGCCTCCGGCGACTCGATGACCTGCGCCCTACGCGCCAGTTCCCTGGCCAACTGCAAAGCCTCAGCGGCAGCGCCCCGCTGCAGTCGGGACTGCGGTGCCGCCCGCAAACGGTCGGCGAAGTGGTCCACGGCCCGGGTCAGACGCGAAGTATCAGCCACGCCGCAACCGTACGCGTCCCACCGGGACTGTTGCCAACACGCGAACGCTCAGGCACGGTGACCTGAAGGACCGGCTTACATCCCATGCGCACGGAGGCGCCGATGTCCCAAGTCTTCTCCGAGGAGACCCACCGCAACATGCTCGCCCGCATCCCCCACTGCACCGGTCGTGAAGTGTCCGACTGGCTCCGCACCGTCGACGAAGGCCCGGCCCTCTTCCGCTTCGAGGAAAAGGTCAGCTGGCTCCGCCACGAACACAACCTCGCGTACGGCCACGCGAAGGCGATCATCCACGAGTACGACCTGAGGAGGGCCGCGCGCAGGTACTTCTAAGCCGCGCACATGCCGAAGGGCCCCAGGGCGCTCACATATGCGGCTACCGCCGCGTGGCCCGGGGCCCTTCGCCGTACGACCGTCGGAGGCTAGTCGTTGCTGTTGAGGATCGCGATGAGTCGCAGGAACTCCATGTAGATCCACACCAGCGTCAGCGTGAGACCGAACGCGGCCAGCCACGCCTCCTCGCGCGGGGCGCCGTAGGCGATGCCGTCCTCGACCTGCTTGAAGTCGAGGGCCAGGAAGCACGCGCCGAGCAGGACGCCGATGATGCCGAACAAAATGCCGAGGCCGCCACTGCGGAAGCCGAGGCCGTCACCGCCGCCGAAGACGGCGAACAGCATGTTGACCACCATCAGCAGGACGAAGCCGAGCGTGGCCGCCATGACGAAGCCGTAGAACCGCCGGTTCACGCGGATCCAGCCGGCCTTGTACGCCACGAGTACGGCGGCGAAGACCGCCAGCGTGCCGATCACGGCCTGCATGGCCGCACCGCTGGCGATACGGTTGTCGACGATGCTGGAGATGACGCCGAGGAACACGCCCTCGAACGCGGCGTACGACACGATCAGCGCGGGCGTGGCCGTGCGCTTGAAGGACTGGATGAGGGCCAGGACCATGCCGATGACCGCGGCGCCGATGCCGATGCCGTACGAGCGGCCGATGTTGGCGTCGTCGACGGGCAGCAGGGCCCAGGCGAGCGCGGCCGTGACGATCAGAACGCCGAGCGTGGTGCCGGTGCGCAGGACGACGTCGTCCATCGTCATCCGGCCGGTGGTGACCGGCGCCTGCGGCGGCGCACCCTGCTGAAGGTCCTGCTGGGCGTAGGGGTTGGTCGCGTACGGGTTGCCGCCCTGCGTGCCTACGGCTGCGGCCCCGGCCTGCGGCGCGGTGTTGAAGCCCGCGTAGCCGTTGTCGCGGCTGAACCCCCGTCGCGAGAAGACCGGGTTGCTGCTCCTCATTTCACTCCTTCATGGCCACGGTGTGTGGGCCTTGCCTCAAGAGTAATGGGTAGGCAAAGGAATGACCCTAGTGCTTGGGGAGGATCTTCCCTCGATGTGCTGCCCAACACGCTACGCGCGCGCGTGATTCCCGACACCGGAGGGGCCTGTCTTGAAGCCTCACTCGAAGGGGAAGCCGGTGTACCCCTCCGCGAGGTCCGTCTCGGCCGCCCTCGACCCGGCGATCCGCTCCAGCCTCGCCCGCTGCATCCGGTCCTCGAAGGGAGTGGCGTCAGGGGCCCGGTGCAGGAGGCTCGTCATGTCGTACGAGAACCGTTCGGCCTGCCACACCCGCCGCAGACAGGTCTCGGAATAGCCGTCGAGGCGTTCCGCCGAACCGGTCTCCTTCTGGTACGTCAGCGCCCTCGCGAAGGTCACGACGTCGCCCACGGCGAGGTTCAGGCCCTTGGCTCCGGTGGGCGGCACGATGTGCGCCGCGTCGCCGGCGAGGAAGAGACGGCCGTACCGCATGGGCTCGTGGACGTAGGAGCGCATGGGGGTGACGGACTTCTGTGTGATCGGTCCCCTCTGGAGCTCCCAGTCGTCGTCGGTCTCGAAGCGGCGCTCCAGCTCGTCCCAGATCTCCTCGTCGCCCCAGCTCTCCGCGTCCGTGCCCTCGGGGACCTGGAGGTAGAGACGGGAGACGGACGGGGAGCGCATGGACAGGAGGGCGAAGCCGCGGTCGTGGCGGGCGTAGACGAGTTCGTCGTGGGAGGGCGGGACGTCGGCGAGGATGCCGAGCCAGCCGAAGGGGTACGTCCGCTCGAACACCCGGGTCAACTCGGCGGGGATCGCCTTGCGCGCCACGCCCCAGAAGCCGTCGCAGCCGACGACGTACTCGCATTCGAGGACGTCCTCACGCCCCTCGTGCCGGAAGCGGATCTTCGGAGTGCCGGTGTCGGCGCCCTCGACGGCCAGGGCCTCGGCCTCGAACAGCAACGGGCCGCCGTCCTTGACCTGGAGGGCGATGAGGTCCTTGCAGACCTCGGTCTGGGCGTAGACCATCACGGAGCGGCCGCCGGTGAGGGCGGGGAAGTCGACGCGGTGGCGCCTGCGGTCGTACCGCAGCTCGATGCCGTCGTGCTGGAGCCCCTCGCGGTCCATGCGCTCGCCGGCACCGGCCGCGCGCAGCACGTCGACCGTGCCCTGCTCCAGGATTCCGGCACGCTGGCGGTGCTCGACGTAGGCACGATCGCGGCTCTCCAGGACGACCGAGTCGATACCGGCGTTGTGGAGGAGCCGGGCGAGGAGGAGGCCGGCGGGGCCGGCTCCGATGATGCCGACGGTGGTGCGCATCGGGCGTTCCCTTCCGAGACCTATTGCCGCTGTTCGCTAGGTGAACTTTATTTCACTTGAGGGTGCCGAGTCTGCGCTCCGGGTCTTCCGGTGTCAATGGTCCGCACGGCCGTCCGACCCACGAAGGCTGCCGTGGGCCGGACGGCCGGTCGGGTCAGCGGCTGGGCCAGCCGTCCAGGTGGCGGCGCATGGTGACGTCCTCCTGGGCGTCACCCTTCGGGGCGCTGTCCACGGCGTCCTTGAGAATGCCGTTGACCTCGGCGGCGAGGGCGTCGGCCTGGGTGCGCAGGTCGGCCGCGGGGACCTCGGAGCGGGTCAGCGCGTCCAGCCTGCGGTGGATGTCGGCGAGTTGGCGGCGGTGGGCGGAGTCGAGGGTGAGCGGGGTGGGCGTGGAGACCACGAACTGGTAGGCACCGGCCAGGGTCTGGCAGCCGGTGCAGCTCTTGTTGGCGGCGTCGCTCAGGTTCACGGCGTTGAGCCGTGTCTGCTCGCCGGCGAAGGTGACGATCTGGAAGGACAGCGCGACCGAACGGCAGGCGTCGTCGGCGGAGCAGCCCGACGAGACCGCGTTGGCCTGGTTGCGCACGCTGGCGGCGCTCACCTTGCCGTACTGGCGGACGGTGAAGGAGTCCTTCGCCTCCGTGTGGTCGAGCCGGTTGGCCCGGCTGAAGACATGGTCCGACGCGACGGCGACCTTCGCGGACCCGCCGGTGGCGGCCTGCGCCGGTACGGCGGTCGCGACACCGGCGACACCGGCGGCAAACAGCCCCACACGAACGGCACGCCGGGTGAGTGGGCTGGTGGTACGGGGTTTTCGGTGGCTGCTCAAGGGATCTCCTCGGTGGATGGATGAATGGGTGCGGATGTGGTGCGTGCCGGGGCGGAGAACGGAACCTGCCGCCGCCCCGCCCCGCCCCGGAACAAGACCCGACCGCCGGCCCCGGAACCGGGCCACGGCCCACGAACGGCCTACGGCGAGCCCGGGCCGGGGGCCAGGGCTGTAGGGCGAGGGTCGGGTTGGGGGGCCGCGGCCCAGGGGGGGGAAGCCGGGGCCGGGGTCCGGGCGATGGGCTGGCCCCGGCCGGGGGCCGGAGCGCGGACCGTGGGCCGGAGCGCGGACCGTGGGCGGCCGGAACCCGGACTGTGGGCCGGAACCCGGACCGTGGACCGAGACCCAGACCCAGACCACGGGCCACAGCCCGGACCATGGGCCGAGACCCAGACCGTGAGCCGGAGCCCGGACCGTAGGCCGGAACCGGAATCGTGGGACCCAGACCCAGACCCAGACCCAGACCACGGGCCAGAGCCCGGACCGTGGACCAGAGCCCGGACCGCGGGCCGAGGCCCGGAATCGTGGACCGAGACCCAGACCGTGGACCAAAGCCCGGACCGTGAGCCGAGACCCAGACCGTGAACCAGAGCCCAGACCATGGACCGAGACCCAGACCGTGGACCGGAGCCGGAATGGTGGAGGGAGCTGCCCCCGGACCGTGAACCGACAATGACACCGGCACCGAAGTCGACGCCGACGCCATGGCCTCGGCCTCAGACCGTGGCTCAGCCCACAGCCGTGGGCCGGATCCAACACCCCGGCGTGCCCGGCAAGCCATCGGCCTGCCCGTCTCTGCCCGCGAGGGTCGGCGTCTCCCCCCGCCCCTGGTCTCCGGGCCGGCCCGAAGCCGGGCCCCGCCTCTCCACGGTCGGCGTCGGAAGCCCGTCCGGTGGGCCCCGCCCGACGGTGGGCACTGCCGGAGTCGTCGGCCGGTTCGCCCCCGCACGGCGCCCGCCCCCTCAGGACGCCCCCGGTGAACCACTGACCGGCGGTGCGGACGGAGTCTCGGTGGGCGTCGAAGGGATGCTCTCCGACGGGGTCGGCGACGGGGCCGGGCTCGACGGGCCGTCGCCCGTGCCCGGGGACGACGGTTCCGGCCCGCCCGATGTGCCCTGGGCCGGGGACGCCGGGACTCGGGAGGTGCCTCCGGTCGAGGCACCCGCTGCTGTCCCGGACGCTGCCGGGGAGGCGGACGTGGAGGCGCCGGCGGAGGCGCCGGGCGACGGGGCGGCGGAGCCCGAGGGGCCGCCCGCCGCCGACGGCGCGACCGCCCCGGAGCCGGCGCCCGACGGGTCGTCCGCCGTGCCGTCGTCCACGGTCGACGCGTCGCCGTCCGGAGTCGTGGCCTGCCGGGGCTCCGGCTCCTCCGTCGACACCCCCGGCTGCAGGATCGGCGCGATCGGCGGCTTCTTCGGCAGCGGCTGGGGCGTCAGACCCGAGGTCCACGCATAGCTGAGGCCCGCAAGTCCGGCGAGGACACACGCACAGAGCGCCACGCGCAAGGTGGGCCGCCCCGCCGTGGACCGCTTCGCCGCCCGGAGGATCCGCCCCCCGATCTTCACGGTGAGATAGACGACACCCCCCATCGGGATCAGCAGCATCAGACAGCCCAGCACCCCGACGAGCCCCTCGACGACCTTGCCGTCAGCGAGGGCCGACCCCGTGCCGGAGAACTGCTCGACCATGGACCGGGTCATCGTGGCGATGATCCTCGGCAGATTCCACAGCGCGTAGGCCAGCTCACCGATGATCAGCGGCACCATCGTCAGCACCCAGGTCGCCACGATGGTCCGCGCCGACTTCTTCAGCCCGGCGACCTCTTTGCGCGCGGCCCGTCCCTTCCGCCCCGGCACCAGACCGAGCAGGATCGGCTTGATCTTGCCGTAGAGGTCGGGGACCCCGGCGAGGTCGCCCAGGATGTAGTAGCCGTCCAGCCGTACCGCCGGCATCAGCTGTTCGAGGATCTCGAAGTGTCCGAGATAGACCGCGGCCAGGAAGAACGGCTCCCCCGTGGCGAAGTACAGGCCGGCCATGGCCAGCATGAACACCACATTGAAGTAGACCCCGCCCAGGTCGGTCCTGATCCGCCCGCCGCGACCGATCCGGTAGACATCGGTGACGTCGGTGTACATCGACGGCCAGATGAGGAAGATCCCGCAGCCGATGCACCCGGGCCTCGCGCCGCCGTATTTGCACGCGGAGGCGTGGCCGAACTCGTGGAAGACGAGCGAGGCCACGGTCAGCCCGAAGACGAGCAGGATCAGCACCGGCTGGTCGAGGACCTCAAGGACCGGTTCGATCGCCCCGTAGAAGGCGAACAGCCAGACGTCCATGGCCACGGCCGCCGCCAACATGGCCAGGACCACCACCGGCCGGTGCAGCCACGCGAACATCCCCGCGATCCGTGCCGTACGCCGCTCGTCGAAGATGACCCGGTGCCCCTTGAGCGCGAGCAGCAGGTCGGAGCGTGGTGCGTCGACCTCGTCGCTCTCCTGGCCCTCGGGGACCGTCACGCCGAGCGGTTCGAGCTTCTTCTCCACCAGGTAGCGGATGTTCTCGCCGCTGACCTCGCGTCCGAATCTCGCGCTCACCCGGTGGGCGATCGACTCGATGTCGCGTACGCCGTCCACGGACGACGCCACGAGATACAGCAGCCGCGACAGCTGCACGACCTGCCCGTCCCCCCGACGGGCGATGTACTTGGGCTCGGTGAACCCCGATCCCTGGTACTCGCCGTGCAGTTGAAGCCCCGCGCTCAGCCGCGGCACCAGCGGCTGTTCGACGACCGGCAGGCTGCCCGTCGCCACCTGCTCGAAGGTCACCGGCCAGCCGCCGGGCCCGGGCACCGGCCCGGGGTCGTACAGCGTCGGGGTCCCGTCTCCGAGCACTGTCATATGTGGTCTCCCCCCATGTCCTGCCCCCACTCATGACCGCGGGGCGGACCGCACCTGTGCGCGGTCCGCCCCGGCGGCCGTCGTCAGCGCAGGGTCACTGCTTGACGGAGATCGTCTGCGAGGCCTGCGACTCGGCGGCCGACCACGCGGAGTGGTCGTTGACGGCCGCGGACTGGTTGTCGGCCTGGATGTTGGCGATGTGCTTGGTGACGTTGGTCGTCCGGTTGAAGGTGAACTTCAGCTTGCCCAGGGCCTCGCGGCCCGGCAGCAGCTCCGCGGACTCGGTGTCCAGCTCGTGCATGTCCATGCTCATGACGGATGTCCTTTCAGATGATGACGAAGGGTGTGGAGGCGGTGCGCGGGCGCTACTGGGTGACGCTGATGGTCTGCGAGGCGCTGGAGGCCGCGGCGGACCCGACCGAGTGGTCGTTGAGGGCCAGGGACGAGTTGTGGGCCTCGACGTTGGCGATGTGCTTGGTGACGTTGGTCGTCCGGTTGAAGGTGAACTTCAGCTTGCCGAGGGCCTCCCGGCCCGGCAGCAGCTCCGCGGACTCGGCCTCAAGCTCGTGGGCGTCCATCACGGTCAATTCCCCCTCAGGGATGGGCGTTTCCGGTCGGACCGAGTCAGGTTCCCCCCACACTCTGTCCAACTTGGTCGGACGTGCTGTCCAACGAGATTGGACACTAGGGCCTCGCGGGACGGTTGCGCAACCCGTTCGGGGAATCACCCTTTCGGCGCCGGGTGGGCCCGCCCGTAGAATCGGCCCCGACATGGACGGTTCCGCCGAGCGGCGAGCAGGAAGTGACCCACCCGTGGCCAACGCACTCCAGCAGTTGATCCGTGAGCGCCTCGACCGCAAGGGCTGGTCCTACGGCGACGTGGCCCGACGCGGTGGCGTCCCTCGCTCCACCGTCCACCACCTGGCGACCACCGACCGCGTCGTCCGGATGCCCCAGTCGACCACCCTGGAGGGCCTGTCCAAGGGGCTGGAACTGCCGTTGGACACCGTGCGACGCGCCGCCGCCGAGGCCTGCGGCATCCACGTGTACGGCCCCCCTGACGCCCAGGACACCGCCGCTCACCCGGCCGACCCCGAGGTGGACCTGCTCATCGCCAGCGTCCAGAAACTCTCGGCCGACGACCGCCGCCACGTGGCCGCCCTGGTGGAGTCCCTCCTGGACCGCACCCCGAAGAAGTAACCCGCCGGAAGCCGGGTCGCACCCGGAAGCAACCCCCAGACCCTCCCCAGGCCGCACCCCGAAAAGCGCCCCGCGGAAGCAACCCCCAGGCCCCCCGCACCAGACAAGCGACCCCTCGCAAGCCACGCCGCAACCCAAAGGCGCCCACGCGAAGAGCCACCCCGCGCGGCGGCGGCCATCACCCAGCCGCCACCCCGCTCCCCGGAAGCAACCCCCGGCCCGCCCCCGCACCAGACAAGCGACCCCTCGCAAGCCACGCCGCAACCCAAAAGCGCCCACGCAAAGAGCCACCCCGCGCCGCGGCGGCCATCACCCAGCCGCCACCCCGCTCCCCGGAAACAACCACCCGCGAACCGGCCCGCGCCCCGGAGGCAACCCCCAGAAGCCGCCCCGCGCCCGGCCCCGCCCCTCCGCGACCTGCCCCCTGGCCAAGGAAGTGACCGTCCGGAAGTCGGTCCCGGCGGTCCGCGACCGCGGATGTTCACTCTTCCGTGCAGTCGGAAAAAGAATTCGACTGTGCCCCGAAAGCGCCGGGCCCGCCCGCTAGTCTCTCGTCCTGCCCGAGGAGCGAGAGCCGTACGACCCCGGGCTCCCAGGGGGGAATGTGTTGTTCGTGCATGGCGGTCCGGCCACGGTCGTGGTCCGCGGGCCCGCCGGTGAATCGGTCGTTCTGCTCTCCGGCGAACTGCCCGACGTACTGACCGACGAGTCAGTGAAGGAACTCGTGGAACTGGCCGCCGCCGTCCTGGACGCGGACGAACTGCCCGTCTTCCACACCTGTCTGAGAACACTGCGCCGCGACGGTATGCGCGCCGGCCGCCGGATCGAGATCGACGGTGCCGTACTGACCGTCTACGAGGGATGACGACGGAATGACGGCCCACGCGCGCGAGAGCACCGCGTGGGCGGGAAGTGCCCGGAGCCGGACTTGAACCGGCACGCCCGCGAAGGGGCAGCGAGGTTTAAGCTCGCCGTGTCTGCATTCCACCATCCGGGCAGGTCATGGGCTCCGCGTTTGAGGTTCCGAGCCTATCGGGACGCATCCCCCGAACAGCGGACGGGCGGACCGATGTTGTCTTATTTTATTGACGTCTGAGGGTGCATCAGACCATGGAACAAGCCATCCGCACTTGCCAATAGCCTTACCCGGGGCACTCGGCCGCGCATACGGAATGACGGAATTTCACCGCCCGAACGAGGACGCTCCACCTGTTCTCCGCGTCTGCCCCCATCAAGGGCTGCCGTCATCCCCAGGTATGACGCCGAGCCGCCCGGTCCGTCCGAAGTCTGCCCTCGGAACCAGAACTGCGACTGACTACACGGCGGGGCCCGGCCACCACGATGGAAGACGTCCTTCAACGACGTCGTACCGCTAGGAGTTCCATCCCGTGACCACCACCCCCGTCGCCGGCCGGACCACGGCCGTGGCCGCACGCGCCACGGATCTGTCGAAGATCTACGGACAGGGCGAGACCCAGGTGGTCGCCCTGGACCGCGTCACCGTCGAGTTCCGGCAGGCCGAGTTCACCGCGATCATGGGCCCCTCCGGCTCCGGCAAGTCCACCCTGATGCACTGCGTGGCCGGACTCGACACCTTCTCCTCCGGTTCGGCCCGCATCGGCGACACCGAACTGGGCTCGCTGAAGGACAAGCAGCTGACCAAACTCCGGCGGGACAAGATCGGCTTCATCTTCCAGGCGTTCAACCTGCTTCCGACCCTGACGGCCCTGGAGAACATCACACTCCCGATGGACATCGCAGGCCGCAAACCGGACCAGCAGTGGCTGGATTCGGTCATCCGGATGGTGGGGCTGAGGGACCGTCTCGGTCACCGTCCCGCCCAGCTCTCCGGCGGCCAGCAGCAGCGAGTCGCCGTCGCCCGGGCGCTGGCCTCCAGGCCCGACATCATCTTCGGCGACGAACCGACCGGAAACCTCGACTCCCGCTCCGGCGCCGAGGTGCTGGGCTTCCTGCGCAACTCCGTACGGGAGTTGGGGCAGACGGTCGTCATGGTGACCCACGACCCGGTGGCCGCGGCGTACGCGGACCGGGTGGTGTTCCTCGCCGACGGGCGGATCGTCGACGAGATGTACAAGCCCACCGCCGAGAACGTCCTCGACTTCATGAAGCAGTTCGACGCGAAGGGCCGTACCTCCTGATGTTCCGCACCGCCCTGCGCAACGTCCTCGCGCACAAGGCCAGGCTGCTGATGACCGTGCTCGCCGTGATGCTCGGCGTGGCGTTCGTGTCCGGCACGCTGGTCTTCACCAACACCATCTCCGAGGCCTACCAGAAGAGTTCGGCCAAGGGCTTCGACCAGGTCGACGTCGCCGTCACCGCCAAGTCCCGGGAGGACAAGGGCAACACCATCGGCAAGAGCCCGGATCTGACGCAGGCTCTGCTGGAGCGGAGCGCCCAAGTGCCGGGCGCGGCCCAGGCGATCGGCGTCGTCAACGGCTTCACCGCCATCGCCGACAAGGACGGCAAGCTCATCGGCGGCGGCTTCCAGTCGCGGGGCGGCAACTACTCGGGGGACAAAGACCCCCGGTACCCACTGGCCGAGGGCTCCGCACCGCACGGCGCGAACCAGGTCGCGATCGATTCAAAGACCGCGAAGCGGGCCGGCTACGAGGTCGGCGACACCGTGCGCATCTCGGTCGACGGCCCGGTGCTGAAGCCCGTCATCACCGGCGTCTTCACCACCGACGACGGCAATGTCGCGGCCGGCGGCAGCCTCGCGCTGTTCGACACGGCCACCGCCCAGAAGCTGTTCGGCAAGCCGGGGACGTACGACGAGATCGACGTGAAGGCGGCCTCCGGCACCTCTCAGACCGCGCTGCAGGCCACGCTGGACGAGGCGCTGCCGAAGGACACCGTCGAGACCACGACCGGCCAGGAACTCGCCGACAGCCAGGCCAGGTTGATCTCCTCGTCCATGGCCGGTCTCAAGCAGGGCCTGCTGGTCTTCGCGGGCATCGCGCTCTTCGTCGGCACCTTCATCATCGCCAACACCTTCACCATGCTGGTCGCCCAGCGCACCAAGGAGCTGGCGCTGCTCAGGGCGGTCGGCGCGTCGCGCAGGCAGGTCACGCGGTCGGTTCTGGTCGAGGCGTTCGTGGTGGGTCTGGTGGCCGCCGTTACGGGTCTGGTGGCCGGTATCGGCATCGGGGCCGGGCTCAGGTCCCTGATGGGCACGCTCGGCGCGACCGTCCCGGACGGACCGCTGATCATCACCCCGGGCACGGTCGGCGCGGCTCTCGCGGTCGGTGTCCTGATCACCATGCTGGCGGCCTGGCTGCCGGGCCGCCGGGCGGCGAAGATCCCGCCGGTCGCGGCGATGAGCAGCGTGCACGCGAAGGCGACCACCAAGTCGCTGGTGCTGCGCAACACGCTGGGCGCGCTGTTCAGCGGGGCAGGGGTCGCCGTCATCCTGGCCGCCACGACGATGGAGGGCTCGGACGGCCAGGCCCCGATGGGCATGGGCGCGGTCCTCCTGATCATCGGCGTCTTCATCCTCACTCCCCTGCTGTCCCGCCCCCTGATCGCGGCCGCGGCCCCGGTGCTGCGCGTGTTCGGCGTCTCCGGGAAGCTGGCCCGCCAGAACTCGGTGCGCAACCCGCGCCGTACCGCCGCCACCGCCTCCGCGCTGATGATCGGCCTGACCCTGATCACCGGTATGACGGTGATGGCGGGCAGCCTGCAGAAGTCGATCGACAAGATGGCGTCGGCGGCCATCAGGGCGGACTACGTCGTCTCCATGGCGAACGGCAACGAGCTCTCCTCGGACGTCGAGCAGAAGCTGCGAAAGGTCGACGGCGTCACCGATGTCACCCCCCTGCGCAACGCGCCCTCCCGTATCGACGGCGAGACCGAGTATCTGACCGGCGTCAACGGCTCGGCGATCGGGAAGCTGACCGACCTGAAGGTCGACAGCGGCACCTTCGAGGTCGGCGGCACACGGGTCGTCGTGGACCAGGACACCGCCAAGTCCTACGGCTGGAAGGCGGGTTCGGCCTTCACCGTGCACTACGAGGACGGCAAGGCGCAGCGGCTCACCGTCGCCGGGGTCTACGAGGGCAACGACCTGATCAGCGGCATCATGCTGGACACCGGCACGCTCAACCCGCATCTGAGCGACCTGTCCGACATGCAGGTCATGCTGAAGACGTCCGACGGCGCCTCCGACGCCACGAAGGACAGGCTGGAGAAGGCCCTCGGCTCCAACCCGGCCATCAAGGTCCAGGACAGGAAGGACCTCTCCGACTCCATCGCGCAGATGTTCACGCTGATGCTGAACATGCTCTACGGCCTGCTGGCGATGGCGGTGATCGTCGCGGTGCTCGGGGTCATCAACACCCTGGCCATGTCGGTGTTCGAGCGCTCCCAGGAGATCGGCATGCTCCGCGCGATCGGCCTGGACCGCAAGGGCATCAAGCGGATGGTCCGGCTGGAGTCCCTGGTCATCTCGCTGTTCGGCGGGGTGCTCGGCATCGGCCTGGGCGTGTTCTTCGGCTGGGCGGCCGGTGAACTGCTCGGCACGAAGATGGCGACGTACGAACTCGTCCTGCCCTGGGCCCGGATGGCGGTCTTCCTGCTCCTGGCCGCGACGGTGGGCATCCTCGCGGCGCTGTGGCCGGCCCGCAGGGCGGCGCGCATGAACATGCTGGCCGCCATCAAGGCGGAGTAGCCGTACCCCGGCCGGGGCCCGTCGCGGAGGGGGCGACGGGCCCCTTGTTCGTGCTCAGTTCCAGGTACGGGCCCGCAACGGCAGCCCGGAGGCACCGGATTCGGGGGTACGGACGGCCAGGACCTGGTTGACACCGATGCTGTTGTGTTCGAAGGCGAGGGCGCAGGCGGCCATGTACAGCCGCCAGACCCGGGCCCGGCCGGGCCCGGCGAGCCGGACCGCGCGCTGCCACTGGGCCTCCAGGTTGGTGACCCAGCGGCGCAGGGTGTGGGCGTAGTGCTCACGGATCGACTCGACGTCCCGCACCTCGAACCCGGCCCGTTCCAACTGGGTCACGGTGGTGCCGAGGGGGGCGAGTTCGCCGTCGGGGAAGACGTAGGCGTCGATGAACCCGTCGAGGCTGTACGCCGATTCGTCGTGCTGGGGGCGCCGGGCGATCTGGTGGTTGAGCAGCCGCCCGCCCGGCTTGAGCAGCTTCAGCAGATCCTCGGCGTACTCCAGGTAGCGTTCGGCGCCGACGTGTTCGGCCATGCCGATGGAGGAGATCGCGTCGTACGGCCCGTCGGCGACGTCCCGGTAGTCCTGCACCCGGATCTCGACGCGGTCGGTGAGCCCCTCCTCGGCGATGCGCTTGCGGGCGTAGGCCGCCTGCTCCTGGGAGAGGGTGACGCCGACGACGCTCACGTCGTACTCGCGGGCGGCGTGGATGGCCATCGAGCCCCAGCCGCAGCCGACGTCGAGGAGTCTCTGCCCGGGCCTGAGTGCGAGCTTGCGGCAGACCAGGTCGAGCTTGTCGCGCTGGGCGTCCTCCAGGGTGCCGTCGGGCTCGGGGGCCTCCCAGTAGGCGCACGAGTACACCATGGACGGCCCGAGGACGATCTCGTAGAAGGCGTTGCCGACGTCGTAGTGATGGCTGACGGCCCGCTTGTCGCTGCGCCTGGTGTGCAGATGGCCGCGGGTGCGGCGCACCTCCTCCGGCGGCGGGGCGGGCGGAAGTGGCGGTCCGGCGAGGGCGACGAGTCCGCGTACGGCGGAGCGCACCTCGGGGTCGCGCACGGCCTGCAGCAGGGTCCTGGTGTCCTCCCCGCGCTCCCAGACCAGCCCCGAGATCAGGTCGAGCGCGGTGTAGAGGTCGCCTTCGATGTCCAGGTCCCCCGCGACCCAGGCGCGGGCGAGTCCCAGCTCGCCCGGTTTGAACAGCAGGCGGCGCAGGGCGCGACGGTTGCGCACGACCAGCGCCGGGGCGTCGGGCGGCCCGGCCTCCGAGCCGTCCCAGGCGCGGATCCGCACCGGTAGCGGCACTGCCAACAGTTGTTCGAAGAGGCCCTTGAGCCGCAGTGCGGCATCTGCCATGGCGCACACCTCCGTGACGATGATCCCGGAATTGTCCACCTTGGTAAACAGCGACGCGGCGGGGAGCAGTCCCGGAGTCGGGTCACGTCCGAGCAAAACAGATGCAGCCGCCACGTATACCGGGGCGGGCGGGAACGCCGAAGGACCTCCCGCACCACGGATGGCGGGAGGTCCTTCGGCGTGGATCAGTGACCGGAGCCGGTCAGGAGGCCTTGGCCTCGGTCTTCTTCGGCTCGGCCGCCGGCACCGGCTTGGCCGCCTCGTAGAACTCCTCGCGCGGGTGCTCCATCGCGCCGAGGGAGACGACCTCACGCTTGAGGAACATGCCGAGGGTCCAGTCGGCGAAGACGCGGACCTTGCGGTTCCAGGTCGGCATGGCCAGACCGTGGTAGCCGCGGTGCATGTACCAGGCGAGACGACCCTTGAGCTTGATCTTCATCTTGCCCATGACGATCATCGCGACGCCCTTGTGCAGGCCGAGACCCGCGACGGCGCCCTTGTTGGAGTGCGCGTACTCCTTCTGCGGGAAGCCCCGCATCCCGGAGATCACGTTGTCCCCGAGGACCCTCGCCTGACGCAGCGCGTGCTGGGCGTTCGGCGGGCACCAGGCGTTCTCGACGCCGGCCTTGCGGGCGGCGACGTCCGGGACCTGGGCGTTGTCGCCGGCGGCCCAGATGTAGTCGGTGCCCTGGACCTGGAGGGTCGGGGCGGTGTCCACATGGCCGCGGGGGCCCAGCGGAAGGCCGTAGCGGGCGAGGACCGGGTTCGGCTTGACGCCGGCGGTCCACACGATGGTGTTGGAGTCGACCTCAAGGCCGTTCTTCAGCACCACGTGGCCGTCGACGCAGGAGTCCATCGAGGTGGAGAGGTAGATCTCCACGCCCCGGCTCTCCAGGTGCTCCTTGCCGTACTGGCCGAGCTTGGGGCCGACCTCGGGAAGGATCTTGTCGGCGGCGTCGACGAGGATGAACCGCATGTCCTCGCGGGAGACGTTGGTGTAGTACTTGGCCGCGTCGCGGGCCAGGTCCTCGACCTCACCGATGGTCTCGGCGCCGGCGAAGCCACCGCCGATGAAGACGAAGGTGAGCGCCTTGCGGCGGATCTCCTCGTCGGTCGTGGAGTCGGCCTTGTCGAGCTGCTCAAGGACGTGGTTGCGCAGGCCGATGGCCTCCTCGATGCCCTTCATGCCGATGCCCTGCTCGGCGAGGCCGGGGATCGGGAAGGTGCGGGAGACCGCGCCGAGCGCGATCACCAGGTAGTCGAAGGGCAGCTCGTACGCCTCGCCGACCAGCGGCGAGATCGTGGCGACCTTGCGGTCCTGGTCGATGGTGGTGACCCGGCCGGTGAGCACCTCCGCCTTCGGCAGCACGCGTCGCAGCGGGACGACGACATGGCGCGGGGAGATGTTGCCGGCGGCGGTTTCGGGGAGGAAGGGCTGGTAGGTCATGTACGACCGGGGGTCGACGACCGTGACGGTCGCCTCGCCGTAGCGCATCTTCTTGAGAATGCGCCGAGCTGCGTACAGGCCTACGTACCCACCGCCTACTACGAGGATCCTGGGACGCTCCGTGGTGCTCATGCCATCGAGTATCCACCTGCCTCAGGGGGGTAGCTCGTGCGCCCCTTCACAAGCTTCCCCGGGGGGTGTGCTATCCTCCGCGACTCGCGTGATCCAGGTCATGGTGCAGGGCGGGAACCACGGTGCGGGGCTTCCCGTTGTCAATGCCGCGTGAGCTGCCTCTCCGTGCCAAAGACGGTCCCGTGAGGGGCCCTCTCGACCCCCTCCCCCACCCTCCGCGCGAGGTCCGCATCCCCCCGTTTTGAACGTGTTCACACGGGTGCTGAACCCCCGGAAGGGCCAACCGCGCCACATTCGTCGCTCGCCAGGACCCAATTCCTTGTGAAGAACTTCACGAACTTTCTCGGCGGCACGTCAGCGAGGGGCCCCGAAGGGCCCCTCGGACGCGCTCAAACGTTGTTCTTCCTGCTCAGCAGAGGTGCTCGGCAGAGGGCTACGCGATCGACCACGCGATGCCGTCGAGGATGTCGTGCTCGCTGACGACGACCTCCTCGGCACCGATCCGCTCCATGATCGACAGCAGGACGAGGGCTCCGGCGGCGATCACGTCCACGCGCCCCGGGTGCATGGAGGGGACGGCCGCGCGCTCGGCGTGCGTGGAGCGCAGCAGCCAGTCGGTGATCTCGCGGACCTTGTCGTGGGAGACCCGGGAGTGGTGGATGGCCGTCGAGTCGTACTCGGGCAGCTCCTGGGCGATCGCCGACACCGTGGTGACGGACCCGGCGAGCCCCACCAGCGTGCGCGCCTCACGCAGCGGGACGGTCTGTTCGGCGAGGTCGAGAGCGGCCTGGATGTCGGCCTTCATGGCGTCGACCTGCGCGGCGGTGGGCGGATCACTGACGGCCCCGTCCCGCACGAGGTGCCGCTCGGTCATCCGTACGCAGCCCACGTCCACGGAGCGCGCGGCCCGCACATGGTCGTCCCCCACCACGAACTCCGTCGACCCGCCACCGATGTCCACGACGAGATACGGCCGGGCGAGGTGGTCGCTGCCCTTGAGCTCCTTGGTCGCCCCGGTGAAGGAGAACTCCGCCTCCTGGTCTCCGGAGATCACCTCGGGCTCGACCCCGAGGATGTCGAGGACCCCCCGTACGAACTCGTCCCGGTTCTCCGCGTCCCGGGAGGCGGACGTGGCGACGAACCGCAGCCGCTCGGCCCCGTGCTCCTTGATCACTGCCGCGTACTCCCGGCAGGCCGCGAAGGTCCGCTCCAGCGCCTCGGGCGCGAGCCGCCCCGTCCGGTCGACGCCCTGCCCGAGCCGGACGATGGTCATACGACGGTCCAGCTCGACGAGTTCACCAGTGGCCGGATCGCAGTCGGCGACCAGGAGCCGGATCGAGTTCGTGCCGCAGTCGACGGCGGCGACGCGGGTCACTTGGCGTCCTCCTCGGCGAGGGTCACGCACGCGCCCTTGCGCCACCACTCCGGCAGCATCGCGATCGCCTCGTCGCCCAGCGGGTTGACGCCGGGGCCCGCGGCCAGCGAGTGACCCACCAGGACGTGCAGGCACTTCACCCGGTCCGGCATGCCGCCCGCGCTGGGGAAGCCCTCCAGGACCTCGATGGCGTCACGGCGGGCGATGTAGTCCTCGTGCGCGGCGCGGTAGGCGGCGGCGAGGTCCGGGTCGGTCTGCAGCCGCTCCGTCATCTCCTTCATGACGCCGTTCGCCTCAAGGGTGCCGATCGCCGAGGCGGCGCGCGGGCACGTCAGGTAGTACGTCGTCGGGAAGGGCGTGCCGTCGGGGAGTCGAGGGGCCGTCTCCACCACGTCCGGCTGTCCGCAGGGGCAGCGGTGCGCGATCGCCCGCAGCCCGCGCGGCGGCCGCCCGAGCTGCTGCTTGAAGGCCTCGACGTCGGCGTCGGTGGGCTCGGTGCGAGGCGTGGTCGGCGGGGGCGTTTCCATCGGTCCTGAGGTCGTCTTTCTGCTATCTGGTCATCGGTCGGAGGCGTCGGACTTGTCGACCCCGTCCCAGACGTTGGCGTACCAGGGACGGTCGGCCGCCCCGAAGTCGGTGCGCGACTGCCTGGCCGCGTCCGGGTCGACGACGACGAACCCCGTCTCCCCCGGCAGCACATAGTGCAGCCGCTGCCGGATCTGCTGCTCCGCGTACGCGTCGTCCTGCCAGCGCGCCTTGAGGTCACGCAGCTTCTCGACTCGCTCGGCGGCCTGCGCCTTCTCCCGCTGGAGGTCGGCGATCTCGGCACGCTGGGAGACGTACTGCCTTATCGGGTACGCCAGCGCCACCACCAGCGTGCACACCACGAGGGCGAGCAGCGCGGCCCGGCCGGTGAGCCGCGAGCGGCGGGCCTGCCGTTTGGTCTGGGACCGGTAGACACGGGCCGCCGTCTGCTCGCCGAGCAGCTTGATCCTGGTCGTGGTGGAGAAACGGTCCCGGTCCTTCACGGCCATCGGCTTTCCGCCTCCCCTTCCTATGTGCGTACGTCCCCGCACACGGTACGGGACCGGGTACGGGGACGTACGTACGACGCCTGCTACGGGGCCGTTGATCAGCCCTTGAAGCGCGGGAAGGCGCTACGGCCGGCGTACACCGCGGCGTCGTCGAGGATCTCCTCGATGCGCAGGAGCTGGTTGTACTTGGCGACGCGGTCCGAGCGGGCCGGGGCGCCGGTCTTGATCTGACCGCAGTTCACCGCGACGGCGAGGTCGGCGATGGTGACGTCCTCGGTCTCGCCGGAGCGGTGGGACATCATGCACTTGAAGCCGTTGCGCTGGGCCATCTCGACGGCGTCCAGGGTCTCGGTCAGCGAACCGATCTGGTTCACCTTGACCAGCAGGGCGTTGGCGGAGCCCTCCTCGATGCCGCGGGCCAGGCGCTCCGGGTTGGTGACGAAGAGGTCGTCGCCGACGATCTGGACCTTGTCGCCCAGCTTCTCGGTGATGACGTTCCAGCCGGCCCAGTCGTCCTCGTACAGCGGGTCCTCGATGGAGACGAGCGGGTAGGCCGCCACGAGCTCCTCGTAGTACTCGGTCATCTCGGCGGCCGAGCGGGACTTGCCCTCGAACTCGTACTTGCCGTCCTTGTAGAACTCGGACGCGGCGACGTCGAGCGCGAGCGCGATCTGCTCACCGGGGACGTAGCCGGCCTGCTTGATGGCCTCGACGATGAGGTCGAGCGCGGCGCGGTTGGACTCCAGGTTCGGGGCGAAGCCGCCCTCGTCGCCGAGTCCCGTGGACAGGCCCTTGGTCTTCAGCACCTTCTTGAGGGTGTGGTAGACCTCGGCGCCCCAGCGCAGCGCCTCGGAGAAGGACTCCGCGCCGATCGGGGCGATCATGAACTCCTGGATGTCCACGTTGGAGTCGGCGTGCGAGCCGCCGTTCAGGATGTTCATCATCGGCACCGGCAGCAGGTGCGCGTTCGGGCCGCCCAGGTAGCGGAAGAGCGGGAGGTCGCTGGCCTCGGAGGCGGCGTGGGCGACGGCGAGGGAGACACCGAGGATGGCGTTGGCGCCGAGCGCGCCCTTGTTGTCGGTGGCGTCCAGGTCGAACATGGCCTGGTCGATCAGGCGCTGCTCAGTGGCGTCGTAGCCGACCAGCTCCGGGCCGATCTGGTCCATGACGGCGAGGACGGCCTTCTCGACACCCTTGCCCAGGTAGCGGTTGGGGTCGCCGTCACGGAGCTCGATGGCCTCGAAGGCGCCCGTGGAGGCTCCGGACGGGACGGCGGCACGACCGGTGCTGCCGTCGTCGAGGCCGACCTCGACCTCGACCGTGGGGTTGCCTCGGGAGTCCAGGATTTCCCGGGCTACGACGACGTCGATGGACGGCACGAGCATCTCCTTCTTGGGATGTGACACGGTCCGCCGGGACCGCGGTGTGTTCTGCGAGACGAGCCTAACCGGCTCCGGGGTATCGGCCACCGTGCCGACCGGCCCGTGGACAGAACCGAGAGTAAATTGTTTCTGAACTGAACAAAGAGCGTCGCTCAAGCGCGCACAAAAAAGCCCCGCCCCGGTGCGTACGGGGGAACACGCACCGGAGCGGGGAGCCCGTGGGGACGGGGGGACCCTCACGAGGCCTTCATCATGAAGGACACGGTTGTGAGGGCGCTGTGGTTCAGCTACGAGCACCCTTTGTTACTTCAGGTGCAGCTGCTGGCCCGGGAAGATGAAGTCGGCGTCGTCGATGATGTCCTTGTTCAGCTTGAACAGCTTCTGCCAGCCGCCCTTGACCTTGTGCTTCTCGGCGATCGAGCTGAGGGTGTCACCCTTGACGACCTTGTACTCGCCGTCGCCCTTCTTGACCTTCTTGCCGGTCGGCGTGGTGACGGTCTTCTTGGCGGTCTGACGCTCGGTCGAACGCGAGGCGCTCTGCTCCTCGGTCGAACGGCTGCTCGTGTTCGAGGAGCTGGAGTTCGAGCCGGAGGAGGACGAGCTGCCGCCGCTGTAGGTGGCGCTGGACAGGCCCGTGCCGCAGACCGGCCAGGCGCCCTTGCCCTGGGAGGCGAGGACCTTCTCGGCGACGGCTATCTGCTGGGCCTTGGAGGCCTGGTTGGCCTGCGCGGCGTACTGCGTACCGCCGTAGGCGGCCCAGGTGGAGGCGGAGAACTGCAGACCGCCGTAGTAGCCGTTGCCGGTGTTGATGGACCAGTTGCCGCCGGACTCGCACTGGGCGACGGTGTCCCACTCGGAGGCGGTGGCGGCGGAGGCGCTGCCGGTCGCCATCAGCGGGGCGGCGATGGCGACACCGGTGACGCCGGCGATGGCGGCGGCGCGGGTGGCCTTGGACGGACGACGGTGCTTGCCCTTGCCGGAAAACAGCATGGTGGATCCCCTCACCGACGCCTGCGAGGTGAGCTGTCGGGTTCGGGCCGGTTGAGTTGCCCGGCCGCGCACCTCCCGGTGCGCGACTTAACCCCAAGCCGGTCCAGCGTGAACTGCTGGGCCCGGCACTTACCTTGGGTCCCCCGCTCCTGCCTACGGCGCTTGACGCGACGACTGTTCCCGTACGGCCGCTGGCAGGATTCGGCGTTGCGACAGACGGGGCTCGGGTTGCCGAGCGGTGATGACCGTAGACATGCGCTCGGCGGAATTTCAAAGACGATCAGGGCTTCTGAGACTCATCCCACACTTTCACCAAACTGGACATTAGGTGCGAAGTGTGACGTGAACTGCCGCTGTTTTTCAGGTCTTTTCGACCCTATTCAGCCCCTGTGTCGAGCGTCTGACCGGCGACGATGTTGCTCGGGTCGGTCCCGATGACGTCCTTGTTCTCGGCATAGAGGGCGCGCCATCCGCCGTCGAGGCCAAGGGAGTCGGCGATGGAGACGAGGGAGTCCCCCTCCCGGACGGTGTAGGTGGCGGCGGCGTGACGGCCGGTCGAGGAGGCCGCGCTCTTCGTCACGCTCTCCTCCGCGCCTTCGTCCGCGCTGCCGCCACGATGCTTGCCGGAGCCGAGGGCGCCGACGTCGACGAGGGCCGAAGAGCCACCCTCCCGCCACGACTTGTCCGCTTCGCCCTCTTCTGGGGTCACCACGGGCGAGCCGTCGGAGGACTGCGAGCCTTCCGTGGCAGAGCTCCCGGAGCCCGAAGAGTTGGATTTGTCCGACTTGGCGGAGTTGTCGCCTCCGGTCGACGGTGTGGCCGACGGCGAAGGCGTCTCGGACGAACCGTCCAGCGAGCCGAGCAGACCGGAAGAGTCCTCGGAGCCCGAAGAGTTCGAGGAATCGGATGAGCCGGACGATCCGGAGGAATCAGACGATTGCGACGAGCCGGACGTCGAGGGCGAGGGAGTCCCGCTCCCCACGCCCGTGTCGACGCGGGCCGAACTCGAGTCCTTGCTGAGGCCGGAGAGCAGACCGCAGGTCGGCCACGCGGCGATGCCCTGGTCCGCGAGGAGCTTCTCGGCCACGGCTATCTGCTGGTTGCGGCTGGCCTGGTCCGCGGTCTCGGCGTATTCGAGGCCGCCGTACCTCTCCCAGTTCTCCTGGGACATCTGGAGGCCGCCGTAGTAGCCGTTGCCGTCGTTCGCACTCCAGGAGCCGCCGCTCTCGCACTCCGCGACCCGGTCCCAGGTGGTGCCGGTGGCGGCGCTCGCCCCGCTCGCCGCGAGCAGTGGGATCGCGATGGCGGATCCCGTCACACCGGCCGCCACGAGGAGTGCCGGAGCCTGACGGGGGCGACGGTGACGACCGTTCCCGGAGAGCATGGAGGGACCTTTCCCGAGACAGCAGGAACCGCGCGGCGAATGGTACGGGGGCACCGCGCTGGTCCGTGAACGTATAGGGATTCGATCACTTGTCACAAGTTAATGCCGCGTAGATCACGTGAAGATCACAGACTTGAGGGCGTGTCATGTTTACGCGCCCCTCCCCCGGTGCAGGCCGGATACCTCGGTCGATTACCGGACGGGCGCGAACTCCACGGGCAAAGTACGCAGTCCACGCATGATGAGCCCACCACGCCAGCGCAAATCGGCCGAATCCAACGCGAGTTGCAGGTCCGGGAGACGGGTGAGAAGAGTGGCGAGCGCGGTCTGGCCCTCCAGGCGCGCGAGCGGGGCACCGAGGCAGTAGTGGATGCCGTGGCCGTAACCGAGGTGCTGATTGTCACGGCGGGACAGGTCCAGGACGTCGGGGTCGGCGAACCGCTCCGGATCCCGGTCCGCCGCGGCGAGCACGACGAGCACGGGGTCTCCGGCCGCGATGTCCTGGCTGCCGATGCGAAGAGGCTCGGTGGCGAACCGCCAGGTGGCGAGCTCGACGGGACCGTCGTAGCGGAGGAGCTCTTCCACGCCGGTCTCCAGGAGGCCCCTTTCCTGCCTGGCCAGGGCCGCCTGGAGCCGGTTCCGCTGCTCGGGGTGGGTGAGAAGGGCGTAGGTGCCGTTCCCGATCAGGTTGACGGTGGTCTCGAAGCCGGCGAACAGCAGGATGAAGGCCATGGCCGCGGCCTCGTTCTCGGTGAGGTGCTCGCCGTGGTCGGAGGCGCGGATGAGCCCGGAGATGAGGTCCTCGCCGGGGGTGGGCTCGTCGGGCAGGGCCTCGCGTTTCCGGTGGATCAGCTCGGCCAGATAGCCGCGCATCTTCTTCACCGACCGCGCGACCCCGCCCCGGGGGCCTCCGCCGTGCCGGATCATCATGCCCGCCCAGTCCCGGAAGTCGTCCTGGTCCTCAGGCGGGACGCCGAGCAGGTCGCAGATCGCGTAGATGGGGAGCGGGAAGGCGAACTCGTGGATGAGGTCGGCGGACCCCTTCTCCGCGAACCCGTCGATAAGACGGTCGGTCAACTCCTGCACCCGCGGCGCGAATTCGGCGACCCTCCTGGGCGTGAACGCCTTGCTGACGAGCCGGCGGAGCCTGGTGTGGTCCGGCGGGTCGATGTTCAGCAGATGCGTCATCAGCTCGGCCTTGCGCTCTCCCGGGATGCCGGTCTTGCCCTTGGCGTGCGCGGGCTCGTCGTGGTGCGCCGGGTTCTTGCTGAGCCGCTGGTCGGCGAGGGCCTGCTTGGCGTCGGCGTACCGGGTGACCAACCAGGCCTCCACACCGCTGGGCAGACGGGTCTTGTGGACGGGGGCGTGCTCGCGGAGCCAGGCGTAGGCGGGGTAGGGGTCGGTGGCGAACTCCCAGGAGAACAGCTCGGGGGTGGGAGCTGCGGTGGCGGGGGGCTCGGGAGTAGGAGTCGGGGAGGCAGATGTCTCGGGGACTCCGGGGGGCTCGGGGGCGGGAGGCGCGGAGGCAGAGGTCTCGGGGACTCCGGGGGTATCGGGGGCCCCGGGGGCTCCGCGGGTCTCAGGAGTGGGAGTCGCGGCAGGAGTGTCGGAGGCTTCGGGGATCCCGGGAGTGGGAGTCGTGGGGGTGGTGGCGGGCTGGTCGGTCACTCCTTGACGTTATCCGGCGGGGTGGGTTGCCTCGACCTCCCGGATCGCGTCCCGGTACGCCCGTGCCGCCGCCCTCAGTGCCGCTTCCGGGTCGATGCCCTCCGACTCGGCGCGGGTGGCCAGGGCGAGGAGGTCGTAGCCGATGCCGGTGATGTTCGGGAGGGGGACTTCCAGGCCCGCCGTGCGGACGCGGGAGGCGAGCTTGGCGGCGAGGGCCAGGCCCGGCTGGCCGAGGGGGATGCCTTCGGTCACCGAGGTGCGCTGTTTCTCTGTCGCCTTGGTGCGCAGCCAGTGTGCCTTGACCTCCTCGGGGGTGGTGGCCGTCTCGTCGCCGAAGACGTGCGGGTGCCGGTGGATGAGCTTGGCGACGATGCCGCCGGCCACGTCGTCGATGGAGAACGGGGTGTCCGGGTCGTCCTCGGCGATACGGGAGTGGAAGATCACCTGGAGCAGGACGTCGCCGAGTTCCTCGCGGAGTTCGTCACGGTCGCCCTCCTCGATGGCCTCGACGAGTTCGTACGCCTCCTCGATGCCGTACTTCGCCAGGCCCTTGTGGGTCTGCTGGGAGGACCACGGGCACTCGGCGCGGATGCGGTCCATGACCTGTACGAGGTCGAGGAGCCGGGCGCCCGGCAGGTCGTAGGAGGCGGGAAGGAGCTCCAGCTCGGGCATCTGCACGCGTCCGGAGCCGGCGAGGCGGGCCAGGCCGTCCGTGAGGGCGGGCTCGCCCTCACCCGTGGCCACGACGACCGCGGTGTGTCCGCCCGCGCACGTCCCGACCAGTTCCTCGGCGGTCGGGGACGCCTCGTCGACCCGTATCCCCGCCTCGCGCAGATACGGGAGCTGGGGATGGGTCCCGTCCGCGCAGAGAACACGGTCGGCCGCGTGCAGCGCCTGCCAGGCGGGCCAGGAGAGAAGGCCGGGAGCGACACGGTGGCTGGTGGTGAGCAGGACGATGCGGCCGGGGGCGGTCTCCTGACCGGGGCCGGGGCCGGGGGTGGTGGCGGGGGTGGCTTCGGGGCCGGTTGCGTTCACAGTTCGAAGCTAACGCACGCCGCCGACCGGGAGATCGGGTTGTCCACAGGCCGGGGGTGGTGGTGCGATCGTATGATCTTCCGCCTGCACTGTGGGCTGCTGCCGCCCCGCTACGTCGTCTGCTCGCTCCCCGCCGCCGTGACCTCCCGTACCCACGGGGTCTTCGCGTCGACGCGGGTGCTCTTCTGGGCGTCCCAGGTGCCGTAGCGCGGGTTGAGGTCGACGTCGAGTTCCTTGGAGGCCTTGCTGAGGGCGTTCCAGAAGGCGGGGTCGCTGGTCTCGGTGCCGAGGGCGGCGGCGAGCTTCTGGGCCTCCAGCTGGAGGCGGAGGTTGTCGTCGAGGCGTTCGGGAGCGATGCCGTACTGCTGGAGCCAGGCCGTCTCCAGGCCCTTGGCGCCGCCGGCCTGTTCCTCCAGTCCTGCGCGGACTGCCTGGACCTGCTTGCGGGTCACGGTCACGCCCGCGTCCTCGGCCGCCCGGTGCAGCACCCGGTCGAGGACCATGCCGTGCAGGACGTCGCGGGTGAGGGTGCCGGTCTTCGCGATGGCCTGCGTGTACTGCGCCTCGTCGGTGACGGCCGCCCGCTGTGCGTCGCGCACCTCGGTCACCCGGTTCTCCAGCTGCGCGACGGTGATCCGCTGGCCGCCGACGACGGCCGCCGCGCCGGGATGGGCGTCGCTTCCGCAGGCGGTGAGGAGGGGTGCCGCGGCGGCGAGGGCGGCGGAGAGGACTAGCGCGGTGCGACGACGGCGGTGCAAGGAAGCCTCCCGAGGAGAGTTTGTGCAGACAGGCGCGCCGCGCAGCGGCTCGTTGAGGGGCGGTGGTCGGGCGACGGGCGGGCGCACAAGGTCTTGCGGTGATCGATGGTAGGCAGGAGACAGGCTCTGGCCAACCCATTCGACCAACGATTCACCAGGACTTCGGGCACCGCCGCGCCACGCGCGCGTGGCCGCCGTCAGCCGGTGATCGCCACCGGCCCGTCCCAGGCGTCACGGTCCACGGTGATCGTGTAGCCGTTGCGCGACTCCTTGCTGTTGACGATGTACTGATGGCCGCGGCTGTGGCCGGTGTACTGCGTCGAACCGAACGGCCAGTCCGTCGTCGTGGTGTTCTGCTTGTCCCACAGCGCGTACCAGAGGTTGCCCGGCAGGTCGGTCCTGTCGGTCGCGTTGGCGATCGCCTTGGCGCTGGAGCTGGTGAAGCCGTAGAAGCCCGCGCGGTACGTCTTGGCACGCAGCTCCTTGTCGAAGGCCCTGACGTACGTCAGCACGGCGTTGTTGCACGACGTGTTCGTGATGTCGTACGACTCCATGTCGAGGTAGATCGGGCTGCCGGCCTTCATGCCGAGCGCGGAGGCCTTGGACACCGCGTCGTCGGCGTCGGTCCTGCCGAGCGAGGCAGCCGTCGTGGCGGTGAGCTTCTCCGGGTTGGAGCCGCTCTGGCAGGGCGGCTGGGCGCCGACGTAAAGCGGGATGAGCTTCCAGCCGACGGCGCTGACCGACTTGACCCAGGAGGCGGTGAGGTTGGGCTGGGAGCAGCCGCGGTTCCTGCCGCCGACGTAGACGGCGGCGGCGCCGTAGAGGCCGCCGTGCCAGGCCTTCATCGCGGAGAGGGAAGGGGCGGCGCAGGTGTCGAAGGCGCGTCCGGTGTACGTCTTCTGGGCGGGCCAGGTGGTGGCGGCCATCGAGGTCTGCGCGGCGATACCCGCTCCGGCGAGGACGGCTGCTCCGGCGACGCCCCAGGTGATGTATCTGCGCTTCTTCGACTGACGATGGCTGGACATGGACGACCCCACCCCTGGTTGTGCTGTGCAGCCTGCGTGGCTGGCACGGCTTGCATGATGTGCATGACTTGCGTGGCTGAAACGAAGCGCAAAGCTATCCGGCGCCGGTCATGGCTTTCGGAAACGCAGGCCCCTGGGGATCACAAGTTTCTCTCAGGGCACGGCAAAATCTGCCGGCCGGATCTAGCCGCGCACCTGGCTCAGCCATTGCAGCGTCCGGCGCACCTCCGCCGCGAGCGGGTGCGCGGGTCCCTGGAGTCGTTCCACGTCGTGCAGCAGCCGCGCGAGCGTGTCGTGGGCGGCGGCGCGGTCGCCGAGGGCGAGCAGGAGGTGGCCGATGCGGCGGCGGACATCATGGGCGAGTTCGGGGCCGCCGGCCACGTACTGGTTCTCGTAGTACGGCAGCAATGCGCGGTATTCGGCCAGTGCCGCCGCCGGTTCGCCGAGTTGTTCCAGGCACTGGGCGGCGTCGTACCGGAAGCGCAGGGACTGCGGGTCGGCCTGGCCGGCCTCGGCGGCGCGTTCGTCGGCGAGGCGGCGCAGTTCGGGCAGTGCGCGCCGGTACTGGCCGTCGTCCATGAGGGTGGCGGCGTACTGCTTGCGCAGGGTGCGTACGACCGGGGAGTGCGGGCCGTGCTGTTCGGCGGCCGCGGGCAGGATCGCGCCGAGGATGTCGACGGCCTGGGTGATGCGGCCCTCGCCGAGGAGCCGCTTGACCTCGTCGACCGCACGCGCGACATCCGGCTTCTCGGCCTTCTCGGGCACGGGGGCAACCGGGGCGGGCTGGGGTGCGGGGGTGCGCGCCCGGTCCGGCCAGGGGGCATGTGGTCGCAGGAAGGGGCGTGTGGGGTCGAGGGGCGCTCCGGTGGGCGTCCCGCGCGCGGGCAGCAGCAGCGCCAGGTCCTCGTACACGTCCTGCGCGGAGGCCGGGCGGTGCTGCGGGTCCTTGGCGAGCAGCCGCAGGACGAGCGTCTCCAGCGCCTCGGGGACTTCGGGGCGGGTGCGGCGCACGGGCAGCGGGGGCTCGTACAGGTGTCGGTGCAGTACGCCGAGTGCCGTGGAGCCCGCGAACGGGACGTCTCCGCTGAGGAGTTCGTGCAGCAGTACGCCGAGTGCGTACAGGTCGGTGTAGGGGCCGACCGCGCCGCCCATGGCCTGCTCGGGCGCCATGTAGGCGGGCGAGCCGATGGGCGAACCGGTGTGGGTGAGGCGGGTGGTGTCGGTGTCCATGACCGAGGCCACGCCCAGGTCGAGGACGGTGACGGTGCCGTCCTGCTTCACCATCACGTTGCGCGGCTTGAGGTCGCGGTGGACGATCGGCACGGCGTGCACGGCGCTGAGCACGGCGCACAGTTGCGCCGCGACCGCCACCGCCCACTGCCACGGGTACGGGTCGTGCTCGGCGAGGTGGTCGGAGAGGTCCGCGCCATCGACGTACTGCATGACGAGGAACAGCTCCTCGCCCTCGCTGCCCGCGTCGTGCACGGTGACGAGCCCGGGGTGGTCGACCTGCGCGGTCACCCGGCACTCGCGTATGAACCGGCGGCGCAGCTCGTCGGCCTCCTGGCCGGCCACCTTGTCGGGGCGCAGCAGCTTCACCGCGACGCGCCGGTCGAGCCGTTGGTCATAGGCCGTCCACACCTGTCCCATGCCGCCCTGTCCGATGAGCGTGGACAGTTCATAGCGGCCTGCGACGACACGCCCTGTCGCCACGGTCACCTGCCGCCCTCGGGATTGCCGTCGTGGCTGCCGTCATGCTTGCGCAGGTAGTCGCTGAGCTCGTCGAGTTCGGCGCGCACCTGGTCGATACGGGCGGGCGCGGGGCGCTGCGGCGGCGGAGGCGGAGGCGGGGCGACAGCGGGCCTGGAGGCCTGCGGCGTGGGCGGCTGCGGCTGCGGCTGCGGCTGCGGCCCGAGCGTCGTGTACGGCGGCGGCGCGGGCTGCGGATAGCCGTACCCGGCGTGGACGGTCGGCCCCTGGGGCGGCGGATAGCCGACGAACCGCTGCTGCTGGTGGATCCGGATGTCCGTCACCAGGAAGTACACGCTGCTGAAGAGCCCCAGGAGCAGGACGATCCCCATGGCGACGTCGGTCCTGCGGTCGCTCTCCGGGAGCGCGCCGACCACCGAGAGGCACGCGATGGACAACGGGAGGCTCGCCCAGGCCAGCACCCAGTCGATCCCGCGTCCGCGCAGGATGGCGATCCGGAACAGCGGTGCGCAGGCGAACAGACCGCACGAGAAGAAACCGGCGGCGGTGAACAGCACGCGCAGGGTGATGACGGTGCCTGCGCTGCGGGCGGGTGGCACCGCGCCGTGGCCGTACATGACTGCTCCTGGACCGGGTGAAGCCGATGGGGACGGAGTTCGAGCGTATAGGTCGACACGGACATGCGTTCCCGGGTTGTACCGAACCGTTGTCGAGCTGATCACTTCCCACCGCCGCGCAGGTCGCGCGGAGTTACGGTTTCCGCCTCAGCGGTCACCTCAGCGAATCGCCTCAGCGGTTCGCCTCAGCGGTTCGCCTCAGCGGTTCGCCTCAGCGGTTCGCCTCAGCGGTTCGCCTCAGCGGTTCGTCTCAGCGGTTCGTCTCAGTCGGGCGCGACCGTCCCGGCCGTGAGTCCGTCGTACATCCCGCGCACGAGCTGGTCCCCGAGCCGGCCCGCGCGCCTGAGCGCCCGCTCGAACTCGTCGAGCGCGCGGAAGCGTTCGCCGTAGCGCCGTTGTTCGTCGAGCGGGAGCCGGGGCAGCTGAAGTCGGCGCACGTCCAGGCGGGTCGCGGTGGAGGCGTAGCTGCTGGCCTGGCGGTTGTTCGCGGTGCCGCGCAGGAAGCCAGCGAGGAACCAGGGGTCGAGCGCCGCGGGATCGGGGCGCAGGAGCACGAGGTTGCGCCCCAGGGCGGCGCCCCCGGTCGCCTCGTCGATCACGCGTGCCACCGAGCCTCCGCCGAGCACCGGTACGACGACGTCGCCCGGCTCGGTCAGCACGGCCTCCTCGTCGCTCTCGGGCAGCGTTCCGGAGGGGTCGGCCCCGGAGAGGACGTCATGGTCGGTGAGGACGGGCACGCGCGCGTGGCCGCCGTTCCCGCCCGAGCGCAGCAGCAGGGCGCCCCCGCGCGCGAGTTCACCGATGGTGGTGAGCGGCCACCGCGCGGGGTGTGCGGCGTCGGCGCGCGGCGGGGTGAGGTCGGCGGTCAGACGCAGGGTCTCGCCCAGACGTTCGCGTACGGCCGTGAGCTGTTCGACGCCGTCGGCCGCCGTGGGGGGCGGCAGGTGGCGGGCGGGGGCGAGGTCCACGTCGTCGTCGAGGAGTTCGATGACCGGTAGCGCGCGGGCCAGGCCCGGCCGTTCGGTGAAACGGCCGGCCCGGCCGAAGGCCTGCCAGGAGTCGAGGACGGCCTCGCGCACGGCCCGCCAGTCCGGCCCGCCGCGCCCCTCCCCCGCGAACTGCCCCACGTCGACGAGCAGCACCTCCGGCTGCGCCGGCGCCTTCGCCGGGCGGCGCAGCACCCACAGGTGCAGCGGGATGTTGTACGGCGGTGCCGCGCCGACCGGCAGGGCGATCACGGCGCGCAGGGCACCGCGGCGCAGCAGGTCGGCGCGGATACGGCGGCCGGAGCGGCGGGAGGCGGCGGCAGGCGGCATGAGCAGGACGCCGGCACCGCCGTCCTTGAGGCGGGCGAGCGCGTGCTGGACCCAGGCGAGCTCGGACTCGGTGCGGGCCGGGAAGCCGTACTCCCAGCGGGCGTCGTAGGCGAGTTCGTCGTGGCCCCAGTTGCGCTCGTTGAACGGCGGATGGCACAGGACGGCGTCGGCGTGCAGCTGCGGGTAGGCGTCGGCGCGCAGGGTGTCGCCGACGGCACCGCGCACGGTGGACCAGGTGTGCAGGGCGAGCCGGAGCGTGGTGAGCGCGGCGAGTTCGGGGGCGCTGTCCTGGGCGTAGAGCTTCTGGTCGGGGCGGGTGGCGGCAGCCTTCAGGAGGGCGCCGGTGCCGCAGGCCGGATCGAGGACGGTGCGGGCGGGACCGGCGAGGTCGGCCATGAGACCGGCCAGGTCGGCGGGGGTGAGCGTGTACTGGCGCGGGTTGGCGTCGAGGTGCCGGCCGAGGAGGAACTCGAAGGTCTGGCGAGCGCCCAGCTCGGCGGCCAGGTCGGCGACGCCACGCAGGAGGGGGGCGGACGGGAGGAGCTCCGCGGCGGTGGGGGTGTGAACGGCTCGGGGGTGCGCGGTGTTCACTACGGCGTTCGCCAGGGGCCTGGCGTTGGCCGGGTCCACGCCGTTCGCCGGGGCCATCGCGTTCGTGACGTCCTCGGAGTTCACATCGGAGACACCGGAGCGGTCGGTGTCGGAGCTGTGAACCGGGCCTGAGGTGTTCACAGCAGGGGAGGGGTTCACGGCCGCCGACTCGGATCCGAACCGAGGTGTCAGCACCTCCCTCAGCGCCCACGGCAGCGTCTCCGCGAGGCGTTCGTCGGAGCCGGCGCTCACGTCCAGCCAGACCGGGGGCCGGTCGTGGATGAGCAACAGGACACAGCCCGCGTGGGTGAGCGCGGTGACCGGGCCCTCGGGGTGGCCGGAGAGCTGCTGCCAGACACGTTCCCTCAGGGGCACCTCGGCGAGTTTTCCCTGCTTGCGCAGCCAGGACTCGATTTCGGTGAGCGCGAAGGAGGGGCTGGTCTCGGTGCCACCGACGGGCCTGGGGAAGTCGGCGTGCCGACGGCGCCAGTTGCTGACGGCCGCGCGGCCCACGCCGGCCAGCCGTGCGATACCGGCGGCGGTCACCTCAGTCGCGTTGTCCTGCACCCGCCCGCTCCCCTCGACGTACCGCGCCGGCCCTTGGGGCCCGGCATGTGACGCCGAGCATACCGACGTACGCAAGATTACCCATTCACAGCCGTGTACACGGGATGCATTGTGAATCGTGTTGACTCGGTTCACAGCCTCTGTTCTTATTGACCCAGCGAACGAGCGGTCGCTGAAAGGGCGGCGGTCGCCGCGTCGGGAGGGGACACAGCCATGGGCATGAAGGGCAAGATCGCGCTGGGCGCCGTCGTGGGAATCGTCGTCATCGGAGCCGTGTCGGCGAACGCCGGGGACAACGGGGACGGAGGGGGCGGCGACACCTCAGCAGTCGGCGGCAAGAGCTCCTCGGCGTCCGCGGAACGCGAGTCGGGGGGCAGGAAGGGCGGCCAGGACACCGGCAAGGCCGAAGTCGCCGAGAAGAAGGCCGCCTTCTCGGGGGACGGCGACTTCCAGGTCGGTTCGGACGTCAAGCCCGGCACCTATCGCACCACCGGCAACAGCGACGGCATGTGCTACTGGGAGCGGGCCAAGGACGCCTCGGGGGAGATGGACTCGCTGCTGGCCAACGACAATGTCACCGGCACCAGTTACGTCACCCTCAAGGCCACCGACAAGATCTTCAAGTCGAGCGACTGCAACGACTGGGAAGCCGTCGACGAGAAGGCGAAGGGCTCCCCCGCCACCAAGATGGCCGGCGACGGAGGCATGTTCAGAGTGGGCGCCGACATCGCCCCGGGCACCTACAAGTCCACTGGCAACACCGACGACTCCTGCTACTGGGAGCGCACCAAGGACGCCGAACAGAGCCTCGACTCGATCCTCGCGAACGACAACGTCAACGGCACGGCCGTCGTCAAGATCAGCGCCTCGGACGGGTACTTCAAGACGTCCGGCTGCAAGGACTGGACGAAGACCGGCTGAGCCGGGCGACCCCGCTCACCCCGCCCCACCTCAGCACATCGCTCCCCGCTTCCTCACCTCATCGCATCCCCACCAAGGAATCACCATGCGTCGTACCGCACTTGCCGCTCTCTGCATCGCCGCCGCGGCCACCGCAGGACTCACCGGCTGCCGGCCGGGCCAGGACACGGCGGACAACGGGACGAGCGCGTCCAGCGCGTCCGCCGAGCCGAGCAAGTCGGCCGGGAAGAAGGAACCGTTCGCCGGGCTGACCGGCGGCGAGATAGCCGACCGGTCCACGAAGGCGACGACCGGCGCCTCCTCGCTGCGTATGAAGGGCGACATTCCCGACGACGAGAGCGGCGGCACCATCAGCCTGGACGTGCTCCTGAACAAGAAGGGCGAGTGCGCGGGCACGATCGGCATGGGCGGCAAGGGCAAGGCCGAGCTGATCAAGACCGGCGACATCGTGTACATGAAGTTCGACGAGGCGTTCCTGCGCGAACAGAGTGAAGGCGAGTCGAAGTCGGACACCGACGCGGCCGTGGCCATGCTGGCCGGGAAGTGGACCAAGACCAAGGCGACGGGAGCGGACGCCAAGGAGTTCGAGGGCTTCTGCGACCTGGGCGCGGTGCTGGACGGCGCCGAGGACACCAACTCCGACGCGAGCCGCGGGAAGACGACCACCGTCGACGGGGCGCAGGCGATCACCCTGCACGAGAAGGACGGCAAGGACCGCTACACGCTGTACATCGCCACCGAGGGCAAGCCGTATCTGCTGCGGATCGACAGCACCGCCGGAGCCGACCAGGGGTCCGTCACCTTCAGCGACTTCGGCGAACCGGTCCCCGCGCAGAAGCCCACCGGCGAGATCCTGGACCTCGACGCCCTGGGCGGCTGAGCAACAGAGGCCGACGCGGCACGCTCAAAGGGCGTGCCGCATCCACACATTGGGCTCGACGTACACCGCGTACCCGCGCTCCGGTTCGCAGCGCACCGGCACCAGGGCCCCGGGCACCTCGATGTCGCCCCGGGTGTCGAAGGGCAGTCCGGTCCAGCGGCGCCACTGCTCCAGCGAGCCGGACACCGTCATGGAAGCCGGGGCCACCGCGTGGACGGCGGCGCCGGCCCGGGCGTGGACACGCAGCCAGGGGTCGTGCGGCAGGCCGTCGGGGCGTACCCGGTAGGCGTACTCCTGCATCGGGGTGTGCGGTTCCAGATGCTTGGCGCTGGGACGGACGGGGGCGACGACCTCTCCGAAGCCGTGGGCGCGGGCGTTGTCACGCAGCGCCGAGAGCATCCGGGCGGACAGGCCATGGCCCTGGAGACGCGGATCGACGACCACCGAGATCGCGCTGACGGTGTCGGGCCGCACACCACGGCGCAGGTCGCTGAAGGCCCACACCAGCACCTCGTCCCAGCCCCGGTCGGGCAGCTCACCACGGTCCTCGGCATGGAGGGCGAAGGGCACGCTGTGGGCGTGCGCGACGATCTCGCCCCGATCGTCCTCGGCGAACAGCACGTACTCGGGGAGTTCACCGGAGATCCGTCCGTAGTGGGCGTTGCCCACGGGATCCTCGGTCACGAACTCCGGCCAGCTGTTGGCCATGTCGAGGACGCGCTCCCGCATCTCGGGACGCTCGGCGAGACTCGATACCTTCAGCTCCATGCGGTCACCGTAGGCGGGGGTCCGGCCACCGGAAAGCGCATTTCCCGCCCGCCCGCCACGGCACGCGACGCGTCGGGGCGGACCCGGGTCCTGCGGCCGGCACGTCCTCTCAGTCCGCGTGGAACCGCGGCGGTGCCGCCGTCGGGTTGCCGCCGGTCGGAAGTTTCTGGCCGGGGCAGCCCGAGAGGACCTTCTCCATCGCGGACTTCTCGGCGGTCGTGACCCACAGGTCGTACTTCTTCTTCACCGCGACCTGGGCGGCCACATACGTGCACCGGTACGCCTTGTTGGGCGGCAGCCAGGTCGCCGTGTCGCCGTCGCCCTTGGAACGGTTGGTGCTCGCGTCGACGGCAAGGAGGTTGAGGGGGTCGTTGGCGAGAGCTATGCGTTTGCTGGCGGCCCAGTACTTGGCACCCTTCTGCCAGGCGTCGGAGAGCGCGACCACATGGTCGATGTCGACCTGGCTGCGGCCGCGCCGGTAGGTCACCTCCTTGCCCGAGTACGGGTCCGACTCCAGCACGCCGTAGGACACCTTGCAGTCGCCGCCGGTGAACTTCACGTCCTCAAGGTCCCGTTTGAGTATGTCGTCACGTGTGTCGCAGTCGTTCGAGTCCGTGTCCGCCCACGCGGTGCCGAACCTGTCCCGCTCGTACCCCGTCTTGGGCGCCCGCCCCTTCACGGTGAGGGACTCGGCGGCGGTGAGAGCCGCGCCCGATCCCCCGGTCTCCTCCGGGCCTCCGGACCCGGTGGTCGTCTCCGCCTTGCACCCGGCCACGGCGAACACCAGCACGACGGCGGCCGCGGCCCCGCCCCTCAGACGCATCACGTGCGCCCCTCCCCTTGCAACCCGGTCCGCCCCCGCAGGGAGCGCCTTCCCTTGAACGACGCCGCGCACACCGTAGCGAGCGGGCGCACCGTGGCGTTCAGGAGGTCCAGACCACGATCCGTCCGAATGGGCATCGCGGACATAACGGCCGTATCGTCGTACCTGAGTCTCTCCGGAAGGAGCTCTGGATGGGCATCTTCGACAGGTTCAAGAGCAACCGCCAGATGCAGGACAAGGGCAAGGACATGTCCGACGCGGCGGAACGCAAGGCCAATGACAAGACGGGCAACAAGTACGAGAGCCAGGTCGACGACGCGCAGCAGAAGATCGAAGGGTCGCTCGGCATGGATCGCGACAGGCCCGAGCAGCCGTAGCCCCGGAGACCGACGGAGGACACCGGACCCGCCGGGCACGGCCCGCGCAGGCTCCCCCACCACACGCTGAACCAGAGGCCGTCCGCGGAGCTCCGTCTCCCGCGGGCGGCTTCGGCGTTCCGGAAGGATCAGACCGGCCACGGCAACACCGTAAGGCTCGGCCACGGTTGGGCTTCTGCTCGCACCAACCGCCCGCCGTCACGTATCAGCCGAGCAGGTCGAGCGTCGTCATCCTGGCTGTCACGATCACACCTTCCCTATGCCCAAAGTGGTCTCCGACGGAAGCAGCCCGGAGGACAGCACCGCGACCCAGAAGTCGCCGAGCAGGTCCGCGAGGCGGTCGGTGCTCACCGGGCCGAGCAACTGCCAGGGGGCGGCGGCGAGTTGGTCGGTGTGGTGCTCGACGCGGTGCCGGAGGTCGCGGCCGGCGTCGGTGGCTTCGCCGCTCTCGCCGACCAGACCGCGGGCCGCCAGTCGCGCCCGCGCGGACTCCCATTCCCCCTCGCTCCAGCCACGGCTCTCGAAGCGCTCCACGGACGCGGCACCGATCGCGGCGAAGGAGACCAGCGACTCCACCGGGTCGAGTCCGGCCACGAGCAGGGCCGCGAGGTGACCGTCACCGCGGTGCTCGCGCAGGATCGTCGCCGCCTGCCACAGTTGGAGGTGCGGGGCCTCGGGCCACTCCAGCTCGGCGTTGGCCGCGGCGAGCGGTCGGCCCTCGGTGTTCGCCGCTTCGGCGGCCCGTCGGGCGAGAGCGGCGGCCTCCGCCAGTTCGGGGCTGTCGACACGGTCGCCGAGTATCGCGCGGTAGGCCCGGTCGATCCCCCGCAGCCTCGCCGCCAGCACCGCGCCGGGGTCGGCGGTCGCCCACGCGGAGTCGATGTGCTCCGCGACCATGCGCGGACTGAAGCTGTAGAAGGCGGAGGTCACACGCTCGGCACCCACCGGCCCCAACGGCGCGGCACGGAGCGGGAAGTAGCTCGGCCAGCGCTCCTTCGTGTCGTATCCGAGCGCCGCGGCCTCCTCGAAGACCTCCGGCGCGTAGTAGAGCACCGCGTGCAGGGGTTCCAGCAGGTGCCAGAGCTGCCGTACACGACTCAGCTCCACACCGCCCGCACCGGCCCCGTCGTCGTACGTCGACATGACACCACCCCCGTCGCATCCACACATCCCAGAACTTGACATTGACTAGATTGCCTCGACCCACCCCAACTTGTCAATGCCTAGATTGCGCGTACGCTTCTGACCATGGCACCCGCGCAGTCAGAACGGCCCCGCCGCCCCTACCACCACGGCGACCTCCGCCACACGATCCTCACCGCCGCGCTCGACGTCATCACCGCCGACGGCCCCACCGGGCTGAGCCTGCGCGACCTCGCGCGCCGCGCCGGGGTCTCGCACGCGGCCCCGGCCCATCACTTCAGGGACCGCACCGGGCTGCTCACCGCGATCGCCGCCGAGGGCTTCGGGCTGCTCGCGGCGGCCCTCTCGGAAGCCGCGGATCTCAAGGACGCGGGGGTGCGCTACGTCCGCTTCGCCCGCGAGCATCCGGCCCACTTCCAGGTGATGTTCGCGCCCGAACTCCTGCGCGCCGACGACCTCGAACTCACCACGGCCCGCGCCCTGGCCACCGACGCCCTGCGCACCTCGGTGTCGACCGTGCGGGCGGAGGACTTCGGCATCGACACCCGCCTCGCCGGCGTCGCCGCCTGGGCCCTCGCCCACGGCTTCGCCACGCTGCTGCTCGGGCACAACCTGGACGGCGCGGTGGGCGGCAAGGACCCCGAGGAGGTGTTCCGTTCGTTGGCGACCACGCTGTTCCGGTCCGTCTAGGCAGGGGCGTCAGCGGATGTCCGGAGCGAAGGTGGCCGTCACCTTGCGGTCCTGGTCCAGGACCGGCACGCAGGGGTTGCCTCCGACGCAGTCCCCGTCCCACCGCTTCAGCCGGAAGCCGGTGCCCGTGATGGTCCCGGTCAGCTCCAGCCCTGGCGTCGAGACATCGATCTCGCACGTCGTCGGGTTGGGGCCCCTGCAAAGCTCACCGCCCTGGGCGTCCTTGGCCGCGAGCTCGGCGGTGTCGCGTCCTCCGGTGAGGACGATCGTGAGGCTGACGACACCCGTGCCGGTGAGTGGAGCCCTGGAGGTCTTGCTTCCCGAGGAAACCGTGAACTCGGTGCTCGTGGCCCCCAGTTGCGTGGGCCCGAACTCGATGTCCTCCGTGCAGGAGGCACCTGCCTCCAGCCGATCCCCGCACGTGCTGCGGACCGACGCGAAGACGCTGCCGTCCACAATGTTCGTGGGACCGATGTCGATGGCCTGGTCGTTGGGATTGGCGATGCTGAAGGTGACGACCGATGTGTCCAGGCCCGTCGTGATGTTGACCGTCCCGAAGTCCGGCTCGGAGGCGGTGATGACCGGCCCGTCGAGCGGTACGGATGGCGGGCCCCCGCTCGTGCCGGTGCTGGTACGGCCTTCCGTCGTCCCCCCGGACGTCGGTACGCCCCCCGTCGTACGCCCGCCCGTCGTCCCCCCGGACACCGGGCTACCCCCCGCACCTCCCACGGTCGTCCCCCCGCCCACCTGCCCTCCGCTGCCCTCCGTCCCCGCGGAATCCGCAGAAGACACAAGTGGCGAGGCCGAGCCCCCGTCGTCGTCCCCACCCCCACCCCCACCCACCGCCTGCACGATCGCCGACCCCACCACCAGCACCGCCACCACCCCGGCAACAGCGGCCATCACCAGGCGCCGCGAGTTCGAGGTGCCGGACGACGGCGGGGTCGAGGGCATCGGCGGAGGTGGCGGGGGTTCGAGGAGCGCCAGATTGGCCCGTGTGACCGCCGCCCCCGCCATGTCCCCCAGCTGGGTTCGCAGGTCGAGCGCCCTGCGCAGGAGACGGTGGGCATGGTCCACCCGGTCGTGGAGGAAGTGCTGGACGCCCTGCTGATGGGTGAAGTACGCCTCGGCCGCCTTGTTCCCGGCCGCCTGCGCCGCGGTGATGCCCTGCGCGAGGGTGTTCTGCCAGGACTGCCAGTGCCCCTGGACGAACAGCACCCGTTCGACGACGGTCACCAGTTGCACGACCGCCTGCCACTGGCGCCGCTCGGCCGCGATGCCGAGCAGGCTCAGCGCCGCGTCGACCGCCCCGCGCGCCTCCTCTCCGCCGGGATCGCAGGAGGCCAGCCAGGCGCCCAACGAACGCAGTACGGAGGCGAGTCCGATGTAGTGGTACAGGATCTGCCGGTAGGAGTCGGACTTGCAGACCGGTAACCCGAAGCGGTCCTCGGCCTGTTCGGCCAGCCCGCGCGCGGTGAGCGACTCCAGGGTCTCGGCGACGTAGGCGATGTCGGCCATCTGCGCGAGCACGGGACCGGGCAGCAACGCGCCGCCGAGCAGCGTGAGCACCCCCAACACGCGCTTGGCCTGCGGTCCCACGGCCGAGATGCACAGCTCGTCCAGGACGCCGGGGCCGGACTCGGCGCGCGTGGCGAGTTCGGCGAAGGAGCGGCCGTCGACCCGCACCAGCGCGGCCGCCTGCCGCAGAGACAGCGGCTGCCCGCCCACGGCCGCCACCAGCCGTCGCACGGCGTCCCTTTCGGCGTCCGCGACGGCGCGGCCCAGCTCATGCGCGAGCAGGGCCAACGCTTCCTGCTCCGACAGACCCGGCAGGGCCTGTGAGGTCCCCAGTGTGCCGAGTACGGGTGTTGCGGCCCCGACCACCAGTGCGCAGTCCCGCAACACCGCGCGCAGATAGCCGAGTTGCTGCGGGTTGTAGGACACGTCGTCGAGGGCGACGACTCCTCCGGGCACCTGTCCCAGCGCACCCGCGCACTCGTCCGTGGTCAGCCGTACGCCTTCGGCGCCGGGGTAGACGTAGAACTGCCGCATCAAGTCCTGGAGGAGGTCCTCCAGTTCGGTGCGGCCGACGCGTACGTACCCGCCGCCGGCGTTCCTGAGCAGCGTGGTCTTTCCCGCCCCGCACGGGCCCCTGAACTCCACCGCACCCCGCTCGCGCACCGCGCGGCGCACGAGCTCGCGCTGTCCGGCCCGGCCCACCATGAACGGTGGAGCGGGAAGTGTGGGTCCGTACGGCCGCCTCATCGGTCCGGGCCCGGGTGCGCGCAGCGGCAGGCGGGTCAGACGGGCGCCGTGCCGGTCGGTGAGAGAGACGCTGAGATTGCCGAAGACGACACTGTTCATTCCTCCCCCTGGGAATGAACGGGGCGCCTGGCAGGCGCCCGGTGCGTCAACGATGGGAGCGTGCGCGGCCGGTGTCAAGGAAGGCCGGGGCGGGCGTCACCCATAAGAGTGACGCCCGGAAAACGCCCGTCCCCAGGACCACAGAATCGACCCCAGGACGCCAGAGCCCCAGGACCTCAGAATCGACCTAGGACCCCAGAATCGACGTGAGAAACTCCCCCACCCAGCCGAGCAACTCCCGCCCGACCAACGGCTTCCCGCCCACCTTGGCCGTCTTGGGCCGCGGCACCAGTACCTGGTGCGCTGCCGGCTTGATGACGGTGCCGGGGTACAGCCGCTTGAGTCGTAGTTCCTGCGACTCCCGCAACTCGACCGGCGCGAAGCGGATGTTGGTGCCCTGGAGGACGATCTCGCCGACGCCACACGCGCGTGCCAGCATCCGGAGACCGGCGACCAGGAGGAGGTTCTCGACCGGCTCGGGCAACTTGCCGTAGCGGTCGACGAGTTCCTCGCGTACGGCCTTGACGTCCTCCTCGGTGTTCACCGAGGCGATCGCGCGATAGGCCTGCAGACGCAGCCGCTCGCCCGGCGCGTAGTCGTGCGGGACGTGCGCGTCGACCGGGAGCTCGATCTTGACCTCCAGCGGCGGCTCCTCCTCGACACCGCCTTCCAGGGAGGCCCGGTAGTCCGCGACGGCCTCGCCGACCATGCGGACGTACAGATCGAAGCCGACGCCCGCGATGTGGCCGGACTGCTCTCCGCCGAGGAGGTTTCCGGCTCCCCGGATCTCCAGGTCCTTCATCGCCACGTACATGCCCGCGCCCATCTCGGTGTGCTGGGCGATGGTCGCGAGCCGTTCGTGGGCCGTCTCCGTCAGCGGCTTCTCCGGCGGGTAGAGGAAGTAGGCGTAGCCGCGCTCCCGGCCTCGTCCGACCCGGCCGCGCAGCTGGTGCAGCTGCGAGAGGCCGAAGTTGTCGCCGCGCTCCACGATCAGCGTGTTCGCGTTGGAGATGTCGATGCCGGACTCGACGATCGTGGTCGACACCAGCACATCGAACTTCTTCTCCCAGAAGTCGACGACGACCTGCTCAAGGGCCGACTCCGACATCTGGCCGTGCGCGGTCGCGATACGCGCCTCGGGGACGATCTCGCGCAGCCGCGAAGCCGCCCGGTCGATCGACTCGACACGGTTGTGGATGTAGAAGACCTGGCCCTCACGCAGCAGTTCACGACGGATGGCCGCGCCGATCTGCTTCTCCTCGTACGGACCGACGAAGGTGAGCACCGGATGGCGCTCCTCCGGCGGCGTGGTGATCGTCGACATCTCGCGGATGCCGGTGACCGCCATCTCCAGGGTGCGCGGGATCGGTGTCGCCGACATGGTCAGCACGTCGACGTTGGCGCGGAGCTTCTTCAGCTGCTCCTTGTGCTCGACGCCGAAGCGCTGCTCCTCGTCGACGATGACCAGGCCGAGGTCCTTGAACTTGGTCTCGGAGGAGAACAGGCGGTGGGTGCCGATGACGACGTCCACCGAGCCCTCGCGCAGGCCCTCCAGGGCCGCCTTCGCCTCGGTGTCGGTCTGGAAGCGGCTCAACGCCCGTACGTTGACGGGGAATTGGGAGTAGCGCTCGGAGAACGTCCCGAAGTGCTGCTGCACCAGCAGCGTGGTCGGCACCAGCACCGCCACCTGCTTGCCGTCCTGTACGGCCTTGAACGCGGCCCGGACCGCGATCTCCGTCTTGCCGTAGCCGACGTCGCCGCAGATCAGGCGGTCCATGGGGACCGACTTCTCCATGTCCTCCTTGACCTCGGCGATGGTGGTGAGCTGGTCGGGCGTCTCCGCGTACGGGAAGGCGTCCTCCAGCTCGCGCTGCCACGGGGTGTCCGGTCCGAAGGTGTGGCCCGGGGCCGCCATCCGCGCGCTGTACAGCTTGATCAGGTCGGCGGCGATCTCCTTGACGGCCTTCTTCGCGCGCGCCTTGGTCTTCGTCCAGTCGGCGCCGCCGAGCCGGTGCAGCGTGGGTGCCTCGCCGCCGACGTACTTGGTGATCTGTTCCAGCTGGTCGGTCGGGATGTAGAGGCGGTCGCCGGGCTGGCCGCGCTTGGCGGGGGCGTACTCGACGACGAGGTACTCGCGCGTGGCGCCCTGCACGGTCCGCTGGACCATCTCGATGTAGCGGCCGACGCCGTGCTGTTCGTGGACGATGTAGTCACCCGTCTCCAGGGTGAGCGGGTCGATCGTCTTGCGGCGCCTGGCGGGCATCCGGGCGCCGTCCTTGCCGGCCGCCTTCTGCCCGGTCAGGTCGGTCTCGGTCAGGACGGCGAGTCTGAGCGCCGGGTCGACGAAGCCGTACTCGATCGAGCCGCACGCCACGTGCACGACGGACGGGCTCAGTGACGCGAGCTCCGCGTCGAGACGGGCCGCGATGCCCTCGCCGCCCAGCACCTCGACGGTACGGGCCGCGGGTCCGTGCGCCTCGGTCACGAAGACCGCGCGCCAGCCGTCGGCGAGCCAGCCCTTGGTGTCGGCGAGCGCCTTGGCGGTGTCTCCGCGGTAGGTCTCGGGCGCGTGCATGCCCAGCTTGAGGGTGTCCGCCTCCAGTTCGAGATCCGCGGCGAACGGCGACACCGACCACCACATCATGTCCAGCTCGCGCGCGCGGTCCCGGACGTCGGCGATGGACCACAGGGAGGCCGCGCCCACGTCGATGGGCGCCTCGCCACCGCCCGCGGTGGCCGCCCAGGAGGCCTGGAGGAACTCCTGGGAGGTCGCCACGAGGTCGGACGCACGCGTGCGGACCCGCTCCGGATCGCATACGACGGCCATGGCGCCCTTGGGCAGGACGTCGATGAGCAGCTCCATGTCGTCGACGAGGACGGGCGCCAGGGACTCCATGCCCTCGACGGCGATGCCCTCGGCGATCCTGCCGAGCAACTCGCCCAGCTCGGGGTGCTGCTCGGCGAGGGCACGCGCGCGTGCCCGTACGTCGTCAGTCAGCAGGAGTTCACGGCACGGGGGCGCCCACAGGCCGTGTTCGGCGACCTCCAGGGAGCGCTGGTCGGCGACCTTGAAGTAGCGGATCTCCTCGACCTCGTCGCCCCAGAACTCGACGCGCAGGGGGTGTTCCTCGGTGGGCGGGAAGACGTCCAGGATGCCGCCGCGTACGGCGAACTCGCCGCGCTTCTCGACGAGTTCCACGCGCGCGTACGCGGCTGCGGCGAGGGACTCCACGATCGCGTTCAGGTCGGCGGTCTGTCCGGTCCGCAGGGCCACCGGTTCCAGCTCACCGAGGCCCTTGACCTGCGGCTGGAGCACGGATCGTACGGGCGCGACGACCACCGAGACCGGGCCGGTCTCGGGGTCGTCGGGGCGGGGGTGGGTGAGGCGCCGCAGGACGGCCAGGCGGCGGCCGACGGTGTCGCTGCGGGGGCTGAGGCGCTCGTGCGGGAGGGTCTCCCAGGAGGGGTACTCCACGACCCCCTCCGGCGGGAGCAGGGAGCGCAGGGCCGCGGCCAGGTCCTCCGCCTCCCGGCCGGTCGCCGTCACCGCGAGCACCGGCCGGCCCGCCTCACGCGCGAGGGCGGCGATCGCGAAGGGGCGGGCGGCCGGGGGGCCGACCAGGTCGACGTGCATCCGGTTGCTGTCCTGGGCGGCCGCGATCGCTTCCGCGAGGGCGGGGTCCTTGACGACGGCGTCGAGCAGACCGTGCAGGCTCATTCGGGGCGGCTTTCGTCCGGGGCTGGGCTGGGGGTGGGCTGAGGGTGGGCAACACGAAGGGCCCGACGCGGTGACCGGCCGGGGGGTCTCCAGCCTACGACGCGGCGGCGACCGGTGCGGGGGCTGTGGATGACGCCGGCTTTCCGCGGGATGGGTTTTCCACAGGGCCGGTGCGGGGGTGGGCCTCGCGTTGTTTCGCCCCCGCCGCCCCTACCCGTCCCATGCCAGGGGCTGCCGCCCCTTCGACCCCGCCCCGGGGGGGGGGGGGCCCCCCCCCCCCCCCCCCCCCCCCCCCCCCCCCCCGGCCCCCACGCCCCCCCGGGGCACCCCA
>NZ_JBJDQL010000025.1:0-12579 GCF_044903305.1 Streptomyces sp. NPDC019531 | reverse complement strand
GGCTCCGCCCCCTGGACCCCCATCGGCCCGAAGGGCCTCGTCCTCAAACGCCGGACGGGCTGCATGCACGAACCCGGCGCCGAGAAGCCCCCCGTGACTTCTCGGCGCCGGGCGTTCCCCCGCGTTCCCCCGTCCCCGGGATGGCTACTCCGTCGCGATCGCCTTCAGGACGTTCATCCGGCCCGCCCGGAACGCCGGGATCAGGGCGGCGAACAGGCCCACGAAGGCCGATCCGACGAAGACCGCGGTGATCGTCGGCCAGGGGATCTCCAGGACCTTCAGGCCCTCCAGGGCGAGGAGCTTCTGGGCGGTCGCGCCCCAGCCCATGCCGAGGCCGAGGCCGAGCAGTGCGCCGAAGAGCGCGATGACCACCGACTCCATGCGGATCATCCGTCGCAGCTGGCGCCGTGAGAGGCCGATGGCCCGCATGAGGCCGATCTCCCGGGTCCGCTCGACCACCGAGAGCGCCAGGGTGTTCACGACACCCAGGATCGCGACAATGATCGCGAGGGCCAGAAGGCCGTAGATCATGTTCAGGAGCTGCCCGATCTGGTCCTTGAAGGCTTCCTTGTAGTCGGTCTGGTCGCGCACGGTGTACTGCGGATAGTCGTGCAGCGCCGACTTCAGCGACGTGTACGCGGCGTCCTGCTGACCGCTCTTGGCGTTGGCGAAGACCAACTGGTCGAGCGGCATCTTGTCGGCCGGCACGTACTTGGCGAGCGTGGCGATCGAGATGTACTTCGACCCGGCGTCGATGACGACGTCGCTGCTGGTGATCGCCCGGACCGTCAGTTCGGCGGTCGCGCCGTCCTTGAAGGCGACCTTGATCTTCGAGCCCAGGTGGATGCCGTGCGCCTTGGCGAACTTCTCGTGCACGGACATCGAGTCGGGCTTGTAGGCGTCGGCGAGCTTGCCCGCGACGGTCTTGGTCCGCAGGTCGGTCGCGTAGGACGGGTCGGCCGCCGTGATGTCGGTGTCCTTGAGCGTCTTGCCGTCGGGGGTTGTGTAGTCGGCCTCCGTGATCCGGTACTCGGTGACGTGTTCGAGGCCGGGCGTGTCCTTGACGGCCTTCACCGCGGCCGGCGTGACCAGCTGCCCGCTGTCGGACTGGATGATGAAGTCCGTACCGACGGTCTTGTCGAGCTCCTCCGTGGCCGAGGCGACCATGGACGAACCGACGACCGACAGACAGGCCACCAGCGCGAGGCCGATCATCAGGGCGGCGCCCGTGGCTCCCGTACGGCGCGGGTTGCGCAGGGCGTTGCGTTCGGCCATGCGGCCGACCGGGCCGAACACCCTGAGGACGACCGCGCCCAGGACGCGCACCACGCCACCGGCGAGGAGCGGGCCGATCACGACGAAGCCGATCAGGGAGAGCACCACGCCGAGGCCGAGCCACAGGGAGCCGTCCTTGGCCTTGTCGGCCGAGGCCGCCAGGTAGAGCGCGTAACCGCCGCCGGCGGTCAGGAGCGTGCCCAGCAGGCCCCGTATCCGGCCCGCCCTGGCGTCGGCCGGGGCGCCCGCGTCACGCAGGGCGGCCATCGGCGAGACCTTGCCCGCGCGGCGGGCCGGCAGCCAGGCGGCGAGGACGGTGACGACGACACCGAGCAGCAGACCGACGAGCGGAGTCGTCCAGGCGACCGTCAGATCGCTGGTCGACAGGTTCATGCCCATGGAGCCCATGAGTTTCATCAGCCCGATCGCGAGCCCGACGCCCGCGCCGACCCCGAGCACCGACCCGACCACGCCCAGGAGCAGCGCCTCGGCCAGCACGGACCGGTTGACCTGCTTGCGCGAGGACCCGATGGCCCGCATCAGGCCGATCTCCCGGGTGCGCTGCGCGACCAGCATCGAGAAGGTGTTGATGATCAGGAAGATGCCGACGAGGAAGGCGATCCCGGCGAAGCCGAGCATCGCGTACTTCATGACGTTCATGAAGCCCTCGACGTCCTTCTGGTTGGCGTCGGCGGTCTCCTTGGCCGTCTGCACCTTGTAGGCGGTGCCGACCTCGGCCGCGACGTTCGTCTTCAGCTGGGCGTCGGTGACACCGGAGGCGGCCGTGACGTTGACGTTGGTGAACACGCCCGTCTCGCCGACCAGCGTCTGCTGGGCGGTCTTCGTGTCCAGGTAGAAGAGCGCCGCACCGGGGTTGGTGACCTGGAACTCGGCGACGCCGGAGATCTTCGCCTTGTGGGTGCCGACCGCGCTGATCACACCGATCTCGTCACCGAGCTTCAGGTGGTGCTTGTCGACGGTGTCCTTGTCGACCATGACCTGGCCGGAGTTCTTCGGCGCCGTACCGGAGGTGATCTTCATGGTGCGGGCGTCGTTGCCGTTCCAGTTGCCGACGATGGTCGGGCCGCCGCCGGACGGCGAGAGGCTGTCCTTGTCGGCGTCCACGACGGTCACCGAGGTCGAGAAGACGGTCCCCTCCGCCGACTTCACGCCCTGCGCCTCGCGCACCTTCGTCAGCACCGAGGCCGGCATGACCGGCGGCTTGCCGTTGTCGGAGGTGGTCTCGCCGCTGTCGGAGGCGCCCTTGGCGCTCACCGTCACGTCCGAGGACGTGGCCGCGAAGAGCTTGTCGAAGGTGGTGTTCATCGTGTCGGTGAACACCAGCGTCCCGCAGACGAAGGCGACCGACAGCAGGACCGCCACGGCCGACAGGGCCATGCGTCCCTTGTGCGCGAAGAAGTTGCGCATCGAGGTCTTCATGACGGTCATGACGTGCGCCCCCGGGCGTCGAAGTCCTTCATGCGGTCCAGGACGGCCTCGGCGGTCGGCTTGTACATCTCGTCGACGATCCGGCCGTCGGCGAGGTACAGCACCCGGTCCGCGTACGAGGCCGCCACCGGGTCGTGCGTGACGATCACGATGGTCTGCCCGAGCTCGTCGACGGAGCGGCGCAGGAAGCCCAGTACCTCGGCGCCCGCGCGCGAGTCGAGGTTTCCGGTCGGCTCGTCACCGAAGATGATCTCGGGCCGGGCGGCCAGGGCACGGGCCACGGCGACGCGCTGCTGCTGGCCGCCGGAGAGCTGGGTGGGCCGGTGCTTGAGCCGGTCGGAGAGTCCGACGGTGTCGACGACCTTGGCGAGCCACCCCTTGTCGGGCTTACGGCCCGCGATGTCCATGGGCAGCGTGATGTTCTCGAGCGCGTTCAGTGTGGGCAGCAGGTTGAACGCCTGGAAGATGAACCCGACCCGGTCCCGGCGCAGCTGCGTGAGCTTCTTGTCCTTCAGGCCGGTGATCTCGGTCTCGTCCAGGTGGATCTGACCGCTCGTCACGGTGTCGAGTCCGGCGAGGCAGTGCATGAGGGTGGACTTGCCGGACCCCGAGGGGCCCATGATCGCGGTGAACTGTCCGCGAGCGATGTCCACGTCCACATGGTCGAGGGCGACGACGCGGGTCTCGCCGGACCCGTACGCCTTGACGACCTGTCGCGCCCGCGCGGCAACGGCCGTACGCCCGCCAGTGCCCCCGTGCCTGGTGATGGTCACAGCCGATGTCACGGTATGTCTCCTATGTCGGTCAGCGGATGAACAGCCGATCAGCAGGGCGATCGGTGCGTTGCTTGGGTACGGCGTTCAGTCTGGTGCCGTGGGACCTTCCGGCGCGCTGGTGCTCAGCACCCTCTTCTCCGGGGGAAAACCCCACCCCCGTCGATCCGGCCGCCCCTCCCCCACCGCTCCCCAGCGGCGTAAAGCCAGGTTAAGGACGGACCGTGGCCCTTCTCGTCCTCCGGCGGTACGAACCCTCCCCGAGCCGTAGTACGGAGGTACCCCTAGGGGCAGTCCACCGAGGGGTGGATGCGATCTAGGGGTTCGGCTCCACCCTCCGGCGCAGTCAGGCTGCACCCTGCCGTCGCGTGAGGGTCAAGTGGGAGAGTGGTCGCCGGCAGTTAGATGCAGGGGGAAGGAATCCGCGTGGACGACACCAGGCCGGCGATACGGGAGTCCGCGCAGCACATCTCCACGAACCGGCGCGGGGCCGTCGTGGCGGCCCTGATGCTCGCGATGGCACTGGCGGCCCTGGACGCCACCATCGTCTCCACGGCGGTCCCGCAGATCGTCGGCGACCTGGGCGGCTTCTCGGTCTTCTCCTGGCTCTTCTCCGGCTATCTGCTGGCCGTGACGGTGACACTGCCGCTGTACGGCAAGTTGTCCGACACCTTCGGGCGCAAGCCGGTGCTGATCGCGGGCTCGGTGCTGTTCCTGCTCGGCTCCCTGCTGTGCGCGGTGGCGTGGAACATGGCGGCGCTGATCGCGTTCCGGATCGTGCAGGGGCTGGGCGGCGGCGCCCTGCAGGGCACGGTCCAGACGCTCGCCGCCGACCTGTACCCGCTCAAGGACCGTCCGAAGATCCAGGCCAAGCTGTCCACGGTGTGGGCGGTGGCGGCGGTCGCGGGCCCGGGGATCGGCGGCGTGCTCGCGGCGTACGCGGACTGGCGGTGGATCTTCCTGGTCAATCTGCCGATCGGCGCGGCCGCACTGTGGCTGATCGCCCGGTACCTGCACGAGCCGGCCCGGGAAACGCTCTCCACGCGCGCGCGTGTCGACTGGGCGGGCGCGCTAGCGGTGTTCGCCTGCGGGGGCGTACTGCTGACGGCGCTCGTGCAGGGCGGGGTGGCCTGGGCATGGCTGTCATGGCCGTCACTGACCTTGTTCGCCACGGGAATCGCCCTGGTGGCCGTCGTGGTCCTGGTGGAACGCAGGGCGGCCGAGCCGATCATCCCCGGGTGGGTGTGGCACCGCAGGACGATCGCCGCGGTGAACCTGGCGCTCGGCGCCCTGGGCCTCCTCATGGTCGCCCCTACGGTCTTCCTGCCGACGTACGCCCAGTCCGTGCTCGGTCTCACCCCGGTCGCCGCCGGATTCGTGCTGTCCGTATGGACGTTGAGCTGGCCGATCTCCGCGGCCCTCAGCCAGCACGTGTACCGGCGCATCGGCTTCCGCAACACGGCGATGACGGGCATCGCCACGGCCGCGCTGATCCTGTTCGCCTTCCCGCTCCTCCCCTACCCTGGCTCGGCCTGGCAGCCGACCCTGCTGATGCTGCTCCTGGGCGCCGCGCTGGGCCTGTTCCAACTGCCCCTGATCGTCGGGGTCCAGTCGACGGTCGGCTGGACGGAACGCGGCACGACGACCGCGTCCGTCCTCTTCTGCCGCCAGACCGGCCAGACGGTGGGCGCGGCGGTCTTCGGCGCGGTCGCCAACAGCGTGCTGGCCGCGCGTCTGGGCGGTGCGAGCGACCTGGACTCCGTCACGCGCGCGTTGGACGCCGGTACGGCCCCGGAGGCGACCCGCGCGGCCATCGCGGACGCGGTGCACGCGGTGTACGTGGGCGCGGGGTGCGCGGCGGCGGTCGCCTTCGTGGTGCTGCTGGTGCTGGCCCCGCGCCGCTTCCCGGTGCTCAAGGAGCAGTGAGCTCGGGCTCGTCGGGAAAACGGGTCAGAACACCATCTGGCTGAGCACGAACGCGACGCCGCCGAACAGCAGAAGTGCGGAGATCGCCGTCTTGTAGGCACCGTCACCGCGGAAGCCACGGACCTCGATCCGTTCGGGACCGAGGGGGTCGTAGAGCACGTCGACCTTGTCGTCCGGGAAGGACCCCAGGCCCGGCGGATACGTCTTGTAGTGGGGCGACTCGGCGACGACCTCGCGCCCGCCGGGCGGGGTGAAGGACACGATGGGATAGAAGCGCGCCCCGCCCTCGCCGTCATCGTCCTCCCGCACCCCGAGCACCTTCGCCTCGATCCACCGCCCGCGGCTCCGGAGCCGGAACTTGCGGCAGGCGTCGACGGCCTCCCCCACCCCGAACATCCCCAACAGAAGACTCACGCCCACACCGACGACCGGCTCGACAAGCTGTTCGAACCCCATGTGCCGGAGTGTATGGGGACGTTGAGAACAAAGTCGGCGGATTTGCCAACGGGGGTGCGGTCGGCCGGCGCCAGATCGCAGCAAGTGAAACTCGGCCCTCTCCCGGCCCGCCACACCAACAGAACCTCGTCACTCCAACGGCGCCGCCCGCCCCGTAAGCGCCGTCAGACTGCTGCGTACGTGGTCCATCTGTGCCTGTACGTCGTCCCAGCGCTCCCCGTGCTCCCGCAGCACCAGCTCCGTCTCCCGGGCGATGCGCTCCTCCCGTGCCCGCGCCTCCGCGAGGATCTCCGTGGCACGCGCGTGTGCCTCCTCCTCGCACCGCACCACCGAGGCCTCCGCCTCCGCGAACCCCCGCTTCGCCTCCGACAGTGCCGCCTCCGCCCGGGCCACCCGCTCGGCGCCCGACGCCTCCACCTCGGCGGCGCGCTTCTCCTCCGCGCACTCCACCTCGGCCCACCGCTCGGCATGCTCCTTGGTCTGCTCGGCGAGCATCCCGATGGTGCGCTGCCGAACCTCGCGCAACGCGGCGAGCGCCTCCCCGCGCCCCTCCTTCACCTCACGTCGGGCGGCGATACGGATCTCATCGGCCTCGGCGCGTGCCGCGAGCAGCCGGTGGCGGGCGCGGTCGTCGGCGTCCGCGCGCACGGCGTCCGCATACGCCTGAGCGGCGTCCCGTACGCCGTCCGCGTGCGCCCGCGCCTCGTCCACAAGGCGCCGCGCCTCCTGCCGGGCACCCTCACGGACGGCCGCGGCCTCCTCCTGGCCCAACTCGAAGAGCCGCCGCGCACGCTCGCCGAGCGTCTCGTACGACTGCGGAGCCAGCGCTGCCACCACCTCCCGCAGCCGTACCGCCTCCGCCCCCATCTCCTTGGCGAGCACGGTGAGCCGGGCGGCCCGTTCCCAGGCAGCGTCACGGTCCCGGGACAGGGCGGCGGCGTACGCGTCGACCTGTTCGGGGCGGTAGCCGCGCCCTCGTACGGCCACGAACCCCCGGGGCGACACCGGTGCGCTGCTCATCCTGGAACCCCTCTCCGCCAAAACAACACGAACGGACGCGAAATGATGATTTCGCGCACATCTTGATGTATCGGACGGAAATGTTCATAACGCGACACTCCGCGTACAGGTCACGGTCACCACGGTCGCCATCGCACGCACGCGAAAGGGCCGGGTCCGGTCACACGACCGGCCCGGCCCTCCCACACACGCGCGCGTGCCTGGATCAGCGGCGGCGGGGCATCACAGCAGCCCGTCCCACATCTGCTCCAGAAGCACCGACCACCAGCTCTCCGGCGAACCCAGCGCCGCCGGATCGAGCGAGGCCAGCTGCGCCTGGAAGTCGACGGTCCAACGGCCCGCCTGCTCCTGGTTCAGGCCGAAGCGGAGCCGCCACATCCGGCCAAGCAGCGCCAGACAGCGCTGGAACTCGGGCAACCCCGAATTCACGAACTGCGGCGGAACAGGCGCACCGCCCGGACCCGCTTCCACGGGTACGGCGACGATGTTCGCCGTCCCGTACTGCACACAGACCGCCTTGCCGAAGTCGCTGCCCATGACGAGGTACGAGCCCGCGTCCGAGGCCGGCTGCACCCCGCGCTCGGCCGCCAGCTCCGCCAGCGTCGGCACCGGCCGCCCCGGCTGGGCCTGCGCCCAGAAGAACGGACCCATGTCCAACGGCAGCCCCGCCACCACCAGCGAGTGCGCCACGACCGGCGGTACGCCCTGCCGGGACACCGCGGCCTGCTCGAACCGGAAGATCCCCGGCCCGAACGCACCGGCCAGCTCCTGCGCCACGCCCTCCGGCGGGATCGGCGGCGCGGCCTGCACCGGCGGCAGGGGCGCGCGTACCGGTGCCGGGCGGGCCGGTCCGTCGGCCACCTGATGCAACTCGCCCTGGTGTGCCAGCAGTTGCTGCATGCCCTGCTGCCGGCTCGCGTGATCCGTGCCGTACGGCGCGATACTCGCGATCCGCGCCTGCGGCCACTGCTCCCGGATCATCCGCGCGCAGTACGCGCCCGGCAGCTCGCACGACTCCAACTCGGTGTGCAGCTCCAGCACCTGGTCCGGCGGCACGTTCATGCCCCGCAGCTCGTGGAAGATCTGCCACTCCGGGTGCGGGGTGCCCGGCGCGGAACGCCGGATCAGCTGCTGCTCCGACCCGTCCTGCGCACGGTAGCGGAGGACGGCCTGGTAGCCGGGGCCGACGGTGGGCTGCGACTGGTGCGGGTAGCCGTAGGCCGACGGTTGTCCGGGCGCGGGCTGTCCGTGCGCAGACTGTCCTGGCGCCGGCTGCCCTGGCATGGGCTGGCCCGGGGCAGGCTGCGGGGGCATGGCGTGCCCGGGCGGAGGCACAGGGCCCGGGGACGGGACGGCGCCCGGTGGCGGGGGCGGCATCGTGCCGGGCTGCATCGTGCCGGGCGGCATCGGCTGGGGAGTACCCGGTGCCGCCCCGGGGGCGCCTGGAACTCCAGGTGCACCAGGGGTGTGGGGAGCGCCGGGCACGCCGGGGGCCTGCGGCGGCGGGGGTACACCGGGGCCGCCCCCCGGGGGCGGGGACAACACGGTCTCCGCCTGATACGCAGCTCCCCGCGCGGCACCCGGAGCCCCGGGGGCGCCAGGAGGCTGCGGCGCGCCACCGGAAGCCGACGGTGCGTTCGGAGCCTGAGGGTCAGCAGGGGCACCAGGGGCACCAGGGGCACCAGGGGCACCAGGCGGCTGGGATACGCCAGGCGCGGCCGATGTGCCCGGGGTGTTCGGGAATCCCGAAGCACCAGGCGCCCCCGGCACACCGGGCGGAGGCGGAGCAGGAGCGCCCCCGTAAGCCGACGGCGTACCCGAAGGCTGCGGCGCCCCCGACCCCGACGGCCCCTCCACACCCGGTGCCGACACGAACTGGGTGGGCACATACCCGCCCCCCGGAGCACCGGGCGCACCCGGCGTTCCGGGAGCGGGCGGCGGAGTCGGACTCCCCGGCTGCACACCGGGCGCCCCCGGCGGGGGCGGCGGAGGCGGCGGGGTCGACCCCCCACCCTGCGCACCCCTGGACGGGGGCGCCAGCTTGCTGGTGGCGACATCGGCGATGTCCCCGGCACTCGGCGCAGGCCCCGGAGCCCCGGGCCCGCCCGGCGACTGAGCCAACCCAGGACCACCGCCGGGCCCCTGCGGATACCCGTACGAAGACGCACCCGGCCCAGGCGGAGGAGCCACCCCCGCATCCGAACCACCCGGACCCGACGCACCCGGACCCTGCGGATACCCGTACGAGGACCCACCCGGACCCTGCGCAACCGCACCCGGCCCACCCGCGGCCTGCGGATACCCGTACGAAGACGCACCCGGCGCAGGCGAAGGCGGCGTCGACTCAGCCGCCGCCCCCTGTGCACCGTCCACCGCCCCGGAAACTCGCGCAGCCCCGGAGCCCGAGACCCCCGAAGCCGACGAAGGAGACGAAGGAGACGAGGGCGACGAGGGTGACGAGGGCGACGAGGGTGACGAGGGCGACGAAGCCGCCTCCCCCTCGCTCAACGGCGGCGAGAACACCGTCTCAGGCAACGCCACGGAGAGATCCTCACCCCCGTTGGTGTCGGTCCCCGTCCACGGCCTCGCCTCCGCAGCCACCCCCGACGCGGCACCCGACCCACCGTCCCCCACAGCCGGACCCCCATCGGCACCAGCCCCGGACCCGGAACCGGAACCATCCCCGCCCCGCCCATCCCCGATCCCCAACTTGTCCGCCGCGTCCTGCAACCACTCCGGCGGCGTCAGAAGAAACGACGTCTGGTTCAGGTCGACCCGGGAGGCCGCCGCACCCGCCCCCACCTCAGCGACCCCGCCCTCACGCCCGTACTCCTCCTCGTACCGGCGGATCACCTCCCCCACCGGCAGCGAGGGCCACAGCGTGGCCTCCCCGCTGTCCCGGGCGATGACCAACCGCTGGGCGCCCCCGTCCGACCGCGGCCCCTCCGCACGGTCCTCCGCCCACACCACGAACCCGAGGCCGAACTCCCGCACCCGCACTTCACGATGCTGATACGACGGAACGTCCCCGTTGATCCACTCCTCCGCGCGCTCCTGCGCCTGCGCGAACGTCACCATCGGTCAGCTCACTCCCCAGCCACCGGAACGGACCGCGCGAACCCGCCGTCCACCATCAGGTTCGCCACCGTCTCCAACTCCGGCGGATTACCGGCCAGTCGGGACAGAAACACGTCGAAGTCAGCGCCACAGGGCAGCAGCAGACGCTCCACCCGCTCGGCGGGCGGCAACGACGGATCGACGTCGCGCGCGTCGTCGTAGGCGCAGAACCACACCGAACCGATCCCCTCGCCCTTCACCTTCACGGCCAGCAGACCGCCCTGGACGAAACCGACACCGAGATAGTCCTTCGTCAAATGGTCCCGCAGACACTTGTTGACGTACACCAGATCGTTGACCGCCGCCTCGTCCCGCACGGTGAAGAACGGCTGGTCCACCAGCAGCCCCAACTCCGCGTCCAACGCCGCCCCCACCGGCGCCGACCCGCCCGCCGCCTTCAGGAACGACCGGTACGCGCCCGGCAGCCGGTACCCCAGGTCCTCCTCGACCCCCAGCACCTGCGACTCCGTTACCGCGACAGCGGACTTCGGCAGCCCGAAGTGCGCCGGACGCGTCTCCTGCAACGGCCGCGTCCCCCGCTTGCTCTGGTCGACACGTGTCGTCGCGATCCCGCCATGGTGCCGCAACAGCGCCTTCACCTCGACCGGGACCAGCTCAAGCCGCCGCGAACCCACCACGTGATGCCAAGTCCAGCCATGCGGCGTCGCCACCGCAGGCACCGTGTCCCACAACTCGTGACCGGTCGCCGACAGCGCCGCGTTCGCCGACACGTAATCCGTCAGCCGCAGCTCGTCGACCCCGAAACCCTCCGGCGGATCGGCGATCTCGGCAGCCGCACGCGCATAGGGCGAGAAGTCGGGGTAGCCACGCTCATCCACCCGCACCCCTCTGGGATGACGCGCGGCCCGGACCGGATCCGGGAAATGCACGACCTGCCCGGCATAGGCCGCGTTCGGCGGCGCGGCCTGCCCGAGCCGACCTGTCGTCATGGCGAAAGCCCCCTGCGGCGCTCTGGTACGACGCGCGGCAACCCTCATGGGCCAAGCAAAGGCCGCCACGCACCGTATCGACTGTCTCGTCCGTCTCCACGCGTCAACCGCGCGCATCGCGGCGACCACTTGGATCGCGGTGCCGACAGCCTATGCGGTACGACGACACCGGTCACCGGGCGCCGGTCAGCCCCCCTCCGCTTCCGTGACCAGCCGTCACCCCGCCGTGACAGCCCGCCCAAACCCGGGCGTGTCGCGCCGCCCCAGCTTCCGCACCAGCCACGCCATTTGGCAGTCTGTGACATCCGGGGGATGCTCGGGAGGGGATGACGATCATGAACACGACGCAGACGGGACCTCGCCAAGGACCGCACACCGGCACCACGACCGGCACACACGGCCACCCGCACACCGGTGCCGGCGGCGATCCCCGCATCGGCTGGAGCAGCGCCGAGAGACCCCACGCGCCCGCCCTCCGCCACCGCCGCGACGGCATACTGCCCACCGTCGCAGCCGCCCTCTCGGTCCGCGGCGCCACCCTCACCTCCACGGCGGCCCGCGGCGACCAGGCCCCGCCACTGCACCCACTCGTCCAGGACTTCCTCGACACCCTCGGCAGCGACCGACGCGACCGCTTCACCGGCCGCTGCGCCGAGACCATGCTCATATCCCGGCACATCGCCGCAGCCGACGCCGCCCGCAGCAAGCGCGCCGCCCGCAAACCGATGACCAACGGCGAGGCCCGCCGCGCCCTCAAACAGGCCAAACTCACCGCCCGCCGCATCCGCGAGGACGGCGACCCCCTGCACGGCAGCTTCGCCGCCCCCTGCCGCGCCTGCACCGCCCTCAGCGCCCACTTCGGCGTACGCATCGTCGACCCGGCACAGGACGGCGGCTGACACCCCCCACCACCTGAACGACCCGCACGACGGCGCCCCCACGCACCACGGCGCCCACCCATGACCTCGACGAACGCGAAGGGCAGATGCACCCCGACCGCACCGGCACCACCCGTTTCCCCGCCCCCGTCGACGCCACCCTGCGCTCCGCCGGCTGGCAACCCGGACGCTGGGACATAAAACAGGCCGAGATCTGGGCCGACGCCCTGCGCGAACACACCTCACCCGCCGGACACCGGCACGCCGTGTTCCCCGCCGCCGTCGAGGCCTGGGCCGAATTCGGCGGCCTGCACGTCACCCCCACCGGGCCCGGCCGCCAGGTCGCCCCCGCCCACCTGCACCTCGACCCCCTGTACGGCCTCCACATGGCCCGCACCCTCGCCGACCTCGGCCGCGCCCTCGACTCCGAGGTCTGCCCCCTCGGCGCCGAGACCGACACCCACGCACTCCTCGCCATCGACACCCAAGGCCGCGTCTACGTCCTCGACCACACCGGCGACTGGTACCTCGGCCCCGACATCGACCAGGCCCTCGCCGGCCTCGTCTCCGGCATCGAACCGGCCCGCCTCACCACAAGCTGAGCCCGCAAACGCCCTAGGGAATTGTCAGACACCCCCTAAGAGGTCGTTTTCATCTGAGGTATGGCACTTTGAGTCGTATTGTCGCGCCTCTCGGTTTGGGGCTGATGAGTCGGTGGAGGTTGTTCTTTCTGGT